>DCUC01000051.1:18595-21611 GCA_002329705.1 Caryophanales bacterium UBA1424
TATCGTTCGACCCAGGTCATCCTCGACACCGCGAACCGTTTGATCAGCCACAACAAAAAAAGAGTTCCTAAAGACTTATATACGAAAAATAACCTCGGCGAAAAAGTCGAGACGGAGATGTCTTTTTCCAAAGACACCGAAGCTTCCTGGGTCGTCAGAGAAATCGAAAAGCTCAAGAAGACGAAGATTGATTTTAATTACGGCCAAGTTGCCATTTTATACCGTTCGAGCTATATCACCCTGCCTTTTGAAAAGGAGCTCGAAAGAAATAAAATACCATTTCAAATTTTCGGTGGCACAAAGTTCTTTCAGCGCATGGAAGTTAAGGATGTCATCGCCTATTTCCGCCTCCTTTATAATCCCCGCGACGATATCAGTTTTGAGCGCATCATCAACGTCCCGCGAAGAGGCATCGGCGATACCTCGCTTGCGACTCTAAAGGTAGAGGCAAGAAGAAACGACTTATCGCTTTATAACTATATTCGCGATATCGAAAAATACGACTCTGAACTAAAAACAAAAGCCATCGTCTCCTTATCATCGATGGTTAACTCCCTGGAGGCCACGCGCAAGAAACTCGATGAAAAACTCGAAGCTTATCCAAGTCTATTAAATCAGCTCGTCGTCGAGTTGGGATATTATGATTATCTTTCTAAAGATGACGATGGCGATGACCGCCTCGATAACGTCAAGATGTTATTTGACGACATCTTTAACTTCGCCAAGAAAAACCCCGATGCCCCCTTTGAAGAATATCTTGAATACGCGACGCTTGCGACTTCGCAAGATGATATCAACGAAGGAAACTATGTTTCGATGATGACCATTCACGTCGCCAAAGGCCTCGAATTTGACTACGTCTTTGTCATCGGCCTTAACGAAGGCGTCTTTCCCAGCAACCGTTCACTTGAAGAAGAGGGCTATAAAGGCCTCGAAGAGGAACGAAGACTCTGCTATGTGGCCTTTACCAGAGCCAAGAAGAAACTATTCGCATCATGTAACCGCTCTTACTCGTTTGTATTGAGTTCCGATCCGATTCCGTCGCGCTTTTATAAAGAAGCCGGCCTTGAACTGCCCCGCGATAAAGGCTACAACCGTTATCAGAGACGCGATGTCTTTGATATTGATGATGTTTATGATGACGTCATTGAAGTCGTTAATAACACCTCCTTCGCTAACAACCCCCCAGAGGATAATTTTGTCGACCACTGGGTCGTCGGCGATGTCGCCATCCATCAGAAGTTTGGCGAAGGCGTCGTGACGAAGGTCATCGATGACACGATCATCGAAATCAACTTCTATGAACACGGCAAGAAATCGATTCTCGCCAA
Organism: Caryophanales bacterium UBA1424; assembly: GCA_002329705.1. Taxonomy (GTDB): domain Bacteria; phylum Bacillota_I; class Bacilli_A; order RFN20; family CAG-826; genus UBA1424. The sequence goes on from DCUC01000051.1 coordinate 19,927, forward strand.
GCATTTTATGCTGTCGAAAAAAGGAGCGGCCCGCGCATGAGTGATAAAGATAGAGTCAATGAGCTCACTAAACTATTAGAGCAATATAATCACGAATATTATGTTCTAGATAATCCGAGCGTGAGCGATGCCGAGTATGATCGTTTAATAAACGAGCTGATACTGCTGGAAGAAAAATATCCCGAACTCAAATCGCCCTTTTCGCCAACTCAAAGAGTTGGGGGCAAAGTTTTGTCGGAATTTGAAAAAATCACACATAAGCGTAGCATGCTTTCCTTAGCAAACGCCTTTAATGAGCAAGATGTCCGCGACTTTGACCGCAAGGTAAAAGAAGCGTTAGGAATTTCCTCCCTTACCTACATGTGTGAGATGAAGATTGATGGCTTAGCCATCTCGCTTGATTACCAAAACGGTAAGCTCAATTACGCTGTAACGAGGGGTGATGGCGCAGTTGGTGAAAACGTCACCCATAACATCATCACGATCAAATCGATTCCCGTGCAAATTCCGGAACCGGGCAACCTCGAAATTCGCGGCGAAGTGTTCATGCCAAAAGCCTCGCTCAATGAGTTAAACAAAATACGCATAGAAAAAGGTGAGCCCCTGCTTGCAAATGCCCGCAATGCCGCGGCTGGTTCGATTCGCCAGCTCGATTCGAAAATTGCCGCCTCGCGCAAGTTAGATGCCTATTGGTATTACTTTGTTAACGCCGGTGACTTCAAGATTAAAAAGCATAGCGATGCCCTTTTGTATTTAGAAAAGCTCGGCTTTAAAACCAACAAAGAACGCCGGCTTTGCCAAAATATCGATGAAGTAATAGCTTATATTAACGAGTATCACAGCAAGCGCAATTCGCTGACGTATGATATCGACGGGATAGTTATTAAAGTCGATAATTTGGATTATTACGGCGAGCTTGGCTATACCGCTAAGACACCGCGTTGGGCCATGGCCTATAAATTTCCGCCCGAAGAAGTCACAACTAGATTAGTGGACATTATCTTCACTGTCGGAAGAACCGGAAAGATTACGCCTAACGCCGTCTTAGAGCCGGTCCGCGTCGCCGGTTCCCTCGTCCAGAGAGCGACGCTCCACAACGAAGATTTTATTTATGATAAGAAGCTTAAAATCGGTGATTTCGTAACTCTTAGAAAAGCCGGCGATGTCATTCCCGAAGTCGTAAGACCCATCATCGAAAGACGCGATGACAAAGTACGTGATTTTGTCATGATTGAAAACTGTCCGGTATGCGCTTCTAAACTTGAAAAAGTCGAAGCCATGCACTTCTGCCGCAACCCCCATTGCCCGGCGAAACAAATCGAAGGTATTATTCATTTCGCCTCCCGCGATGCGATGGATATCGACGGCATGGGCGAGAAAGTGGTGGAGCAGTTCTTTAATCAGAAGTTTATCCTGTCCATCCCCGATATATACCGCCTCGCCTCTCACCGCGCGGAAATTGTCGAAATTGACGGCTGGAGTGATAAGTCGATTGACAACCTGCTCGCGGCGATTGAAAAGTCCAAGCAGAACTCTTTAGAAAAATTATTGTTTGGCCTCGGTATCAAAGAAGTCGGCGCGAAGATGGCTAAAGTCCTCGCCAGGCGATTTAACTCCTTAGATAACTTTGCATCTTTGGCGATTGATGATTTGTTACTGGTGGACGATGTCGGACCGGTCGTCGC
>DCUC01000011.1:0-1961 GCA_002329705.1 Caryophanales bacterium UBA1424
ACGACTTACATTCTCGAAGGCGACGTTAATGAGGAGGCCAATTCCCATTATCTTCCCCGCATCTCACATTATTATCTACTAGCCAAAGATCCACTTGATGATTCGAAGCTCTTCTCTTATGCCGATTCGACATTTTACACATATGGTATCGCCTTTGACTTTTACGATATGGTGTTGAAACGCGGGCAGGAGGATTGCTTGTTCGATTTCACCGGTGAAGAGCAGATTACCTTTGCTTTTAAGGATAGTGTTAGCTTTTATGAGCGCCAAGCGGAATGGATTCGCCTCTACAATCAGGCGATTGACGACTTTGAAAACTGCGAGCAATATCTTACCGCCCGTAAACCTTTAGGCTTACTCTTTTTAATCGGGGGCGGATTCGGTCTGGCCATCGGAGCCGTGCCGCCAATCTTAATTATTCCACTCGTGTTGGGCAATGGTCAGACGATTGGTAAATATATCCTCGGATTAGCTCTTGTAAGCAAATCCGGTCACCAAGTGAAAAAAGGAGCTATTGTCATTCGCTACTTTGTCTTCGGTTTTTTTGAAATCGGCGCTTCGCTCGGCCTCTATGCGATGCCGTTATTCATATCGAGCGCAGCCGTGACGGTCACGAATTCAAATCGCGCCCTTCACGATTTGCTCGCGGGAACATATGTCGTCGATGCCCGGCAATCAAAAATATTTAGTAACGAAGAAGACGAGAAGCGCTATTACGCCGAAAAAACATCCGAAGAAGATAGACGAGAAATCCCATATTTTCGAATGCCACCAAAAACCATTAAACGAAGTTAATGATAATTTTAAATAAAAAAGACCGTGAATTGCGAGGTTCACGGTCTTTATTTGCGGGTTTCTATCTCGCCGATTAATAAATGCGTTTAGTTGAACGCGGATCGAAGAGATGGAGCTTTTCTTTGTTGAAGACTAGTTTCAAATCATCGTGAATGCTGATGAGGTGATGGGCGGGAATCTTCGAGACCATGTCGGTTCCGCCAAAGTCGGTGTGAACATAGTATTCGTGGCCGAGGAGTTCGGAAACCGATACTTTGGTGCTATATACTTCGCCAGGGTATTTCTGAACATTTTCATCTGAAGCTTCGTAAATATCTTCTGGACGAATGCCAAAGACGAGGCGGTGAGAACCCTTATATGAGGCTAGAGCATCCTGCAAATCAGCGATTTCCTTATCGAGGGCTTCGTCAGGCGCTTCGCTGGCGGCGCGCTTGCTATTAAGTTCGTCTAATTTGGCATTGCCTTCGACGAGGGCGTTAGCAAAGAACTCATCATGGGCTTTGACGATATCGGCAGGGAGAGTAATCTTTTTGCCATCATTAAAAACAACAGAGCCTTTTTCATAATTGACATCGATAAAGTTCATCGGTGGAGAACCGATAAAGCTAGCGACGAATAGGTTGTTAGGATAGTTATAGATTTCAAGCGGCGTCCCGACTTGTTGAATATAGCCGGCCTTCATGACGACGATGCGCGTCGCCATTGTCATAGCTTCAGTTTGGTCGTGAGTGACGTAAATCGTCGTCGCCCCGAGCCTTTCGTGGAGCTTGATGATTTCGCTTCTCATCTGAACGCGCAATTTGGCATCGAGATTTGAAAGCGGTTCGTCCATCAAGAACACTTTGGCATTACGGACGATGGCGCGACCGAGGGCCGCACGTTGCCGCTGACCACCGGAGAGGGTTTTTGGTTTGCGTTCCAATTGCTCCTCGATTTCAAGAATTTGTGCCGCTTCGTGAACGCGGCGATCAATTTCTGATTTTGGCAAACGGCGGATTTTAAGACCAAATGCCATGTTATCGTAAATCGTCATGTGCGGATAGAGGGCATAGCTTTGAAAGACCATGGCGATGTCGCGGTCTTTAGGAGCCCGATCATTAGAGTATGTGCCGTCGATCCACAATTCTCCGGACGAAATGTCTTCAAGACCGGCAATCATTCTCAGT
>DCUC01000011.1:1978-5303 GCA_002329705.1 Caryophanales bacterium UBA1424
TTGTTCTCGTAAATCTTGTTGATGTTTTTTAGCGAAACATAAGATTTTTCGGCTTCTAGTGCTTTCGCTTCTTTTTCTTTCATAAAATACCTCCGTTATTCAAATTATAACGCGAGCGATTTTAAATGAATAGTGCACAGTGCACAAATCTAAAAGGCGCTTATAAAACTTCGAACAAATAGCATTCGAAAGGTCGCAAGTTAAGAGCGCCATCTGACTCAGAAATGTCTGAATAATTATGTAAGAGCGTATTTTTAATCGTCGAATTGAATTGAAAAGGAATGGTTTTTGCACGAAAATTGGCGATGAGAACGATTTTTTTATTACCGTCGTGGCGATAAGCGAAAACATCTTCGTGGTCTTGGCTGATAAGCGAAAATGCTCCAAATAAGACCGATTCACTGATGCTTTCTTCCTTGCGAAGAGCGATGGCTTTTTGGTAATAGCGCAAAATTGAATCCTCATCTAGGACATTTTTTGCAACATTTACTTGGCGATAGTTTCCGTTAACTTTTTGACTTGGGGCAACCCGCGAAAAACCAGCATATGCCTCATCGCTCCACTGCATCGGTGTCCGAGCATTGATTCGTGAGGTGCGGCGCAAGAAGCGCAATAAGGTCTCGCTATCATAACGATTCTTATTTTCTTCAACATAATTGCGGGCGCTCACATCGTTAAAATCCTCGATGTTTGTGTAGTCGACATTGCTCATTCCGATTTCATCGCCATAGTAGATGAAAGGTGTGCCATACATAAAAAGCAAAGTCGTAATTAGCATCTTAGCCGATTCTTTTCGAAATTTGACGCTGCCGTACTGCGATAGGACACGGGGGTGGTCGTGATTGTCCCAGTAAAGCGGCATCCAAGCTTTGCTGTTACATGTTTTGTACCAGCGGTAAAAATTGTTTTTAAGCTTGATGACATCCGTCGATAGCTCTTCGTCTTTCTTATCGACACTATCGTATGCGCCATTTTCCCAAGCCGTGTCGAAATTGAAGTNNAAGACCATGCTGATTGAACCGTTTTCGTATCCTGATAAATCAAGGGATTGTTCGGGTGAGATGCCACCGCCCACTTCGCCGATTGTCACGCAGTCATATTTTGAAAAAACTAGATTGTCAAATTCACGCATGTAATCAAATAATTCTGGACGATTAGAATACTTCGACATGTCGAAGGCTAGTCCGTTTTCGTCGAGGCCAACATCTGAATTTTTAAAACTCATGTCACGCGACAAATGAGCGAGGGCATCTAATCGAAAACCATCGACGCCTTTATCCAAATAGTATTTAGCAATGCGATAATACTCTTGACGTAAAGCGGGATTTGACCAATTGACATCCGGCATCTTCTTCGAAAAGATGTGCATGTAGTAACGATCTAGTTTCTCGTCATATGACCAGGTCGAAGTCGAAAAAAAGCCTTTCCAATTATTCGGGGGCATTCTCTTGCCTTCAATATAGCGAGGCGGCAGCGTCAAATAGTAGTCGCGCTTGGGGGATTGGGGATTATTTTGGGCTTCTATAAACCACGGATGCTCGTCGCTCGTGTGATTCAAGACGAAATCGATGACGAGGCGAATGCCGCGGGCGTGAGCCTCTTTGATTAACAAATCAAAATCATCATTTGTTCCAAAGCGCGGATCGACTCGCAAATAGTCGCTGACATCGTAGCCGTTATCATCCATCGGCGATTTGAAAAAAGGACAAATCCAGATGAGATCGATGCCGAGATCCTTAAGATAGTCGAGTTTCGAGATGATGCCTTGTAAGTCGCCGATGCCATCGTCGTTGCTATCTTTAAAAGTGCTTGGATAGATGATGTAGCCAATGGCCGTCTTCCACCATTTATGCTCTCGATGTTTGTTGTTCATGTTAATTATTGTGCTGTATTGCCTAGCGAAAGGCAATCGCTTGCGATCTAAAGATGGGTCAGCAAATAACCGAACATGCCACCCAAAGAATTGCCGACGACAATAATCGCGACATTGAGCAACAAACCCCAAGTCCAAGCGTTTCCTAAGGTGAAGATGTACAGGTTGGCGATGCAGTGTTCCATTCCGAAGATGACGAAAAGGGATATAAAAAATATGAGACCGATATATTTGACCCAGATTTTTTTAGCTTTTTTAAAAGTGTGAATCGCGAAAAAGATCAAAAGGCCGCAAAAAAAGCCATAGATGATAGCTAAATACCAGGGCTCGCCACTTCCGATTTCGCGCCCGGCGCTAGTTGCGTCAACGATATCAAACAAGGCCGTCCATCCCGTATAACGGAGTAAGGAAAGAAGCGCACCGGCAATAATTGCTGCCGTCGCGTTACCCAAAAAGATCATCAGGAGATTAGTCTTTTTAGGTCTGTCTTCTAAGGCGAAAGCATAACCGATTTTTCCAGTGTAAAGAGAAAAGCCATAGTTGACGATGAGAATGAGCCCAACAGAAAACAAAATCGAACCTAATGGTCGCAAATTAAACGAATAAAAAAGGAGGTAGAGGGAGGTGGCCAAGACGACACATAGTCCGCCATATATACCCGAGATGTACGTTTTAAAAATTTCCCGCTGTATTTTCACGATTGATATTATAGCGGATTAAAGCGAAAAACTGAGAGCGAAATGATAAAGACCCTTTCGGGCCTTTAGTTTCGCAAAAATGAAAGATGATTGAGCTTAGTCTTTGTCTTCGTCGTCGCTATCGATGATGTCGATCTCAATGCCTTTTTCGATGCGGCGATGGTGAAGGAGCTTGTCGATAGGGCCGAAGACTGAATAGAAGATCGGTATGGCTAAAAAGATAATCCAATAAGGATGCCATAAGTTAAAGCCCATGCCCAAGAACAAATAGACGGCCGCCACTAGGACCGGAAGGGCGAAGGCTGTAATCCGCTTGCGATGAAAACAGGTGAAAAGCGACGAGACGATGGGAATAAATAAGAAGATGATCCAGCCGGTCGTCCATCCGATACCACCAGGCAGCAAAAAGCCGAACAGCAAGAAAGCGACGACTGCGAGCAGAGTAAATGAGCCAACTACAGCGCCTTTCACGATTTCGTATTTTGAGGGCTTATAGTGGTAGTTCTTGCCACATCCGACGTTGATTTCTTCGTCTTTATCTTTCACGAAGATGCCGTCACCGCTGATGTGAACTTGTTCGCCATCCTTGCTTTCGACATGAATGCCGTCCGCTCCGATGTGGACGCGATCCTTTTTAATTTCTTCTTCTTTGACTTGTTCTTTAACCTGTTCCTTGACGATGTCTTCAACGCTATCGCTCGTATTTAATAAATCGTCTAACGAAACACCATAGATGCGCGCCAGGCAAATAAGG
>DCUC01000047.1:0-144 GCA_002329705.1 Caryophanales bacterium UBA1424
CATGATTGAAGACACGACAAGAGAAATTGAAACAAAGGCGACAAGAATGATTGTAATCGCATTGATGATGAGCGTGATGGAGGACATAAGAATAGCGACATAGTCGGTGTATTTAATTTGTTCGCTGTCGCTTTTGCCGACGTT
>DCUC01000047.1:316-5398 GCA_002329705.1 Caryophanales bacterium UBA1424
GGGCGAGCGCGCAAAATGGCGCCCACTTCGATTTCGATGGCATCATCGAGGACATTTTTCATTAATCCGGGATTGTCCCTTATCCCTTCGTAATCGCCGTCGTCATCGACATCGTCATAGAGCTCGGCGGCCAACGGCATTTTTAAGCGCAGATTCATCATGTCTTCAAAGGTGATTGAAAAACCGCTTGTGCCGATGATTAACTGCTCGATGCTGACGAGCCCTAAACTAGCTAAAACATAATCAGGTATGCGATTGTATTCATCGAGGATTATCGCCACTTTGTGATTGTCGTCTTCCTCTTCTGGATCGATGTATTCGCCCGCTAATAATTCATACTGGGCCTCGATAAGACTGACATTATTTAGCATCTCGCTATAAATCGACCGAAGATTAAGATAGCGCTCGACATCGAAAGCCGGCGGGAAAGGAAGCGGTAATAAAATGCTGTTTGAAGTATTGTCATAAGTCGAAGAATAAATCCGAAATTCGATATCATAAGAATACTGAATTGCTGAATAGTCACCTTCATACTTCTTTTTGAACTCTTCGGTTTCAAGGTGCGTCTTTAAAGATTTTAAATCGTTTTCGTGCGCTTCTTCGCCGACCGTCGAGACAAAAGTGGAAGTGATCGGATTTGACGAGATGACTTCCGCTTCCGGATATTCCTCGGCTCCTTCATCATTGCCGCGAATACCGCGCATGAGCGCCCAGTAGTCCGTCGTTTCTTTTTCAATCGTAATCGGATACGTTGATAAAGTATCGACTTGAACCTGATATATATAGTTGCTGAAGCCTGACGACAAAGAGAGGATAAGGGCAATGCCGATGATGCCAATCGAACCAGCAAACGAGGTCAGGATTGTCCGCGATTTCTTGGTGGCCAGGTTTCTTAGCGAAAGCATAAAAGCCGTCACGAAAGACATGGCCGTCTTCTTTTTATAATCTTTAGTGACCGCGTCAGTATTTACCTGGCAAGGGGAGGCGGTCGTTCCGTCATAAGCGTTGCTATCATCGGTGACCAAACCATCATGGAGGCGAATGATGCGCGTCGAATAATGTTCGGCAATTTCCGGATTATGCGTAACCATGATCACGAGGCGATCCTTAGCAATTTCTTTTAAAATCTCCATGATTTGCACGGAAGTGACGCTGTCGAGGGCGCCGGTGGGTTCATCGGCCAAGACGATTTCCGGATCGTTAATCAAGGCTCGGGCAATCGCCACTCTCTGCATCTGACCATTGCTCAGCTGATTGGGTTTTTTGGTGAGTTTATCTTCAAGACCGACACGAATTAAAGCCTCTGTCGCGCGCGCTTTTCTCTCCTTGGCCGACACACCCGAAAGAGTGAGGGCGAGCTCAACATTAGCTAAAACTGAAATATGATTAATGAGGTTATAACTTTGAAAGACAAAGCCGATTGAGCGGTTGCGGTAGGCATCCCAGTCGCTGCCTTTATATTGTTTGGTCGAGCGACCGTTGATGAGCAAATCGCCCTCCGTATAGCGGTCGAGTCCGCCGATGATGTTGAGCATCGTCGTCTTGCCGCAGCCAGAAGCGCCTAAAACCGAGACGAACTCGCACTTGCGAAAGTTCAAGTCGATGCCTTTCAGGGCATGCGTGACATTATCACTGCTTAAATAATCTTTGGTAATGCTTTTTAATTCAATCATAAACTCACCTCGTTAATGCGTAATAATTATAGCAACATCAAGTCGCAATAATAACTAAAGTAATCAAAAAAAGATAAAAAAAGTACATGCCGAAGCATGTACGATTCTTTTCTTTTTGTTCAGGACTAACCGTTGGCGAAATTTTTCTTGGTCAGCATGTTAATCAAGTCGATGATCCAGCCGATTCCGAAGAAAGCACCTGTTAAGATGTAGAGAACACCGATGAGAACTTTGCCGCGGACGATGCGGATGACGCCGCCCCATAAAGCTCCGACAAAGATCAAGAGAAGAAGGTGCACGACATAGTCTAGTCCAAATTCATTAATCATTAAAAATCCTCCTGGCCCATGAATAAGGCATAAGCACTCGCTTATAATTTTATTATACTAACATTTTAACAAGTGTAAATAATAAGACTTGCTTTTTTGCCGATAAGTTTAGCCTTTCATGTCGACGATATCGGTAGTTTTCGCCTCGAGAATATCAAGGGAAAGGCGCACCGATTCGCCGATTGCGGCATCGATATCGTCTTCGCTGACACCGAGGCGCAAGGCTCCTTCTTCCGGTTCGATAAAGAGATTGGCAGTTTGCAACTTAGTAAATTTTACCATATCGAGACCGCCCTCCGTGCCTTTCTTCTTGTGCGCTTTATTAATTTGCGCGCCTTGGAGAGCAAAAAGGAAATTCGGAATCGTGATGACTTTCCGCTCGCGAGGATAGCCCATGTGCTTGTGGACGATTTTTAGAAAGTCTTTCCATTCGTAATTATAAAAGCCAAACGGATAAGCGACTCCGCCGCTAGTCGTTTCCAGCGCCCCGGCGATACCTTGAGCGACTTGTTTGACTGTCACCATCGTCGTCCCTCCCTGAGTGTAGAGGGTACTTTTCTTCATCTTGCGAATCGATTCGACGAGGAAAACCCAGACCGGCTTGCGGCCCGGCTGCGCGCCAAAGATATAGGGAAGTTCAAGAATTGAGACATCGAAACCTTTTTCGGCATATGAAAGAGCCATTTTCTCTTGGTCGATGCGCGAGCGGATGTAGGGATGATGTTTCGTCAGTTCAAGATGGGGCCATTTCTTGGCGAAATACGAGAAATACGAACCGCAGATGCTGACGTGTTTGACACCGACCTCTTTTGCGACTTTAATCAATCTCTCAAGGGCATCGATATTGTATTTTTTAAAGAAATCATAGATAGGTGCCGGACCTTCGATGCGTTCATCGACGCCGGCCGCAAAAACGAGCGCATCCATGCCGGAAAGATGCTTTTTGAGCTGTTCATCGCTTAATTCCATATAGTTTCCGTACTCGATGTGCATCTCCGGAGGTAAAAGCGCGCCTTTGGGTAAAGGCGGTAAAGCGATCGCGGTTACCTGATGGCCGCGGCTGATGAGTTCACGAGCTGTTTCGCTTCCGATGAGGCCGGTTCCGCCGACAATAAATACTTTCATGGTGTTTCTCCTTAAATTAAGACGGTAAAAGTTCTTGTAATTTTATTTTATAAAAGATGTAACTAATAACATAGAAAAGTGCTCTCACCGGGCAAGTGATTTGATTGACGAAAACGAAAATGCGTATTATTGTAGTAATTGCGAATGATTCGCATTACCATTTAAAGATGAAAAAATTACTCTTATATCTTCCGCTTATAACCCTTATTTTATCAGGGTGCAATGATTCGATGACGAACGATAAAATCAAGATCATGACCAGCTTTTTTGTGATGGAAGATTTTGCCCGCAAAGTCGGCGGTCAATATGTCGATGTCCAAAGTATCATCCCGTCCGGAGGAGAAATACACGGTTACGAGCCGACCACCGGCGATATCGTCGCTCTCAGCGAAGCCGATCTATTTATCTATAACGGTGCCGGCCTTGAACCTTTTGTTGAGAGTCTCCAGCAAGCCGTCGGCAATCCTGAACTTCAATATATTGAAACAAGTCAGGGCCTTACTTTACTAAACGAAGATGATCATCAGGATGCGCATACATGGCTCAGTCCATTAAATGCCAAAAAGCAGATGGAAAACATTAAAAACGCCATCGTCGGCATCGATGCGCAAAATGCCGCTTATTACGAAGAACGCTATTCGGTTTTTGCTGACAAATTCGATAAGCTACACGAACAATATACTGTTTTATTGGCGCCGGGCGCCGGTAATTACCTCGTCACCGGCCACGCCGCTTTTGGCTATTTGACCGATGCCTACAATCTCATCGCCCTTCCCATCGGAGGGCATGATAGCGAACAGGAGCCAACGCAGCAGGATATCGCTAGCGTCATCGATATCGTCAAGGAAAATGACATTCGCTATGTCTATGCCGAATCGCTTAATCCCTCCGATGCCGTTTTAACGATCATCGCCGAAACAGGAGCCGAACTCGAGATACTAAGTCCCCTCGAAGGGCTGACCACCGCACAAATCAATAGCGAAGAGGACTATTTTTCAGTCATGAAAGATAACCTAGTAGCTATTGCTAAAGGGTTTATTTGATATGAATGTTATCTCAATCAAAGATGTCACATTTTCCTATGAGACGCATCACGTCCTCGACCATATCTCTTTAGATATTAAGAAAGGTGATTTTTTAGCCATCCTCGGATCAAACGGAACCGGTAAAACAACGCTTTTAAAAATCTTACTCAATGAACTTAAACCGACGACTGGAACCGTCGCCATCTTCGGTCAGGACATCAAGACCTTTAATGACTGGACGAAAATTGGCTATTTGTCGCAAAACGCCACCGCCAATGTCGCCGGTTTCCCAACGACCGTCAAAGAATTGGTGGCCTCTAGTTTGCACGCGGAATTAGGTGTAATAAAGATACTTAAAAAAAGTCATCGCGAACGCGTTTTTGAGGCTTTGAAATTAGTCGGCATGGAGACTTATCAAAATCGTCTGTTCGCCAAATTATCGGGCGGGCAGCAGCAAAAAGTTTTACTGGCCCGAAGTCTTGTCAGCCGCCCCGAGATTCTCATTCTCGATGAACCGACAAGCGCCCTTGATGAGGCATCTTCGCAGGCGCTCTTTTCCTTGTTAAAAAAGATCAGTCTTGAAAAGGCGACGACGATTATCATCTCGACGCACAGCCAGGCGTGCTCTAATAACAACTGTAATCACATTGTCAATTTGGATAGTGAACGGCTTAAGGAGGAGCGATGATGAATATCTTTGCCTATGAATTCATGCAGCGAGCATTTATCGTCGGTATTGCTTTAGCAATAATAATCCCTCTAATCGGCTTGATNNTTTAATCCCATCGTCGGAGCGATCATCGCCTGCGTCATCGCCGTCTTTGCCATCGAAGGCATTCAGAAGAAATTGCCCAAAAACAAGGATCTGGGCATGGCCGTCGTCCTCACCATCGGCATCTCGGCGGCTGGACTATTGAGCACCTATATTCC
>DCUC01000006.1:0-1342 GCA_002329705.1 Caryophanales bacterium UBA1424
GTTCGCATCGCTAATCTAGCAAAAACCGATACTGATCCCCTCGCCAAGAAAATGCGGATGCTGATGCGCAGAGAGCAGATTGATTTAGCGGATATTCCGGTCGTCTATTCTCTTGAAAAGCCCCTTCGCAAGGGTTCGTTGCTCGCCTCGGTGATGAATGTTCCTTCTGCGGCAGGTCTCGCCCTATCATCTTACTGCTTAGAAAAGATACAAAAGTAAGGTTTATTAAGTTATATTCTATATATAAGAAAACGGAGGTAAGAAAATGCCCCTTTTACAAATTGATGAAATTGCCAAGATTGCCGGCATACCGCTTACCTATATCGAACCTTATGGCAAATTTAAAGCGAAGATCGACACTAGTATTTTTGACGTCTTAAAGGATGTTCCCGATGGCAAACTTGTCCTCGTCACCGCCATCACGCCGACAAAGGCCGGCGAAGGCAAGACGACAACATCCATCGCTTTGGCGGAAGGNNGGCGGACTTGCTTCCATCGATCCCCGCGATGATATCAACCTCCATTTTACGGGTGATATGCACGCCCTTACTTCGAGCATCAATCTTATCGCCGCCGTCATCGATAACCATCTTTATCAGGGAAACGAGTTAAGGATTAATCCTCAGCGCATCGTCTGGAGACGGGCGATGGATATGAATGATCGCGCTTTGCGCGACATCATCATCGGCCGCGGTGAAAAAAATGGCATTGAGCGCCAGGACGGCTTCGTGATTACCGTCGCTTCGGAATTGATGGCCATTCTTTGCCTTGCTAAGGATGAAGAGGATTTTCGCGAACGCGTGCAAAAAATCATCGTCGCTTTTAATGTTGACGAAGAGCCGATCCGAGTGCGGGATTTAAAGATTTCGCACGCGATCATGAAGTTGATGAAAGATGCGCTTAAACCAAATCTCGTCCAGACGATTGAAAACAATCCGGTTTTGATACATGGCGGACCGTTTGCCAATATTGCTCATGGCTGCAACTCTTTAATCGCTTTAAAACTATCCCGCAAATTAGCCCCAATCGCTATTACCGAAGCTGGTTTTGGCTCCGATCTGGGAGCCGAGAAGTTCTTTGACATCGCCTGCCGCTACGGCGAGATGAAACCGGATGGCGTCGTGATGGTCGCCACCTTGCGGGCTTTAAAAATGCATGGCGGCCAGCTCCTTGAAAAAATCAGTGAAGAAAACGTCGAAGCTTTGCTTAAAGGCGTCAATAATCTTCGCGTTCATCTTGAAAACATTAAAAAATTCGGCGTTCCGTCCGTCGTGGCCATCAACCACTTTGCCAGCGATCATCAAAGCGAAATCGAAGCTCTGGAGAAATGGTGTGAAGAAAA
>DCUC01000006.1:1354-2562 GCA_002329705.1 Caryophanales bacterium UBA1424
GCGCAAAAAGTCGTCAAGATGCTCGATACCGAGCCTTCGCATTATAAGCCCTTATATAAATTCGATTTATCGATTGAAGAGAAAATAGAAAAGATTTGTAAACAGATTTACCGCGCGGGAAAAGTCGAATATTCGAAGTTTGCACGCGAGCAGATTGCAAAATTCAATCAGCTGGGCTATGGCGCTCTGCCTGTCTGTATGGCAAAAACACCGCTTTCGCTAAGCGACAATCCTGAAGTCATCGGCGCGCCCGAAGGATACACAATCACCATCCGCGAATTGGGTTTATCGGCCGGGGCGGGCTTTGTCGTTGCTCTGACCGGAAACATTTTGACGATGCCGGGACTTCCAAAAGTTCCGTCGGCGGTCTTAATGGAAGATTTACCATATTAATATGAAAGTGCTCGATTACCAATTATTCGACATTGTCGAAATGAAGAAAGAACATCCTTGCTCGGCACGGACGAAACGATTCCAGATCGTTCGGGTCGGCGCCGATATCAAGATGATGTGTCTGGGTTGTGGAAATATCATTATGCTGACGCGCTATGACTTCAATAAGCGCCTTCGCAAAGTCATCGCTCACGAAGAAAAGGCGATTGTCATAAAAAAATAACTGATACTTTTGGCGTTTTCTACCCTTATATATTGGTAACTATGAAAACACCAATTTTAAAAATCGACAACTTAAGCCGCGTCTTTTCGCTTGGAGGGCAGGACTATCCTGTTTTGCAAAACATTGATTTAGCCTTTGAAGAAAGGGGCTTTGTCCTTTTGTCCGGGAAATCAGGATCGGGCAAGTCCACCCTTTTAAATCTTATCGCCGGCATTTTGAAGCCTTCGCACGGACACGTGCTCTACAAGAACAAAACGATTGATGGGATGAATGAAAAGCACATCTGCGCTTATCGCAATCGCGAAATCGGTTTCGTTTTTCAACAGTACAATTTATTTGATAAACAGAGCGTGCTCTTCAATGTTGTTTTACCCCTGCTAATCGATGGGCGCGGAATCAGTAAATCGTATGAGACGGGAAGAAAACTTCTGGGTGCATATAAGCTCGATTCAATGCATGATGTGGAAGTCGGAAAACTCTCGGGTGGCGAGAAGCAACGCGTCGCCATTTTAAGGGCCATTATTAATGATCCCGCCATCGTCTTGGCCGATGAGCCGACCGGCGCACTCGATCGGGAAAACGCCATAAAGAC
>DCUC01000006.1:2602-6207 GCA_002329705.1 Caryophanales bacterium UBA1424
GCTCGCTCGTATATTTGGGGCGATGCCAGCAAAAATATTATATTGTTCCTTTCTACGTTAATTAGTTTTGCTTCGCTGTTGCTTTCTGTCGGGTTTTATTACGGGGCGAATCAAGTCGTGGATACGACACAGGAGCGCATCGTCGATAGCGCCCTTTTTAAAGCGACGAAAAAGGAGCGGATAAGCAGTGGTGACGCTCCGCTTTCGCTCATCAAAGTAACTAGGCCAAGACGCGATGACCTGAGCTTTCTTAGCGGTATTGTCAGCTCGGCGATCGTGACCGACGACTTCACGAAAGTGTTTCCCGGTAACCACGATTTGTTTTTTCACGACAAAAGAATCGACGATCCGGTTTTTTCGCCAGTCTATAGCTATTTGCATCTGCGCCAGAAAAGCGAGCTCCTGATCGAAGGCATGATTCCCAATCAAGAGACGATGGAAGAAGTGTTGATAAATAAGACGTTTGCCACAATCTTATCAACTGATTTTCACAATTTGGTCGGACAAAAATTAACAATCTATATCAAGACGAAGATAACAATCGATGATGAATACAACAGCGTTATCGAAGATGTTTTCCTGTGGCAGAAGGAAATGATGATAAGCGGAATTTTTGAAGAACTATCCTTTCTTAACACTCCCAAAATATTCTATTCTCATGTCGCCTTTGAGGAACTGCTCGAAAATTACTATTTAGAAGATATAAGCGACCACTTTAACAGAGACATTTCGTGTCTGGACATCTTTCGCATCATCGCCGACAATCACTATCTCACCAATTACGATTTAAACGTGTTCGTGCTATCCAAAGACGATTTACCTGTCGTTTCCGAGATTTCAAAAAAACTCGAGAGCAGCGGTTCTAATTTGGCGTTGGAATCGTCATCACTGCTCATAAAAAATACGTATCAGGAACTGACAAAAGCCGCCTTTTATTCAATGCTCGTCTTCCTTGTTATCGCCCTCGTCGGAACATGTTCAATCATGGCGATAGGCGCCTACTCCAATTATGTTTCGAAAAAGAAGGAATCAGCGATTTTAACTTCGATAGGAGCGCGGAAAAATGATATTCTCGACATCTTTCTTTATAAGAGTTTATTCATCATTTTCGCTGCCATAATTGCTGCTTTTGCCTTTGCGATTTTTGCTCAGAAAATAGCAAATGAGTACTTCTATAAACATTTTATGTTTAAGAATCTTATCGATATTCCATTAGCCGCTTTTATGGGTCGGCCCTTTTTCCTGATATTCATCGTGTTGTCATTCGGCTATGTCATCACGCTTGTTTTTACTTATTTGCCGTTGCGCCTTTATAAAGGTTTATCCCTTGCGGACGAGCTTAGAGAAAACTGACGATGATTCGCTTAAATCACATCATCAAAGAATACGGAACAAGAAGAGTACTCAACCGCATAACTCTTCGCTTTCCCAAGACGGGATTTCTCGCAATCGTCGGTCCATCGGGATGCGGCAAGACAACCTTGCTAAATATCCTCTCCGGAATCGATGAAAAGTATCAGGGCGATTATCTGTTCAAAAACAAGTCGGTCGATAATCTTACGCGAGAGCAGAAAAGCGCATTCCGACTGCTCAATGTCGGTTATGTCTTTCAGGATTTTCGCCTCTTTGAAAACGATTCGGTCATGAATAATTTACTGCTTCCTCTCGATGTGCTGTCAAATGATGAAGCGGAGTTTAAAAAACGGCACGTATCGTCGCTTCTCGACCTCGTCGGTTTAAGCCACAAAAAAGATGTGGCGGTTAACTTGCTCTCCGGCGGCGAAAAACAGCGGGTGGCGATAGCGCGGGCAATGGTCAATAATCCGGCCTTCATCCTCTGCGATGAACCGACCGGTTCGCTCGACGAAGGCAATGCCATCAAAGTCATGGACATTCTTAAATCAATTTCAGCCCAGCGGCTCGTGATCGTCGTCTCTCACGATGAAGAACTCGTGACTCGCTACTGCGATGACAAAGTCACAATTGTCGATGGAATGATCACCGGACATCAAAAATTTGAACGTACCGCCATCAAAAAGAAAATAACTTTTCAGCAGATGAAAAAAGCCAACAACAAACTGCATATGCCTTTTAAAACGATGCTTAGAAGAGCGCTTTCGATTATCAAAACGCGCAAATATCGCGTCATACTCAACAACAGCATGATGTCTCTTGGTCTTCTGGGAATCGGCCTTTCGATAATAATGTCATTTTCGATTCAGGAGCGAATCGTCACCGGCTTTTCGCAAGTCATCAAAGATGGCATGATTGTCATGTCAAAAAAAGGTGATGAGACACCGATTACCGCCTACAGCGCGAGCTTTGAAAACGTCAGTCAAATAGCTGAGACTTACGGATCATGGATTAATGGTATCGGTGTCTCATATGCCGTCAATTTCGAATCTTTTTTTCAAGATCGCGACGAAATGTTTATCTCTTCAACTGCTTATAAGATAATTCTGCCGCGCTTTTCAACGCGTCAAATTAACGATTTTTTATGGCTTGATGAAATTGGATCAAATCACCAAATTTATCCTTTTCAGCAGGCAAGCATGGACAATGACGAGATTGTTATCGGCCTTCCGCATAACGAAATGGTCGGCGTTTGCTATTCGCTGAGAATTGAAAGAAATTATGCGTCTCTTGGCGAATACATCAGCGGTGTCCGCCCCCTGGTTACTTTAGGAATCGCCAATGGCGACTGGGGATATGAAGACGAGCAAGTTTTCCACTTAAGTGGAGTTGTTCCAAGCGATGCGCCTGCCATCTATCATACAAATCACCTTTGGAGCGAGTATGTCTTTCAGGAAAAAATGCGCATTCCTTCCATTGATGATGGCAAATATGAATTTCCGTGGCAGATGGCCAAAAGCTATTTTGTGACGACGAAAGAGAATCCGGAAACATTTCTTGAAGTGGCCACACTCGAGAAGCCACTGCGCGATTTTGTTTTTGAAATGGCGGGCTTTTCCTTCCATCCGACCCATTGCCCGATGAGCGGCCCGTGTCTATTAAAACGCCTCCTCGTCTTTCATGTCGATAAAGACACGATTGATATTTCAGCTCTTGATGGAATGATGAAAAAAGAGCATCAGATAAAAAATCACTTGTATGCGACGGATGGCGGATATTATTATCATCCAAATTCCTTTCTGGCGGGCTTTGCCAAAAACATCTTCATCTCGCTGAGCGATACGCAGATAGAAAAAGCCATCGACGCCGATAGTCTGATCGCCTCGGAAAATGACAATATGATCTTTGAGCCGCCTCCCGGGGTTTTCTCCGGAAACATTCAAACGAGCATGGATGGAGGAGTGTCATTTTCCAGCGATTTAAGAGAAGTAATTTATGGCCGCAAGCCCATTAATCTTGACGAAATTGCGATATCGGAGACTTTAGCACATAAGTTCCTTTCGCCTGTCGAAATGGTCGGCAAAAAGCTGCTAATCGCCACTAATTATGCCAATATCGCCTATGATAATGACCGCATCGAGAAACAGTATTCATTGACGGAAACAACGATTGTCGGCATCATCCGCGGGAGCGGCATCACCCTTCATCATCGGCCGTATTGGAGCCTGGGCTTCTTTCAATTAAAAGGAGGA
>DCUC01000006.1:6254-7557 GCA_002329705.1 Caryophanales bacterium UBA1424
GAGTTCGATTTCTATGATCCGATGAAGACGATAAGCGACGGGCTAGACGAGACGATGTCCTTCATCAGAGTCGTTCTTTTTGCTTTTTCCTCCCTCGCGGTTTTAACCTCTCTCTTTCTCTTTTTCATCGTCATGTTCGTCACGATTGAAGAAAATCGCCGCGACATCATTCTCCTCGACTATCTTGGAATTTCGAAATCGGCGATTCGAAGATCTTTCATCGTCTGCGGACTGGTTGTATCTTCTTTAGCATTTTTCTTATCGGGTCTGGAAATCATCATTCTCGATTATTTCGTGACTCACGTCATCGCCGGTTTTGTGGGCACGAACATCCCTTATGTCTTCGACTATCGCCCGCTGGCGGCGATCTTGGCTATGTCGGTTGTCATCGCCGTCGCCGCTAGCTATGCCGCCTTCGAAAAACAGTATTCATCGCTTAAAAAGCAATTTATTAAAGTAAAGAATTTTGCAAAAAATAATAGATAAATTCTTATTTGAATGCTATTATATGGCGGTGAGTTAAATGACTCACAAATACTATTGTAAGAAAGGTTAGGATTTCATGAAGGGAACAGTCAAAATGTTCAATAAGGAAAAAGGTTACGGCTTCATCCACACCGATGAAGGCTCAGACGTCTTTTTCCATTATTCATCCTTAGTCATGGAGGACTACAAGACCGCCGAAGTCGGCGAAAAAGTAGAATTCGATGTTGAGGAATCTGCTCGTGGCTTAAGAGCCGCGAACATCAAGAAGATTTAAGTTAAAAATTAAGTCATTGAACATGTAAGCCCTAGTAAATTAGGGCTTTTTCTTTCTCTTCTTACTATCTCATGACACTTGTTATATAATAACAATGCTTATTTATGAATGCGGGTGATTCTCCATGCCTTTAAAAGCCGGTATCGTCGGTCTTCCCAACGTCGGTAAATCAACACTTTTTAATGCGATTACCAATTCGCAGGTCGAAGCCGCCAACTATCCCTTTGCAACCATCAAGCCAAATACTGGTGTAGTGGTCGTTCCCGATGAGAGGCTCGATTTCCTATCTGATCTTTTTAAGCCGCTGAAGACGATTCATGCGACTTTTGAATTTTATGATATCGCCGGTTTGGTTCGCGGGGCCTCCAAGGGAGAGGGACTCGGCAATCAATTCCTCGCCCACATCCGTGAGTGTGACGCCATCGTTCAAGTCGTCCGCTGCTTTGAATCGAACGAGATTATCCACGTCGAAAACAGCATTGATCCCCAACGTGATATCGAAACGATAAACTTCGAATTGGCGCTCGCCGATTTAGATACTGT
>DCUC01000014.1 GCA_002329705.1 Caryophanales bacterium UBA1424
TTTAAAACATCAATCGCTAAAGATTTTCCAATCATATTAGAACCTCCTTTATTTTCGTGGGAACAATTTTAGCATTATTCCATTGAATAATACACCCTAATACTTGCAAAAATGTATAATATCTTTATGTTTGATGCCAAATTGCTGGAAAATTTATCAGCATCGTTTGCTGAGAAGAAGCTAACTTTTAAAAAAGAAGATGTTGCCTTCATCGCCGGAAAAGACACGTTCAAAGGCAAGATGCTCGGCTTTTTGACAACCGATTATTACCGTCGCGAAAAACTGATTCGCGGCGGTGATTTGGTCTATGGCTATGTGTTTCGGACGTGGACGAATGAAGTCACGTTTACCAAGCCGTATCCGATGTGGGTGCTTTTTTCTCCGGCAAAAGAGTTTGCTGATGACCCCAATTTGTATGTTTCAGTATTAAATGCCATGCAAGCAATCGAACTGCCCAAGCGCCCTTCTAATGAATTGCGAAGATTACACACGATGCTAAATGCCGAGTTGAGCGAACCTAAGTACTATTTGATACCCGAACCTTATGCACAAGGGCATCTCGTCTATCTTTCCATGGCTTACCATCGCCCGCGGCACAATAACAATATGAAGCTGGGAATCAACCCCTTTATCATTGGTTCTTTAATTTCTAGAGAAATTTTATATCTCCCGACCAAATATTGGGACGAAACATTCAAAAAAGCCTACTTCGATTTTTAATTCGATTAACCAATTATTAGTCGTTTTCTTTGGATGCCATCCAAAACGATATCATGATAAGCCGTTGAAACAATTTTGTCAGTGTGTATAATAATCAAATGGGATTTATGAAAAACAATAAAATTTTTGCTCTCATTTCTGTTGCGGTTTTGCTTCTTTCTGGTTGCAATGACGCCAATACATCGAATGGTAGCGATAGTCAAAGCATTCAAACAGACACGAGCGATACCGCTACTTCTGATACCGCTTCTTCTGCAAGCGATACTTCCTCAGAAGATAGTTCAGCGAGCAATAGCACATCGGCGAGCGATAGCTCGAGCGATCAGCCGATCAATTCTTATTATGACGATATCAGCATTACGGCAACCGGTTTGTCGCTCCAGACAAGTCTGCGCAGTTTGGTTACCACCACCCACACGACGGAGACTACATACGATGGACTTAAAGAAGTCTTCAAAACCAGCGACGCCGATCCAAATAATCGTAGCAAAATCATCTGGTTCTACACAGGAACCTCAGTCACTTTTTCTAGCTTTGGTGGAAGCAATGGCGATACAAATCGCGAGCATGTCTGGCCAAAAGACGCAGGCAAAGCCTTTCCGGAAACAAGCAAAGCGGGAAGTGACGCTCATCACCTTCGTCCTACCGAGACACAAATAAATAGCATTCGTGGAAATAAGAGTTTTGATATTGTGCCGCAAACCAGCGCCAATATCGCAAAGCAAAATGGTTCCACAACCTATGCAACTGGAGATTATCTATCTTATACTGACAGCACCTTCTTCTATCCAGGCAAAGGTTTTAGAGGTCAAACCGCTCGTATCCTTTTCTATGTGCAGCTGAGATGGGGGCAAGCTTACAATCTTCGCTTTGTTTTGGGCTCGGGCTCTTCCAAAACGATTGGCGATATCGAAACCCTGATGCAATGGCATTTAGAAGAGCCGGCATCAGAGACCGAATTGACTAGAAACGAAGTGGTTTACGGCATTCAAGGAAATCGAAACCCTTTTATTGATGTTCCGAATTACGCATGCCGAATATACGCTAACGACGGCCAATCTTATAACAGTAAGGTTGCAGGAGTTTGTAACAGTTTTTAAGATCATTGTCACCTCTTCTTTTGTTTTATATCGCACAACAAAAAACTGTAGGCTCCAATACGAGAATTGTGTTTGCTTTATGAAATAAGGAATGGTAATATTACATGGCAACTTTCTTTGGAATCACGGAGTTCCAAGGCGGAAGGAGAAACTTATGAAGAAAGACATTCACCCTAAGTACAATCGCGTCACTGTCACCTGTGTCACCTGCGGATCGACATTTGAAACCGGCTCAACAATGAAGGAAATTCGCGTTGATACATGTGCCAATTGCCATTCCTACTACACCGGCAAGCAGAGATTCACTCAGGCCGATGGCCGCGTCGATACTTTCAATAAGAAATACGGCTTAAAAAACAAGTAACAAAGAAACACCGCCGTATCGGCGGTTTTTCATAAGTATGAAAACAAAGTTTTATATCACTACCCCCATTTACTATCCGAGCGCCAAAGCGCACATCGGTCATGCTTACACGACCGTCGTCGCCGACGTTTTAGCGCGTTATAAAAGAATGCGCGGATTTGAAACTTACTATTTGACTGGCACTGACGAACACGGCGAAAAAATCCAAAACAACGCCAGACTAGCCGGCAAGACCGAGCAGCAATTTGTCGATGATATCGCCAACGACTTCAAGAAGCTTTGGAAAACGCTTGAAATCAGCAACGACGACTTCATTCGCACGACCGAAGAACGCCACACTAAAGTGGTGCAAAATATTTTTTCAAAACTCTATGCTCAAGGCGATATTTACCTCGGCAAATACGAAGGATGGTATTGTACTCCTTGCGAGTCATTTTGGACCGAAACCCAAGTTGGTCCTGAAAGACTATGTCCTGACTGCCATCGTCCAGTTCATACCGCAAGCGAGGATGCTTACTTTTTTAAGACCGGCAAATATGTCGACCAACTCCTTAAAGTGATGGATGAAAACCCGAAATTCTTGTTGCCGATCAATCGTAAAAACGAAATGATCAATACATTTATTAAGCCAGGACTCGAAGACTTGTGCGTTTCACGCACATCGTTTAACTGGGGAATTCCTACCAACGAGAATCCACGGCATGTCGTCTATGTGTGGCTCGATGCCTTAAGCAATTACATCACAGCCCTTGGCTATGATTCACTGAATCCGGAACTATTTAATAAATTCTGGGCTGACGAGAACAGCGAAGTCGTCCATTTGATGGGCGCGGATATCTCGCGCTTTCACGCGATTTATTGGCCGATGTTTTTGATGGGTTTGGGTGTCCGCGTCCCTGATCGTCTTTTTGTTCACGGACTCTTGATGATGAAAGACGGCAAGATGTCGAAGTCGAAAGGCAATGTCGTTTCGCCTTATCCATTAATTGAACGCTACGGCGTAGATGCCGTTCGCTATTACTTGACTCGCGAAGTCGTGTTCGGAAGCGACGGGCAGTTCACACCCGAGCAATTCGTCGAGCGAATCAACAATGATCTAGCTAATGACTTTGGCAATTTGCTCAATCGCACCCTCGCGATGATTAATAAATATTTCGATGGTATCGTGCCAACTTATCGAGGAGATGTCACAGCTTATGACAAAGACCTGCGGATGCTGGCTGAAGAAACGATCAAAGGCTATGAGACAGATCTCGATGACTTGAAAATCACCGATGCTTTTACTAAAGTAAACAACCTCGTGGCAAAAGCTAATAAATACATTGACGATACCGCNNAAACGCGATGAGCTCGCTAGCGTGATGAGCCATCTCGGCAATGTTCTTTTTATCGCCGGTATGCTGATGAAGCCAATCCTCGTGCGGGCTTCCGAAAAACTCTTTGATCAACTAGGTCTTAAATCAGACCAATGTGCATATGAAAACATCTATAAATTCGGTTATGTTTCCGGTATTAAGATAAATAAAAGCGATCCGCTATTCCCGAGACTCGACCCCGCGATTGAAGTTCCCTATATTCAAGAATTAATGAAATAGAGCCAAATANNTATCAATTTCGATTCGCCTCAACAATAAAACACCAAGCCGACAGTATAACTTTTACTTGTTTTCTTTATACATCTGCGCTGAATTGATGATGCCGAGAATCGAAGAGGCGATAATGGCGACGAAATAGACAAGTTTAATATTTCCGTATATCTCGGATACTTCGTCATAGGCGACGGGATATGATTCGAGCACGACGCTTAAGGTAAAAAACGAAAAGGTGACGATAGCCAACAAATAGCCCTCCCTTTTCCTATTTGCTAAAAGCAATACAGCGGTTGCAATGGCGGCGATGGCCAAGAGAAATAGCGATATTGTCATCATCGGCATAAAAATGACATATCCGTTCAGCAAACGCTGAATAAAAATGATGCCGAACATCACAAAGTAACAGGCGATAACTGCAAATGACAAGATATCGCTGAGCAAAGGTTTTTTTAGGAAAATTAACACCAGCGCAGCAATTGAAAATGCGCCCATCAGGGAATACATAACATACATCAACACCGGATAATACCCCAACACATGGTCGGCGGGATAGTTGACGGTAACGAGGCAGAGAATCCAACTGAGCACGAACAACGCCGCTGTCCAGATTCGTTTTAATTTATGGTTGTTATCGGTTTTCATAGTTAGTTTCCTTAATTTATTATATGGCAAGAAGATTTTTTTCTAAAATGATTATCGGCTTGCATATATGCAAATGCCACATAAAAATCGTCCATAATAATTGTTAATATGTACGATTTAATGTATATTTTTTATGGAGGTTATCTATATGCCAATTGAAAGTATCATGATATGGATTTGGCTGGGCATTTTTGTCTTATCCGTCATCATCGAAGCGGTGGAGCCGGATCTTGTTTCCATCTGGTTTGCTGCGGGGGCTTTACTAGCCATTATCCTATCGATTATTCCTGGAATTCCCTTCTGGGTTGGAATCATTGTCTTTTTAGTTATCGCCTTCGTTTTGATATTTGCCATCCGCCCTTTAGCCAAGAAATACTTGTACAAGAAGGAAGTTAAGTCGAATATCGAAGAAAAAATAGGCGAGAAGTGCGTCGTCATCAAAGCCATCAACGAGCTTTCGCACGGGGAAGTGAAACTCAACGGTGTAATTTGGACGGCCGTCGCCAAAAACAAAAGTGAGGTTTTCGAAGAGCAAGCCGTTGTGACCATCATCGGCGTCGATGGCAACAAATTAATTGTTGAAAAAGCCGAAAACGGAAAGGAAGAAAAGTAAGATGAACTTAGTTGTTTTAGCCGCTATGGCCCCATGGGCAATCGTCGTTTTAAGCATCGTTGGAGTCGTTATTTTATTAATTCTCATCAGCAGCATTAAAATCGTCCGTCAAACAGACAAATATGTCATTGAGAGACTGGGCGGTTATTTAACCACATGGGGTGTTGGTCTCCACATGTTAATCCCCTTCTTTGATCGCATCACGCAACGCGTGACGATGAAAGAACAAGTCAAAGATTTTGATCCCCAACCCGTCATCACCAAAGATAACGTGACGATGCAAATCGACACCGTCGTCTTTTTTCAAGTAACGGACCCCAAACTCTATTCTTATGGGGTTATTAATCCCATCTCAGCGATTGAAAATCTATCGGCTACCACCCTTCGCAATATCATCGGTGATTTGGATCTCGACGAGACCTTAACATCAAGAGATATCATCAACGCGAAGATGCGTAGCATTCTCGATGAAGCCACCGATGCCTGGGGCATCAAAGTCAATCGTGTCGAAGTTAAAAACATCCTTCCTCCAAAGGATATCCGCGACGCCATGGAACGGCAGATGCGCGCTGAGCGCGAACGCCGCGAAAAGATTTTGCTCGCCGAAGGTCAGAAGCGGTCCGCGATTCTCGTCGCCGAAGGCGATAAAGAATCCGTCATTCTCAACGCCGAAGCCCAGAAGCAATCTGCCATCCGCCACGCGGAAGGTGAAGCGCAAGCCATACTCGAAGTTAAAAAAGCCGAAGCTGAAGGTATCAAATTAATTCGCGAAGCCGAAGCCGCCGGTCTCGAGATGCTTAAAAATGCGAAAGTCGACCAAGCCGTCCTGACGCTTAAGTCCTATGAGGCTCTTGCCAAAGTCGCCGATGGTCAGTCGACGAAGATCATC
>DCUC01000041.1 GCA_002329705.1 Caryophanales bacterium UBA1424
TTAAAGGAATCCGAGGCGATCACGATTTTCATCATTCCTATTTTACCTACTTTTTATCAACTTTTACAAATTAAGAAGTGTTATGTATATAATAGAGATATCAATAATTTAATTAGGGGAAAACTATGCGCACAGTTAAAGCTTTTTTCGCCGAGATTGCCAACTTCATCGTAAGAGCCAAAAAACCATTAATCGTTTTAGGCTCTTTTTTAGCCGCCACCTTTTTATGCGTCGGCCTCGCTGACGGCGTTCAAAAAGATTGGGGTAACATTCAAGTAACAAGCGGAATGATCAATGCCACGACCGTCGATAATAAGGACTATTCAATGGGATATAAACTCTATGTCCCCAAAAGCGCCACGCAAGGCAGTCCGGCTCCGGCCGTCTTGTGTCTGCACGGCTATCAAAACGACCACGAGACGAGCGCTGGTTATGCCCTCGAAATCGCCCGCCACGGCTATGTCGCTTTAGCGATTGACGAATTCGGTCACGGTGCGACGACAATTGGCATCGCCGCTCGCGGCTGGGTTAATCATAAGGTTTCTAATGTCAACTATGGCTGGGAGTCAGAAGCGGATAAGACATATTCCTTTATCAGCGGTCCCGACCGCTACAAAGTGATGATGAACTTCTCCAACATCGACTTCTTCATCGATAAGTATTCGAAAGCAATCGATCCCGATACCGGAGATGTTATCGTTGACGAAAACTATATCAAAGACGCCTCGATGGGCGGAATCGCCGCCTATACGTGGNNTGGGCGGCCTGGTCGGTTTCGGCGGCTATGTGTGACGCGCAGATAGAGGGTGTTGATGTTACCCCTAGGGCGACGATTCTCCAAGCCGGCGAAATCTTTAAGACGACGCGCGATGGCGATGGCCGCATGGCTTACGATAGCGATGAAGATAGCGTCGCCGATATATATTGGAATAATCCGTTATTGCTGTCCGCCAAATACGATGAGTTTAATATGTTTCGCGATTATCAATCGCCGCCTAATGGCGACTTAGTCATCTCCGGCGAACCATCAAGAAATTTTCTTAATCCGGGTACCGGAGAAGAACCGGAATGGAATAAAACATTCCACGAAGACTTTGCCCTCGGCACATCGGTCAGAAGAAATCTTTACAATACCAACCATCGCTTGCTGACCCATCATCGGGCGGCGATCGCCGATACTCTTGAGTGGTTAAGCCTTTCTAGCGGCGTTCCTTTATCTTTAGATAAAACTAATCAAACCTTCTTAGTCAAAGAAGTATTGGTCTTTGTTGCCATGATTCTGGCCATGGCCTCCGCCGTGACNNTGGAAGTGGTGGAAAGCCGCCCTCCTTACCATGGCTATCTCCGCCCTTACTTATCCGTTTATGACGCAGCTCGGGCATGGCTTATTTCCCCTACCCGAACAAGTCTTTTCAATGACCATCGGTAACGGCTTCCTCGTCTGGTATTTAATTCTTATTCTGATTATGCTTGGCTTTACTTTGATTCCGTGGTTCCGCAAGAAAAAGAAGGGTGTACTCGACACCGACTTTGTCGATATGGGCATGGCCCGCGATGATGAGGCGCATAAGCATAAGTTTGATTGGGCGTTGCTTGGCAAGTCCGCCATCGTCGTCTTTGCCAGCGTTTTATGGATGTATCTCCAAGTCGTTATTTCGCAAGCTATTTTTCAGCTTGATTTCCGCTTTATCTGGCCCTTCTTTAAGGCCTTTAACGGCGCGCGATTCTTGCAGTTCCTCGTCTATCTTCCGATCTTTGCCATCTTCTTTATTTTAAATAACTCCAAGATCTTTGCCGGCAACCGCTTGCCCGGTACGAATGAGACGGGATTTCTTTCTTTCATCAAGGTGTGGTGGAAATACGCCCTTTGCATGGTCGGAGGTATTCTCTTTATTATTCTTCTAGAATACATTCCGTTCTTTGCCGGTATTGGCCCGGGCGCCGATCTCGTCTTCAGCACGACCTTCGGCGGACCATTCATGTCCTTATTAATCGTCTTTGCGCCGCAAGTGATTGTGTTTTCGCTTATTTGCACTTATTGCTATAAAAAGACCGGCAACGTATTCGTCGGAGCGTTGCTCGTCGCGATTCTCGCCTGCTGGATCATCACCGGCGGAAGCGCGATGATGTATTCCTTCTAATATCATTTGAACTTAATAATAAAAGGCGTCTATTCCGCGAATCGGAAAGGACGCCTTTTTTGTTTGGTTATGACTATTTTTTGCTTTGCTCGTTAATGTAAGCCGCTAAACCTTTCTTTCGGAAATGATACCAGGCATCGATTTCCTGTGCTGGTTTTGCCTCGAGCCTTTTGACAATTTCGCGGACAAATTCGTATTCGCCGGTTCCGTTCGCGGTGATAAAGTGCTGGCTGGCGACACATTGCTCATTGATATAATGACTATGGCCTTTGTATGACGGGCAGACTTGGATGATGTGACCGATGGAATTTCCGGTGTGCGGAGTGTCATCAAGATATCCGTGACACGCCAAGAAGGCGGTCGCGTCACAGATGGCGGCGACCGGTTTGTTATTTTTTAAGAATAAATCGACGAGCTTTTTTGCTTCTTCATTAATAAAATTAGCTTTGCTCCAATACATGCCTCCGCACAGAATGAGCATCGCGAACTTGCCAATTTCCGAATTCAGCATTTCATCTGCCGCGTAGTCGGGAATCATGCATAAACTCGACATCGAGACAACCGGGTCTTTGGACTTAGCGACATATTTAACTAAATACTTGTTTGATGATGTGATTTGCGAACCGATATGGCTTATTTCCCAGTCGGCGTATTCGTTTTCGAGATAGATTAAGACTTCCTGCATATGCACCCTCCTTCACGCTTTTATTGTTATACCTCATTATATACTTGATTATTTAGAAAATATGCAACCTTCGAAATAAGAAATCAAAAAACTGCACATAGTGCAGTTCAACATAGCGACGGCTCTCAATTAGTTATTCGGTTGGCACCTTGCGAATCTTGCGAAAGATAAACCAGAAAAGGGCCAATATTTCGATGGGCACCAAGGCAATAAAGATATACCAGATATGCGGGTAAAATTTAAAAAGTGATAGATAGATCGAGAGAGTTAACCCGACAGAAAGGGCTGTTACAAAAGCGAAAGATAGGCGGTTATTGCCCCACAATAGAGAAAAGACAAGAAGGACAATTGAAGAAAGGGGAATGGCGTAGATAAATACTAACCAGATGTCGAAGTCGATATTCGGCTCGATGAGATTCGTCAAAACAAAGATGACAGTCGCAACGAGCCAGACGATGCCAGCCGATAGTATTGAAATTAGAATACGCGTTTTAATCGTTAGAGGTGTCCGCGGTTTTCTTCCGACCGTCAAGAAGTCGTTAAGGGTCACACCAAAAAAAGATGCCAGAGNNTCCGAATAGTTCAACTTCTCGGCGAGCTGGAGCTGCGTGAGCCCCATTTGTTTACGGTAAAAGGCGATGTTGTCAGCGACAATTCTTTTGAATTCGGTTTCGTTCATAATCCGTATTTTATCTTTTTTTAAGGAAAAAAGAAACGATTTAATCTCGCCTTCTTCTCCGAGTAGAGTGATGATTTGGCATTCTACTGAGGCGCGTCCAAGTGTTTACTGACATCTGCGGTGGATTGGTTATAGTGAAGTGGCAAGTAAAAACAAAGGAGCCTTCTATGAAAATTGCCATCTCAACCGAAACGACGGTCGACTTAACCAAAGACCTCTTAAAAGAATTCGATATCCACACCGTTGCCTTTACCATCGTCATGGGCGAGGAACAAGTCGCCGACGGCGAAATAAGCCCTGAGGAAATCTTCAGCTTTCACGAGAGAACTAAGATTCTTCCCCGGACGAGCGCCGTCAACGAATACCAGTACGAAACCCACTTTCAGGAGTTGCTCAAGTCCTACGATGCCATCATTCACATCTCCCTATCAAGCGCATTAAGCGTGGCTTACACAAATGCCTCGAATGTCGCCAAAAAACTAAACAATGTCACCGTCATCGACTCGCGCAGCCTTTCGACNNTCTAACATCATCAACTCCATCTATGAACGGATTCCCTTTGTCCAGGCCAGCTTTGCCCTTGAAAAGGTCGATTATCTTTATAAAGGCGGCCGCTGCTCGCTCTTATCGTTTATCGGCGCCAATCTCCTCGGCATCAAACCGCAGATCATCGTCAAAGACGGCAAGATGATTCCCGGACGCAAATATCGCGGCAAGATGATTCGCGTCGTCAAGCAATACGTCGAAGATACCTTGCAGTATTATCATAATCCCGATCTAGAACAAGTCTTCATCACCTATACGACCGCGGACTTCGAAATTATCGAGATGGTCAAGACAATGCTTGTTGAACGTGGTTTCAAACGCATTGAAGTGACAAGAGCCGGCGGGACGATCTCCTCGCATTGCGGCGAGAACTGCCTCGGCATCCTCTACATCAACGACGGCGATCGTTAATTTACATTAACAAGACATAAAAAAGCACCTTTTACGAGGTGCTTTTTATCTATGATAAAGGTGACTTATTTGCTGGGGGCGAAAGCCATCAAGCCTTCGAGGACGCCGGCGGATAAGAGAAGAACGCTCATACCGATGACCGAACCGCCGAGTTTGACACTTGCGGGGTAGTTAGGATTAACTTGTCCGACTAAGGTTGGCATCAATAAGAAGATGATGCCGGCCACGACGAAGAATACGGCGATCGCGCCAAGAATAATTCTTTGAAACTTAAAGGGAATGAAGGCCGGAATGACGAGCAAGGAGCCGACCGCTAAGAGCAAGAAGGCGACGATGACGACGACCGAGGCGACATTAGAGCCATGACCCCAGACGACTTGGTAGAAGTTGCCGATATTGCTGGCGACGCCGGTGCCGGTATAGTTTGGCACATAGAGGGCGACGGCGGCGCCCAAGGGCCAGACGATGCCCAGTAAGGCGAGGACGAGAATGTTGACGAAGGGAATTAGTTTTTTCATGGTGTGGACTCCGTTTCTAGAAAATACAAATAAATTGTATGCGAATTAATACTATACAAACAAGCGCGAATTATCAATAGTCAGTTATTTTTAAGAAATAAAAGTTGTCGCTGATGAATGCCTGTTTAGTAAATGTCGCTTTAATAAAATTATTGTTGTACTTATAATACTTATTGTACGAATGAGGAACAGTTATGAAGAAAGTTTATAATACACTCGCTTCGCTATTAAGCGTTTTGGCGTTGGCATCATGCGCCGGCTCCCCCGAGGCGCTGACATATGAGCACTATAAAAAGAGAGATTTAGATTATCAGGAAAATTTTCGCGTTCTGCAAATGACCGACATTCACTTCGGATTGGCGACCAACTTCGCCGAGGAGTGGGTCTATTTTGATACTTTGATCGGATTGGCCGAGCCCGACTTGATGGTCCTGACCGGCGACATGTTTATGAACGCTTCCGTCGATGTCGTCAATCAGTTATATAACTACATGGACAGCAAAGACATTCCCTGGACCGTTACCTTTGGTAATCATGACCGCCAGGGCTTTTACACGCCGCAGTTTATCGAAGGGCAAGCCACCTACGATAGTTACGATAATTGTCTCTATGTCAATCCCGACGACAACGTTAACGGACATGGCAATCACTATATTAATATCGTCTCCGGAACCGATGTCGAATGGCAGGTCATCATGCTCGACTCCGGATCTTATCATTCGCTGGGAGCAACATATGACTATGACGTTATTCACGAAGACCAAATCGCCTGGTACGAGGACGTCATCAAAGAGACCAACAAAGTTCAGTTTGACGTCGATGACTTCGCCTTGGTGCCGCCCGCGAATGTCATTCCATCCGTCGCTTTCTTTCACATTCCTCTCTTCGAGTATGTGGATGCCTATGAAGCCTGGGAGGCCTCGGGTTTTGACGAAGACATGGGCAGCGGCGTCTATCAGGATTCCGGCATCTGGCACGGCTACTACAATTCCGGTTTCTTTGCAAAAGCAAAAGAACTCGGTTCCACCCGCGGCATGTTCGTCGGACACGACCACACGAATAACTTCGCTATCGATTATGAAGATATCGTCTTAAGCTACGGTGTTAAGACGGGCCGCGGCATCTATCACGATCCCGAGATGATCGGCGGACAAGTCATCACATTAGGCGATGACGGAACGATTGATATCGAGCGCCTTTTCGTCGCTTACGGAGAATAAGAATATGAAAACGAAAACCCTCTTTCTTGTCACTAATCTCCTTCTCTTCTTCTTTGCCGGCATCAGCACCTTCTTCTTTGTCATGGTCCTTTTTACGGATGCGATTAATAATTTCCGCATGGTTCTGGCCTATCTTCCTTTATATCTAACTTTGATTCTTCCGATTTATGCCCTGATAGCCGTCAATCGCATCGCCAAAGTCGNNATCAGCGCTTTTGCCCTCATCTATGGCTTCATCAATGTCTTCGTCTCCTTCGGCGGGAATTTCCTTTCCGGCGGACCCTCAAAATACTTTCCTCTGTCGTTTTTAGTATTGGATTTTTTGTTTGCTTTAATCGCCGTGTATATCCTCTTTATTTTTCGCTCCGAGAAATGCGAAAAGGAAGCGGCGCCTCAAAAAGGCGCTCTCAAGAATGTCGGTGGGGTTCTTAAAACAATTTTTCTCCTCTTTGCCCTCTATTTCTTGGGTACTTTCGCTTTTGGTTTTTATAGTTTTGATTTAAGCCTTGAGCATGTCGGCGGGACGCTTCCCGTGTATTTGCTGATGATTCTTCCGTCTTTGATGATTGTCGCTAACGAGATCGTTAAAGGATATGTCCTTTTCGAAAAGCAGAAATTCGCCCGCTTTATCCTCGGACTCAGCGGTTTAGGCCTCACTCTTGTCCTCGGCGTCTGGATGTTTATCTATATGAATGCCAAGCCGAACTTTGTCGTCGACGCCCTGACGGCGAGCTTTCCCCTTGATTTTGCCATCTCGATTAATCTCGGACCGATTCTCGTCTTAATCCTCAGTTTAATTCCGGGACTATATTTGACAATTGCTTACCTCCTTCCCAATTATTGCCCGATTTATAAGCGCTGGAGGGCCAAAAACGACAATCCTACAAAGTAAGCGTGTAAATATCTTGCATTAATTCGCAACTCGTTTTATTATTAACACCGCGAACAGAATCGTGTTCGCTTCCGGGTTCTCCCGGGACAACTCTTGAACTAAAGAGTGGCCGCAAGACCACTCTTTGTCTTCTTAAAGGAGGTACCTATGGCCGTTAAAGATGTCGTCAGCGCTCTCATCGAACCGCAGCTGAAGATTCTCGGTTACGATCTGGCAAACGTCTCTTTCCGTAAGGAAGGCGCGAATTACATCCTGCGCGTGGTCATCGATAAAGATGGGCCCGTGAGCATGGATGACATTGTGCGCGCCGGCGATTTAATCAGCCCCCTGCTCGACGAAGCCGATCCGATTAAGTCATCATATATGCTCGATGTCACCTCGCTCGGAGCCGAAAAGCCGATCAAACTCGAAAGATTGGAACGCTATCTCAACGAGCGCGTCAATCTCGGCCTTCGCGAAGCCGTCGACAAAAAGAATGCCCTCGAAGGCGAACTCGTCAGCCTCACAAAAGAAGAAGTAACAATTAAAGTAGACAACAAAAAGAAAGGAAACGTGACTATCCGCCGCGACTTGATCGCCAATGCGCGCCTAGCCATCAAATTTTAGGAGAAAGACACTATGATTAACGCAGCACAGTTTTTTGAAGCCCTCGACCAGTTGGAAGCCCAGAAAGGCATTTCGAAAGAAAGCATTTTGGTCGCTTTGAAGGAAGCGATGAAAAAAGCCCTGGTCAAACAACTCGGCGGCGGTGACGATGCCGTCATCGACGTCATCATCGACGAAGAGACCGCTAAAATCGAGATGTATGTCATCAAGAAAGTCGTCGCCGAAGTCGCTGACGACTATCTCGAAATCAGCCTCGACGAAGCGCGCAAGTTCGATCAAAAATATAATCTCGGCGACGATTATAAAATTTATATCAATATTCACGACTTGAGCAAGCTCTTTGCCATGACGGTCAAATCCGTCCTCCATCAAAAGCTCGCCGAAGCCGAGAAAGCCGCTCTTTATGTCACCTATAAGGATAAGATCGGCGAGATGATTACCGGCGTCGTCGAAAAAGCCGATGAGCGCTCGATTATCGTCAACATCGGCCGCACCTCGGTTTATCTTAGCAATCGCGAACTGATCGGCGAAGAAACCTTTAATGTCGGCGATACCATCCGCTTATACGTCTCCGATGTCTCGTCGACGGAGAAAGGCGCGCAGATCGTTGTCACGAGGAGCGATCCCGGCTTCTTAAGACGCATCTTCGAAGAAGAAATTCATGAAATCTATGACGGAACCGTCATCATCAAAGATATCGCCCGCGAAGCCGGCACGCGCAGTAAAGTCGCCGTCTTCAGCCATGACCCCAACGTCGATCCGACCGGCGCCTGCATCGGCCACGATGGCGGTCGCGTCAAAAAGATTCTCGGCCAATTAGGCAATGCCCGCGATAAAGAAAAAATCGATATCATCCAGTATCAGGAGGATCCGGCTCTTTATATCGTCGAAGCCCTGCGCCCGGCGACGGTCGTCGGCGTTCACCTCGATAAGGAAGAACATGCCGCTTTAGCCGTCGTCAAAGACGAACAGCTCTCTTTAGCGATCGGCCGCAAAGGGGCCAACGCCCGCCTCGCCAACCGCTTAACCGGCTGGAAGATTGACATTAAAGAAGAAGCGATGGCCAAAGAAGCTAATCTCGAATACTTCAATGTCGAAGAACTCCATCAAAGACACGCCGATCAGCTTAAAGCTGAGGCTTATCAGCGCTACATCGATTCGATTAAGCCGACACCTAAGGATGTCGTCGTCGAAACTCCTGTGGCTAGTGAACCTGCCGCCGCTCCCGTCAGCGATGTGACGCCGTTAGTCGAAGCCAAGCCGGTCGTCGAAGAAGCCCCGAAAGTCGTCGAAGAGCCGATTAAGATTAAAATCACGACCGATCTCGAGACGCTCGAACGCGAACTCGAAAGTCAAAAAGAGAAGAATAAACAAGCCGCTCCGAAGGCCAAAAGACCGCGCAAGATTTCCGATGACGAAGTCAAGAGCGAAGCCAAGGACGAAAAGCCTTATGTCGCTCCCGAAGCCGACAATAAACCCTACATGCAAATCTATTCCGAAGAAGAACTCGCCGAGCTCGAAAAGGAAGCTGCCAAGCATCCCGATGAGCTTATCGATGAAGAAGAGATCGACTACGACGAATACGATGCCTATTATGAGGATGAGGAATAATCTCATTGCCGTATAGCCAGGAAAGGAAGTGATGCGAATGAAAAAAATTCCGCTGCGCCGCTGTTTAGCGAGCAATCAGATGTTTCCCAAGAATGAGCTCCTTCGCATCGTCAAAACCCCGGCCGGAGAAATCGTCATCGACCGCACCGGCAAAGTTAATGGTCATGGCGCTTATCTAAGAAAAGATGCCGAGATTTTCGCCTCAGCGAAGAAGCGGCGCCTGCTCGATAAAGCCTTTGGCATGGCCGTCTCTGACGAGGTTTACGATTCCCTCAGTAACTACTTATGAATAATCGTGTCAGCGGTTATTTAGGACTAGCCAATCGCGCCGGCAAGGCTCTGGTTGGCGAAGCCATCACGAAAGTCTGGTCCAAGCGGAAGATCTATCTGCTGATCATGGCTTTAGATGCCGTGAGCAAAACGCAGGAAAAACTTGCCAAACTAGCTCGCGAGCAAAACGTCACGACCATCTATGCCTATCGCAAGGCCGAACTCGGCCATGCCTTAGGCTTTGCGGAAGTCTCGACCGTCGCCATCAGCGACAAAGGACTTTCCGTCCAACTCATTAGTGTCATTAAGGAGGATAACAAATGAACGATAAGAATAAAAAGCGCAACCGCGTGGCCAATGTGCCCGCCGGAAACACACCCCGCAAAGGTGAAAATGCCAAGGTCAACAAGGGCGTTTTCGTTTATACGAAATGCATGTCCGTCGGCGAACTGGCTAAGCAACTGGAAATCAATTCCTCCGATATCATCAAGTACTTGTTTATGAATGGCAAAGTCATCACGATCAACCAGACCCTCGATGATGAAGCGATCGGCACCGTGTGCCTTCAGTTTGGCTTTGATTTCCGCAAAGATAAGGAAGTCAGCGAAGAAAACTTTGAAGAACTCGAAATCATCGATGATCCCAAAGACTTAAAACCGCGCCCGCCGGTCGTCACCATCATGGGCCACGTCGACNNCATGTCGTCGAAACTGAAGTCGGTGGCATCTCGCAAGCCATCGGCGCCTATCAAAAAGAAATCAAAGGCCAGAAGATCACCTTTATCGACACTCCCGGACACGAAGCCTTTACAGCAATGCGTTCCAGAGGCGCTTCAATTACCGATATCGTCGTCTTGGTCGTCGCCGCCGATGACGGCGTCATGCCGCAAACCGTCGAAGCGATTAATCACGCCCGGGCTGCCAAGGTGCCGATTATTGTCGCTATCAATAAAATTGATAAGCCGGGTGCCGACGCCAAGCGCGTCCGCAATGAACTCGTCGCTTATGACATCATTCCCGAAGACTACGGCGGAAATAACATCTTCGTCGAAATCTCGGCCAAAAAAGGCATCGGCATCGATGACCTCCTCGAAAATATCTTACTCGTCGCCGAGATGCAGGAGCTGAAGGCTAACCCTCGTCGCTATGCCCTCGGCACCGTCATCGAAGCCAACCTCGACAAAGGCGAAGGGCCGAAGGCGACTTTACTCGTCCAAAACGGCACGCTGAACTTTCAGGATTACGTCGTCCTCGGTTCGGCCTATGGCAAAATNNCCGGTCAGCATCATCGGTTTGAGCGAAGTGCCCAACGCCGGCGATTCGTTCATGGCTTTTCCAAGCGAAAAACAAGCGCGCGACATCGCCAGCAAACGCCGCCTCGCCAAAGAATCAGAAGGCCGCGGGGGCAGTTCAGCCGCCTCGCTTGACGATTTATACAACCGCATTCACGAAGGCGAAGTCGAAAACATCAACGTCATCATCAAAGCCGACACGACCGGTTCCGCCGAAGCTATTAAAGGGGCTTTGGAAAAACTTGATACCGAAGGCGTCAAAGTTAATATCATCGCCTCGACGGCCGGAGCCATCACTGAAAGTGATATTCTCCTCGCCAGCGCCTCGCACGCCATCGTCTACGGCTTTAATGTCCGGCCGAATGCTTTAGTCAAAGCCAAGGCCGATGAAGAAAGCGTCGAGATTCGCCTACATCGCATTATCTATGCCCTCATCGAGGAGATGGAAGCGGCCATGCGCGGCAAGCTCAAGGTGCAGATGGTCGAAAAGATTACCGGCGCGGCCGAAGTGCGCGTCATCTATAAAGTTTCAAAGCTCGGGACGATCGCCGGCTCCTATGTCACTAATGGCACGCTTAAACACGGTCAGAGCGTCCGCCTGATTCGCGATGGCGTCGTCGTCTACGAAGGCAAAATCGCTTCGATGAAGCGCTATAAAGACGATATCAAAGAAGCCCGCGAAGGATATGAATGCGGCATCGTCTTAGATGGCTTTAACGACGAAAAAGAGCAAGACATCGTCGAAGGCTATGAAATGGTGGAGAAGAAATAATTTATGGCTAATCGCACGGAAAGAATTCAAAGCATCATCGCCAAGAACATCTCGGAAATTTTGCAATTTGAAGTCAAGAACAAAAGCGTCGGTCTCGTCTCGGTGACCGAAGTGCGCGTTTCCAGTGACTTTTCCTATGCGAAAGTGTATGTTAGTTTTATCGGTGCCAAGCACCCGAACGTCAACCTCGAAGCGCTCAATGCGGCGAAAGGATTCGTCCGCAGCTCGCTGGCCTCGAAACTTGATATTCGCAAGGTTCCCGAGATCTCTTTTATTCTCGATGATACCTTCGAAAAGCGCGATCGCATCGAAAAAATCTTGAAAGAAGAAGCTGAAACGCTAAATAAACTCAGGGGGAAATAATATGAGCAACGGAAGCGACATCGTCGTCGAGACGAAGGGTCTTACCAAGAAGTATGGGACGACGCTGGCCTTAAACAACGTCAGCATCAGCGTCCACCGCGGCGAAATCTATGGCTTCGTCGGCCGTAACGGCGCCGGAAAGACGACGCTGATTCGCGTCCTGACCGGTATCGCCAATCCGACATCCGGCTCGTTTACGCTTTTAGGAGCGGCCACTAAAAACGAGCAGAAAGAAGCGCGCAAGCACATCGCGGCGATGGTCGAAACGCCGGCTCTTTACATGAATATGACGGCGCATGATAATTTGCGCACTACCCTTATCTTAAAAGGTCTCAAAGACGAATCTTTGATTCGCTCGCGGCTTGAAGAAGTCGGTTTGAGCGATGTTATCGCCTCGAGCAAAAAAGCCAAGGACTTTTCTTTGGGCATGAAGCAGCGCTTAGGCATCGCCATGGCCTTGCTCGGCGATCCCGAACTGCTCATCCTCGATGAACCGACCAACGGTCTAGATCCCGAAGGTATTCGCGAAATGCGCGAACTGCTTGTTAATATTAACAAAAACCGCAATATCACGATGATCATATCAAGCCACATTCTCGGTGAACTATCTAAACTTGCGACGCGTTTCGGCTTCATCGATAAAGGCGTGATTATCAACGAAATCTCTTCTGATGATCTCTTTAACAAAGTGAGTAAGTCGGTCATTATCAAGACCGATGACAATATTAAGACAAAAAACATTTTAGACGAACATTATCCAAATCGCGTGATGAGCGAAAACGGCTCAATTCATGTCGCCGAAGTGAATAACTCGAGCGAAATCGTTAAACTCCTCGTCAAATCGGATATCAATGTCCTCCAATTTCGCGAACAGGAAAACGGCCTTGAAGATTACTTCATCAATCTGATCGGAGGAAATCACCATGACTAAATTGCTTAAACTCCAGTTATTCCGTGCGCTTAAAGATAAGGGAACGATTGTCTTTACGATCATCACCCTCGTCTTAGGCATCCTCTCCATCACTTTTAATTTCTTGATCTCCGATAGCATCGGTCAAGGCGGTGCGACCCTGATCGGTGATCTTTTTGCGATTTCATCATTGATCAATTCATCATATTCGCTATCGAGCACGCCGATGGTCTT
>DCUC01000028.1:0-812 GCA_002329705.1 Caryophanales bacterium UBA1424
ATATTTATGTCTTTTAGTTGGCTTAACAAATTTAAAGCGGCTTTGATTTCGACTCTTCCGATGGTCGTCATCGTTTTAATTATCCACTTTACCGGTCTCGCTAAAATCGATGATTCAAAAGATATCATAATCTTTGTGATTTCAGCTGTTCTGGTGGCTCTTGGCATGGGCCTTTTCACGATTGGCACTGATTTGGCGATGTCGCCCATTGGTGAATATATCGGCGCATCGATAACGAGCCAAAGGAAAATCGGATTAATGGTTTTTTTGTTCTTTTTACTCGGCGCTTTTGTCGTGATTGCCGAACCCGATTTAAGAGTTCTGGTCGGACAAGTTCCCCTCGGCGGGCAATGGCTTCCTTTTATTAGCAACGAATGGCTAATCATCATCTTGATCGGTGTTGGTTTTGGAGCCTTCATGGTCGTCGGAATTCTCCGTATCCTCTTTCAAAAAAGCCTCGTTATCTGGCTTCTTCTTTTCTATGGCTTACTATTCTCTCTGGCTCTCGGCGTCAATTATGTAAACCCGTCTTTTATTCCCCTTTCTTTTGATAGCGGCGGAGCTTCGGCAGGTACGATTACCGTTCCCTTTATCCTCGCTCTCGGCATCGGTATTGCGACGACGAGGTCCGGCAAGAAAACCGACGAAGACTCTTTCGGCCTGATCGCAATTACATCGCTTGGCCCGGTCCTCATCGTCATGATCATGTCTTTTTTTATCGAAGACATACCTTTTATTTACGAACCGGAAGCCGCTCAATCTTTTGGGGCGATTCTCAAAACGAGCGCACTTAATGTCGCGATTGCCATCCT
>DCUC01000028.1:908-2802 GCA_002329705.1 Caryophanales bacterium UBA1424
ATCAGCCGCATCATCGGCAGCAAAATCGCCGCGCAGAGCTCGAGCCTCGTCATTCTCTTTGGCGCGATTATCGGCATGGCCGCGGTTCTTCTTGAACCCGCTATTCACGTTTTAGTATCGCAAGTTGAAAATATTACCGAAGGTACAATTCGCAAGGGTGCCGTCTTGGCCGCGATTGCCGTCGGGGCGGGTCTAGCCATGTCGTTTGCGATGATGCGACTAGTGTTTGGCATCACGATTTTATGGTTTGTCATCGGCGGTTATCTCGTCGCTCTCGGAATGGCTTTTTTCGTTCCCAAAATCTATTCGGCGATGGCTTTTGACGCCGGTCGCATCACGAGCGGACCGATGAATTCTTCATTCGTTTTACCCTTTGCCATCGGCGCCGCCATCACCTTTTATCAAAGTGACGGACAAGGTATAATGACTTATGCCTTTGGCGTCAATGCCCTTGTGACGATGGTTCCCATCATCACCATTCAAGCTCTCGGCCTTTATGTCACCGCCCAAGAGAAACGCCGCATTCGCCTTGCCGGTATGCGCTTTGTCGAAGAAAACGATGATCAGATTATTTACTTACTAGAGGATGAGCAATGAGCAAGAAAAAAGTAGCGAGCAACCCATCTCTTCCAGTTGAATCCAAACCGGAAACTTTCAAGTCCGTCGACCGCGTCCAACCCCTTTCGCGGCTCAAATTTTTCATCACCATCGTCAATCACAATCACTATAAGGAGGTCCTGAAAATCTTAAAAAATCACGAGAGTGGACTAGGTTTTATCACCCACGGTCGAGGAACCGGCACCAAGGAAATTTATGACCTCTTGGGCTTAAGCGATGTCCATAAGGACATTATCTTCGCCGTTGTCAAAGCCGATCAAATTGAAACGCTAAAAAAAGAAATCGGCGCCTTCTTTGTGAAAGAAAGCAAAGGAATCGCCTTTGCCATCGACATTTCATCGGTGATTGGAAGTTCAATATACAAGTATTTGTCAAACACGCGACCGACAGGAGAGTAACTATGGAAAAACATGAGCTGATCATCTGCATTGTCAACAACGGCTTCACTGATTTAGTGATGGACGCCGCCCGCAAAGAAGGTGCGCGAGGAGGCACTATTTTTCATGGTCGCGGCACCGGCAATCCCGATATGGAGAAGTTTTTTGGATTTTCTATTTCTCCTGAAAAAGAGATTGTCATTATCCTCGTCGAAGAAGCGATTAAAGACGCTGTTTTAAAAGCCATTAATAAAGCTGCAGGCTTAGAGACTAACGGCAAAGGAATTGCCTTCTCGCTTCCCGTCAGCGATACCGTCGGCGTCAATTGAGATTAGAGAACTCGCGTAGCGATTCCGGGCCTGACCTTCGGTGGCAGGTCCTTTTCTTTGGGGTGACCGATGACGACGGCCGACATCGCCCGATACTCATCTGAAAGTCCCAGAGCCTGTAAGAGAAAAGGGCGGCCATTAATTACTTCGGAAACGGTGTAAAGAAAGCAGGAGCCGAGCCCTAGGCTCGTGGCCGCCAGCATCATATTTTCAATCAGGCAGCCGGTATCGCAGCCATCGAGGCGTTCGCGATTCGGTTTAGCGGCGACGAAGATGACGATAGGGGCGTGAAAGAAAGGGTGTTTAGTTAATATTCCCGCCTCAGCAATCTTCTGAGCTAAGGCATCGATTTTTTCTTTATGTTTGATGACAATCAATTCATAGCGATTGTAGGCGGCGCGGCCAATCGGAGCATGGTAGGCGGCGTCAAGAATAATTTTTAAATGTTCTTCAGAGATTTTTTCTTCGCTGAAGTCGCGAACTGACTGACGTTTTTTAATTGTGTCCAGAATATCCATTTTTGATCTCCTATTCTTCTTTTATGGTAACATACATTATTGTGTTAGAATA
>DCUC01000004.1:0-1092 GCA_002329705.1 Caryophanales bacterium UBA1424
TGGATGGCTCTTTTTGCCGCATTGAGCTTGCCGACGATTTACGAAGCCGGCAATTTCTTAACATATTTGGCCCCGTCGTTAACGATGGGTTTCACCGGCATGGCCGGCATCGCCCTCTGGGTGCGCCGCTTCATGCTCGACGAGTTTAATTCGGACTATGTCAAATTCGCACGCGCGAAAGGCTTGAGCGAAAATCGCATTATGTACACGCATATACTGCGCAACGCCATCGTCCCCTTGGTGCGCTCGATTCCAGCCGCCATCCTCGGCGCCTTGCTCGGAACCTTCTACATCGAAAAAATCTATGGTATCGATGGTATTGGCGGATTGCTCGTCAAATCCGAATCGACAAACGACTACTTTGTGTTGCAGGGTATCATCGTCATCTCGGCCTTGATTTCCATCATTTCATATCTTGCCGGTGATATCGTCACCGCGGTCGTCGACCCGCGCGTCAGCTTTTCGAAAGAGTAAGGAGGGATAAGACATGGCTAACAATTCTGTCAAGAATATCGATTCTGTCATCTACCATAACGTCGAAGACCTCTTCACCGTCATCGGCGCGAGCGAGGAGAGCATCGAAAAATTATCGACCGCCCCGTATTCATACTGGCGGGAAACTTTTAAACAATTAATTAAAAAACCGCTTGCTATTTTAAGCGTCATCGTC
The DNA here is from genome assembly GCA_002329705.1 of Caryophanales bacterium UBA1424. Lineage (GTDB taxonomy): Bacteria > Bacillota_I > Bacilli_A > RFN20 > CAG-826 > UBA1424. Next base: position 671 of record DCUC01000004.1, read on the forward strand.
ATTTTACTAATTGTCTTCTTCACCATTTTCGGTCCGATGATGAAATCATACCGCGTCGTCAGCAATTCCGAAGGGCTGGCCGACATCTTCACTCCTAATCAAAGCTGGAGCGCCGACCACTGGTTCGGCACCGGCGGCAATAAGATGAACTTTTATAAAGGTCTCGACCTGTGGACCGTCGTCTGGGTCGGAGCGAGACTGTCGCTAATCCTCGGCACTGTCGTGGCTCTCATTGACACTTTCCTCGGCATCCTCATCGGTTCTTTGTGGGGTTATTTCCGCCGCCTCGATCCAATCATGATCGAAATTCGCAACTTCGTTAATAATGTTCCATCGCTGCTTTTATACTTCTTGTTAATGGCCTTTTTGACACCCAACTTCTGGACGATCGTCTTCTTACTGACGATGTTTGGCTGGATCGG
>DCUC01000004.1:1141-3590 GCA_002329705.1 Caryophanales bacterium UBA1424
GTTATCGTCACCGTCGTTTCAACCGCCATTCCGGCCGCGGTCAGCAGCGAAGTCGGCCTCGCCTTCTTCGGCCTTTCCTTCAGTCCCGCCGCGGGCGATGTTACGCTCGGTCAAGTATTAACTGATGCAACGCGCGATGAATGGATGACCTATCCATATTTGCTCATCGCTCCGATGATCGTTCTCGTGCCGTTAACCGTCACCTTCTTTTATATCGGCTTAGCGCTTGCTGATGCCACCGACCCGAAGAATCACAGGTAGAAAGGATAAAATATGCAAACCAAAGAAAAAGTATTAGAAGTTCGCGATTTATCCGTCGGCTTTGTGTCTCACGGCAAAAAAGTTAATGTCATCCGCAATGTCACCATGGATGTCTATCAGGGCGAAACCCTCGCCATCGTCGGCGAATCCGGCTCCGGGAAATCCGTCTTTACCAAGACCTTCACCGGCATGCTCGACGCCAACGGATATATTTCCGGCGGCTCGATATTGTTCCACGGCGAAGATCTCACCAAGAAGACGAAACATGAGCAGTGGAAAGGCATTCGCGGCAAGCGCATCTCAACCATCTTCCAAGATCCGATGACCTCGCTTAATCCGCTCTTAACGATCGGCTATCAAATCGCCGAAGTGCTGATGCTCCATCACGGCATGAACATGAAAGAAGCCAAAGAAGAAGCCGTCAAGCTTCTTGAAAAGGTCCGCATTCCCGATCCCCGCGGCCGCATGAATGATTATCCTTTCCAATATTCTGGAGGTATGAGGCAGCGCGTCGTCATCGCCATCGCTTTGGCGTGCCGTCCCGAAATCCTCATCTGCGACGAACCGACGACCGCCCTTGACGTGACCGTCCAATCGCAAATTCTGGAACTCATTAAAGAATTGCAAAGAGAATATAAATGGACGACGATTTTTATTACGCACGACCTCGGCGTCGTCGCTAATGTCGCCGACCGCATCGCCGTCATGTACGGCGGACAAATCGTCGAATACGGCACGGCCGAAGACATCTTCTACACGCCGCAACATCCATATACCTGGGCCCTTCTTTCATCGCTTCCGCAGTTAGGAACAAAAAACGAACCGCTCACCTATATCAAAGGCAATCCGCCCTCATTTGTGAACGAGATTATCGGCGATGCTTTCGCCATCCGCAACGACTATGCGATGCGCATTGATCACGTCCAGGATCCGCCGATGTTTAAAATATCTGATACGCATTACGCCAAGACATGGCTCCTTGATCCGCGCGCACCGAAAGTCGAAAAACCGAAGATTATTCAAAATCTTCGCGAGCGCATGAAACAAGCCGCTGTCGAGCTTAAAAGGGAAGTGGGTGAATAAACATGAAAAATTTATTTAAATCCATTCAAAAAGCCGTGATTGGCGACCATTCCCACGAAAAAGCCGGGCTTTTAGATGTTATTCCAACCATTGAAAATGGCTATGATCCCATCGTCTCGTTTAAAAATGTTCAGATTGGCTACAAACGCGGAAATGTCGAAAGAGTTATTATTCAAGGATTAAACCTCGATATCATGCGCGGCGAGATCTTTGGTCTCGTCGGCGAGTCCGGATCCGGCAAAACGACGGTCGGAAGATCGCTTATCCGCGTCACGAATGTCAGCAAAGGCGAAATCCTCTATAACGGCGTTCGCATCTCCGGCAAAATCAGCCGCACTCTCTCGCGGGAAGTAAAGAAAAAAATTCAGATGATTTTTCAGGATCCGAGCGCCTCGCTTAACGACCGCGCCAATGTCGACTATATCGTCTCCGAAGGATTACGGGCTTTCCATCTTTATGAAGATGAGACGGACCGCTTAGAAAAAGTCGAAGAGATGATGCGCCGCGTCGGCCTCCGTCCCGAGCACTTAAAGCGCTACCCGCATGAGTTCAGCGGTGGCCAAAGACAAAGAATTGGCATCGCCCGTTCGATGATTATCAAACCCGAACTCATCGTCGCTGATGAACCGATTTCGGCTCTCGATGTCTCGATTCGCGCTCAAGTCTTAAACTTAATTAAAGAGTTCCAGAAAGAATCGAGCTTGACCGTTTTGTTTATCGCCCATGATTTATCGGTCGTCAAATATATCTCCGACCGCATCGGCGTTATCTACAACGGAAAAATCGTTGAACTGGCCTCGGCCGAAAGGTTATTCGAAGTGCCTTTACACCCTTACACCAAATCGCTCTTGTCAGCTGTTCCGATTCCTGATCCGCGCGTTGAAAAAGTCAAAAAAGTCGTCGTCTATCATCCGCAGATGCACCAATACACGCACGATGACGAACCGCAGCTCTACGAAGTGGAACCAGGACATTTTGTCCGCGCCAACAGCGCCGAACTAGCCGCATATAAAGAAATTGTCAGACAAGGAGGGAACAAATAATGGATGGACCAGAATTTGCCGTCATACCGGTTGAAGTAAAACAAAAGTCAAAACGCCGTCTC
>DCUC01000004.1:3602-4891 GCA_002329705.1 Caryophanales bacterium UBA1424
GCCTACTCCTCGCTCATCTATTTCGTGCTTTTAGATTATGTGACAATGCCTTACATCACTTTCTCATATCGCTCCGATCTGGCTGATGAAAGCCAGATTACGGTGACGATTGACCGCGTCTATTCCGACAGCGACTATCCCGCCCGCTTTCGCGTGCCCCGCAAATTGATGGGCTATCCGGTCACGGCGATCGGCCCGTCGGCCTTTGCCGGTCTGGAACGGCTTGAAGAAGTCATCTTCCCCGAGACGATTGTCTCAATCGGCGAGAGCGCTTTTAACAACTGTGTCAACCTCGCCAAATTCAATGTTCCGAGCGCTCTTGATTATATCGGTACGGACGCCTTTAATAACACGGCCTATATCGCTAATTATCCCGATGATGCCGTAATTATTGGTTCGATTCTTTATACATACAAAGGCATTTTTGAAGATGATACCGCGATTGTCAAAAGCGAAGATTCGCCGGCCATCGCCACTCACGATAATTATTTTAACCTCGGCATTTTCGAACAGATCGGCGCGGGTGTTTTCGCCAATCAGCCCGGCATCACATATGCCGAATTCCCCGATAGCCTTGAAACGATTTCCGATAAGTTACTCTACAATTGCATCAACTTGAGCGAAGTCCACCTCGGCGACAACGTAAAATACATCGGCAACGAAGCTTTCTATGGCGCCTCGTCATTAGTGAGCATGGAATGGTCGAATCAGATTGAATCGATCGGCGACTACGCTTTTAAAGAAACGAATTTTACCGGCGCGGTCGTCTTGGGCACTGATTTGAAATATATCGGTGTCGGCGCTTTTCAAAACTCGCATGCGATGACCAGCATCACGATTCCATCCGGCCTCAGCGTCTTAAATAACTATGTCTTTGATGGCTGTGAAAATCTCGCCGAGATTATCTTATCCGCGGACGAATATACCCCGAATAGTCGCATCTATGACATCGGCATCGCCGCCTTCCGCGGCACCGCCATCAGCGAATTCACCATTCCCTTCAGCGTCCGGACGATTAAGGACAGCACTTTTGAAGATACTCCGAATCTGACGACGGTCTATGCCTATAACAACACGACCGGCACGACGAGAACCGAATATACCCTCGATGAAGAAACGGGCGAGTTGGTTGAAAACCAAGTCTCGCAAGGCTTACAAAAGATTACCATCAAAGCCTTCAATAATTCCGTCAGCTTTAAAGAACTCGTCTTGGTCGACAAAGACAACGCCATCGAAAGCCCGCTCAACCGCGTGACGCTTCCGAGCACGATGCAGCAACTCGGCGAAGC
>DCUC01000004.1:5014-5343 GCA_002329705.1 Caryophanales bacterium UBA1424
GTCCCCGACACTGTCCGCGTCGTTAATTCTTCCGTCTTCGAAGGCTGCATTGCCCTTGAATCAGTGACCCTTCCCACGAACACGAGTTATATTGTTTTGGATACGAACTTATTTAGGGGTTGTGTCTCCTTAACAGCGATTGTTATCCCAAATTCAATTCAAGCCATTAAGGACCGCGCTTTTGAAAACTGCACGAGCCTTACCGTAATCACGATTCCGTCAAGCGTCGTGGCGATGGCGGCCAACGTCTTTAACGGCTGCGATAATTCCCTTCAAATCACGGTCATGACCCGTAACAACAACACCGCGAACTGGAATTCCCAGTGGCT
>DCUC01000033.1:0-602 GCA_002329705.1 Caryophanales bacterium UBA1424
CAATCGATGAAATATGAAGGCGATGACATGCACAAATCCAATTATTCCGATGGTTTGGCAACCTGGTCGAATCAAGGCTTGTTCTCGTTCACAGGTAAAGCTTTAGCATCGCTAAAAACATTCCAATACGCCAGAAGTGGTTTTAATGCCGATGCGGAAATATCAACCGGACCCCGTGGCACGAGCATCGACGTCACGATTAACCTAGCAGCGGGCGAAACACTACCGGAAACATACGACTGCGAGACGAATTACGACGCTATTCGGCCGCGCAGTGTTGTCTGGGATAGCGAAGATGCAGCCCAGTGCACCGCTGTCGGTCAATATGTCGTCCACGGCATAGCCGACGGCCAGTATAATGTTGTCTGCAATGCGCGCTGCATTGAAAACTTTGTCGTCGATCCGAGTTTCGAAAATCAAGGAGAAACGGATATCATTAAAACGCCTTGGATTGTCGAATCGCAATCACCAGAGGGTGAGAAAGTAATTAAACTCGATCGCAAAAAAGATGTCCGCAGCGGAACGACAGATCTGAACTGGTATCATTCTAATCAAGACTTCTCCTTCAAAGTAAAGCAGAACATCAGCGGTCTCAAACCCGG
>DCUC01000033.1:614-4024 GCA_002329705.1 Caryophanales bacterium UBA1424
GTCACAAAAACTGTCGACATGAAAAATATCATCGATGGCTGGGGCGTCCCCGATCACTATAAACTGGCTCAAATCACCGAGATTGTCATCGATTCGTCGATTACGACCTGCGAAATCGGAATTGTCGGCAGTGCCGTCGCCGAGGCCTGGGGCCACAACGATGACTGGTCGCTCGTCAAGGTATAAAACATGGAAAATCGCTTCATCATCAATATCATTCACCGCCCGGAGATGGTGCCAGAATACGCTAAGACCGTCCTCGGCAAAAAAGCGAAAGATAATCGCGAGGCTTTTCTTAATGAATCGCTGGACATCTTTAAACTGCAGCAGGATATCGCCCACCGCCACGGCTTAAAAACAACTATTCAAATGACATATGCATCATTATTCAATGATGAAGCCGTGCGCATCGCCAAGGAACATCATAGAACCTACGGCGACGAGTTGTCATTGACTCTCCTCGGCCTTCCCTGCAAGGAATTTAACGACAAATATCAGACCAAAGACTTTTGCATCTGGATGTTCTCCAAAGAGCAAAAAAGGAACATTATCGATGATGCTTTTACTCTTTTTAAGAACCGTTTCGGATTCTACCCGACTTCGACGGGAAGCTATTATCTCGATGCCTATTCGATATCCTATATAAAAAGCAAGTATCCAGATGTCGTCTGCGCTGTCGCCACCTGCTGGGAAGAAGGTCCAAAAGCCTATCATACGACAAATAATTCATGGTATACCTTCATGGACGGAGGCCCGTGGAATCCTTGGATTCCGTCTAAAATTAACACTCACGTTCCCGCCCAAAATGAAGCTGAGGACAGCGGCATCGTCGCCATTCCCCATCTGAGCCGCGATCTGCTTGCCTGCTTTGACGGGAATGGATCGAATTTCGGAACCCACCCGCAGAATGTCCTTCGTGGCATGATTTATCAAGACGATGAACTTCCCTATCTTTTTAACCTCATCGACCAATACCGGCATCTGGGCAAATACAACCGTAGCTACAGTTACAATATGATGTTTGTGGGTCCCGGATGGATGAACAAGCTGGGACGTTGGGAAGTTCCTTATGATCTCCTCGTCAAATCCTATGAAGACGGCTTATCTTACTATGCCAAGCTCAAGCAAAACGGTCAGTTAATCGATATGACGATGAGTGAATTCGCCTTTTTTTACCGCCAGAACAAATCATATCTCGAACCGGAAGTTGCTCTGTGGAAAGACATTCTCTATGGCTCTGATAAACAATACTTGTGGTATCTTGATCCTTTTTTCCGGACATGTCTTGATTTTAACCAAGGCGGAGCGATAATCGACCTTCGTCCCTATGTCGCTAAACTTGACATTCCGGTGGGAATCGATACCGATAATCCGCACGATGTGACTTACCCCTATTTGATTCAGGCTAATTACCGGGCCGGATATTTCACTCACTATGCCGGAGAAGGAACCATCAAATCATGCAAAGTCATTTATAACGGTGAAAAGGTTGATTTATGTCTGACGCGGACGATGGCGCAGGTCACATCGAACGATCAAAAAGTCGAAGCAGTTACCAATCCCGTCACTATTTCTTTCAGCGACCTCGATGTCGTCATTAGAAGCTGTTTTACCTTTGTTCGCGGCACGGGAGAAATCGCGATTACTCGTGAAATTATGAATGATTTGCATGGAAAAGTTGTTACTTTCGAGGAGTATGCAACTCTGAGTTATGGCAAAAGCGAATACGCCGAAAACATGAAGGGCGTTGTGGCCGAAGTTAAAAGCGAACGCGGCGACAAAACCTTGTCGTATGAGTATAAAAACCGGTCTATCATCGCTGATTATCCTTCATCGATATCAGCGACAATCCCGCAGGTTGACACCATTGTGACAATGAGCGGAGACGCCGAAACCGGCATTGTCTATGAAGGCTATGCCTTTTCTCCCGTCATCAAACTGGTGCTTCGCAAGACACTTTCTTCAAAGGAGGCGATGACCACATGTCTCAAGCTCGCAAAGGCAAGTTAAACTACCGCTGCCCCGCCTGCTTTATGCGCGACATCGACATCGATATGTTTTACGATGTTGAAAAAAAGGAATTCTACTGCCTTCGCTGTTGCTACCGCGGTTCGGAGGAAGATGTGATACGCCTCAATCAGCAGGCGCGCTACAAATACAAATACATCATGTCGCGCGTAACCGATTTCAGCGAGGATAACAAACCCATCAAAACGAAAAAATATGTCAAAGGAGAATACTGATGCGACTCGGCGTTGACTTATCAACTTATCGCGAAGTTCTAACCAAGAACAAGAATTTTTATATTGATGGTAAAGAGGTCAATCCCCTTGATGTGTTTCGAAAAAACGGTGTGTCATTGGCCCGCATTCGCTTATGGAATGATCCTTATGACGAAAACGGCAAACCCTACCTGGGCGGCACTTGCGATCTCAGTAATTTTATTGAATTGGCGAAAATGCAGCAAAGCCGTGGTTATGAAATTGTTCTCTGCCTTCACTATAGCGATTTCTGGGCCGATCCCGGAAAACAATATTTGCCCAAGTCCTGGAAAACGGTCGCCCCTTGCCGCCTTACCAAAAAACTCTATCGATATACCTTCAAGACACTTCGCAAAATCAAAAAAGAGGGGATAAATATTGCCTTTGTTCAGATCGGAAACGAGATCACCAACGGCATGCTGTGGCCACACGGAAAACTCGATGGAATCGATGGCCGGGCCCGTCGGGGATACGAATTCCTTTCCGAGCTGCTAAAAAAGGGTACAAAGGCCGTTAAAAAAGTATACCCGCACGCCAAAACAATCATCCATCTTGAACGCAGCCACGATAACGCGGTTTACCGCGAATTCTTCACCAATATTATGAGCGGAGGCGTGCCTTTTGATATTATCGGCATGTCATATTACCCCTATTGGCACGGAACCTTCGACCAGCTTGCAAACAACATTAAAGATATGCAAAAAACTTTTGACAAGGACATCATGATCATGGAAACCGGCTACGGATTCACGATGGATGACTACTTGAAAACACTCGACAAAAATGATCGCGCTCAGCTGGTCATCAACGATGAATTCATAAAAAATATGAATAACAAGTTGCCTTATCCGTTAAGTGAGGAGGGACAGGCTTCTTTTGTTGAACAAATCCTGACTCTGGCCCGAAGCCTCGATGTCAAGGCCGTCTTTTATTGGGAGCCGTGCTGGCTTCCCGGAGACGGCATTTGCTGGGCCAGTCCCGAAGGCCAGGCCTATATCAATGAAACAGACAAGGAGACGCGTAACGAATGGGCTAATCAGTGCCTCTTTGATTATCGCGGTCACGCTTTAAAAGGTTTATCTAAATTTACACTTGCGGAGGAAGAAAAATGAAACGCAAACTTATTAATTTGCTATCGATGGCAGTGAT
>DCUC01000012.1 GCA_002329705.1 Caryophanales bacterium UBA1424
GGGGCTGTAGCTCATCTGGGAGAGCGCCTCCATGGCATGGAGGAGGTAGCGAGTTCGATCCTCGTCAGCTCCACCAATCGCATGTGAAATTACCCCTGTTTGTCAGGCCGAATTCGGTTTGACAAAAGGGATTTTTCTTTAGCCCTGAGCTTTGTTATCATTATCCTATGAGTCTTGTTCGTCCTTATCGATATGTAAAAAAACGAGACGTTGCCCTTGACATGCTCAAGCTTGTTTCGATGCTTTTTATCGCCATCTCGCATTGTCTGCAGCGGTGGGGCTCGGCGACTTATGTAAATGGCTTGGGTTTCTCTATTTTTTACTCGGTGTCACTAGCCATGTTCTTTTTTGCCGGAGGGATGCTGATTAAAAAATGCAGCAATGTAAAAGACCTTGGTACTTACATAGTAAAAACGCTGATTACCTATTTGGTCCCGGCTTACCTCTTCACTTGTTTGTCGATCTGGACGCTGCCGAGATTCACACTGTCGGAAAAACCGTTTGATTATTGGATGAACGAACTTTATCTACGCACCGATACCTTCTATTGGTTTTTCCTTGTGGCGGCCTTTATCAACATCTTCATCGCCATCATCTATTACGTGACGACTTTAGTAAAAATCAAGACATTGTGGATGGATATCCTCAAAGCCGTATTTATGATTGGCGCCTCCATCGGATACCTAATGGTATTTTTATTCATTTATAATCAGCCAGATCTAGGACCAGGCTCCTTATCGGCGAACATGGTTCTATATTATATGCCGATTGCTTTATTGGCCTTTTTATTCACGATATTCAAAAGCTATTTTGCCAAACTTCGCCACATCAAAATATATGCTTTCTTGCTCTTCTTGGGCTTTTTGAGCGCCTATATCACCTTATTGCTCAGATATGCCGATTGGCTACCCGGCTTGCGCGGCGATTTTTGGGAGATAACCGGTCACGCCGTCTGCTCTTTGTGCGGTGTGGTCTCCTATTTATATGTTTTTAAACTCCTTGAGAAATATCGCTTTTTTGACCATATATCAAATCTAGGTAGTTATTCCGGCCCGTATTACTTAGTCCACGTTTATATCGTCAGATTATTCGCGACCTATATCACTCGTGGAGATATTAACGATTCGGCCTATGGCGCTTTCGTGGCTTTCCTCACGATATGCTTTGTCCTCGGATCTCTAATCGTCACGATGTTTTTGTGCATCATTCCATACACCGACTTATTATTGTTTGCCAATCTGCGCAGAATTAAGGATATCATTCATCCCAAAAAATGGGTCCTTCGCGAAATTCATCATTTTACCAGCGGAAAAGCAAATGATGCATAATCCTCGATAAGTGGGAGGCAGCCTCCTTACAAGGAGGTTTGGCTATAGATAGCTTTTTAGGGTGCAAACGTGCAAAATCATAATGAGAATGCACGCTAAAAACGATTCGCTGTGTCTTGATGAAAAATAGATATTTATGACAGAATTCGAATTCATGGTTTATGAAGCGACGAAAAAAATACCTTTTGGCATGGTCGCGACCTATCAAGACATCGCCACCATGATTGGAAAGCCCAAAGCCGTACGCGCGGTGGGCAATGCCCTCCACCATAATCCGATGATGATTGTCATTCCGTGTCACCGCGTCGTTAACTCTAAGGGCGGATTGGCCCTGAATTTTGGTTTTGACGGCCCCGAGGAGCAAAGAAGGCTGCTTGAAAGCGAAGGTATCGTCGTTGATAATTATCATGTCGATTTAAATATCTATCGTGCCTTTACAAAGTAAAAATTGTCTTTTATCCAGCCGTTTTTTGGCTATACGGGCAAAAAGATGATAAAATAATACTAATGGAAAAATTAAGAATTAGATCAGAAGTTACCCCTTTAAAGACGGTTCTCGTCCATCGTCCAGGGCAGGAATTATCCAATTTGACGCCGAAGTATTTGCAAGATCAATTATTTGATGACATTCCTTGGCTATTAGAAGCTCAAAAAGAACACGATTCTTTTGTGTCCACGCTTCGCGATCATGGTGTGCAAGTCGTGTATCTAGTCGACTTGGTCTCGGAAGCGATTACGAGCCAGAAAATTCGAAAGTTGTTTATTGAACAATTCATTAAAGAAGCTTCTGTAAATAATCCCGCAACCATACACAAGATTCGCGCTTATCTATCTAGGATGGAGGCCAAGGAATTAATCAAAGTGACGATGGCCGGCATTCGCAAATCGCAACTTCCGGGATATAAAAAAGAATCGCTTCGTTCCTATATCGAAGACTATCCGTTCGTCACCGATCCGATGCCAAATTTATATTTCACTCGTGATTGTGCCTGTGTTATCGGAGGTGGTGTTTCAATTAACCGCATGAATAACGAAGTGCGCCGTCGCGAAGCGATATATATCGATTTCATCTTCTCTTATCACCCTGATTACCAGGCGACAAAGTGCTATTATAAGCGTGAAGAAACATCCTCGCTTGAAGGTGGCGATATTATGGTCCTCGACGAGCACACGATTGCCATCGGCGTCAGCGAGAGAACCGAGCCGGATGCCATCGAAGTTCTCGCCAAACGGCTGTTTCGCGAAGGAGAATGGCAAATTATCATCGCCCTAAATCTTCCAAAGCAAAGAACATTCATGCACCTTGATACCGTGCTGACGCAAGTTGATATCGACAAATTTGTCGTCCATCACGAATTTATCGACAATGTCGACCACTTTGTCATAAAACCGGGCCTCAAACCAAATGCTCTCCGCATCATTCCTTATAAAGAGAAATTATCGAAAACTTTATCGAAGTTGTTAAGTCGGCCTATTATTTTTATTCCTTGCGGTGGAAACGACTCAGTGGCCAGCGACCGCGAACAATGGAATGACGGCGCCAATACTTTAGCTTTAGGACCTGGCAAGGTTATCGTCTATGCTCGCAACACCATCACCAATGATTTATTGAAGTCACACGGCATTGAGGTCATACCCATTCGCAGCAGTGAACTAGCGCGCGGGAGAGGCGGTCCACACTGTATGAGCATGCCATTGCATCGCGAATAGAAACTTGTGATGCGCTTACATGTCGCGTGTGTGTGAAAACAATAGAATAAAAACACCTATTCAGTTAGAATAAATAAGGATAAATATCCAAAGGAGATATATATGTCAAAAATCAAATCAGTCTTCGCCCGTGAAGTTATCGACTCACGCGGCAATCCAACAATTGAAGTTGAAGTGCAAACTTATTGCGGCGCGTTTGGCCGCGCCATCGTCCCCAGCGGCGCCTCGACTGGCGAACGCGAAGCCCTCGAACTGCGCGATGGCGATAAAAAGCGCTTTGGCGGCAAAGGCGTTTTAAAAGCCGTTGAAAACGTCAATAAGATTCTCGCTCCCGCCATGGTCGGCATGGACGTCAGAGAACAAAAGGTCATCGACGCCAAACTGCTCGCCTTAGACGGAACCAAATTTAAGTCAAATCTCGGCGCCAACGCCTTATTAGGCGTGTCACTAGCCGTCGTTAAATGCGCGGCTGATTTCAATCATGTGCCGCTTTATGAGCAAATCGCTTTAAACGCCGGCGAAGTCGGCGTCACCCTCCCTGTTCCGATGATGAATGTCATCAATGGTGGCTCGCACGCTGATTCCTCAGTCGATTTCCAAGAATTCATGATCATGCCTGTCGGCGCTCCCAATGTTCGCGAAGCGATTCGCTGGGGTGCTGAAACCTTCCATGAGCTGAAGAAAGTATTAAAGAGGATGGGACATGTCACCGCCGTCGGCGATGAAGGTGGCTTCGCTCCTAACCTTTCGTCAAACGAAGAGCCGCTTGAAGTCATCGTCCAAGCCATTAAGAATGCCGGATACGTCCCTGGCAAAGATATCGTTTTAGCGATGGACGTCGCCGCCAGCGAATTCTACGATGAAGAAACCGGCACCTACAACCTCAAGAAAAGCGGACAAGGCGTTAAGACTTCTGAAGAGATGATTGCCTGGTATGGCAAGATGATCGAGAAGTTCCCCATCGTTTCTATCGAAGACGGCCTAGGCGAAAAGGACTGGACCGGCTGGAAGAAGTTAACCGATGCTCTCGGCAGCAAGATTCAACTCGTCGGCGACGACTTATTTGTCACCAATCCCTCAATTCTCAAAGAAGGTATTGAAAAAGGTATCTGCAACTCTATTTTAATCAAATTGAATCAAATCGGTACCTTGACCGAAACCCTTGATGCCATCAAAATGGCAAAAAACGCTCGCTATACAAATGTCATCTCTCACCGTTCAGGTGAGACCGAAGACACGACGATCGCCGATTTAGCTGTCGCCGTCAACGCCGGTCAGATTAAAACCGGGTCGATGTCGAGAACCGATCGCATCGCCAAATACAATCGCTTGATGAGAATTGAAGAAAAGCTCGGCGATAAAGCCAAGTTTCTCGGTCTAAAAGCTATTAACTGCGCTAAAAAATAACTAAATTATGTTCCTACCCTTGACCCAAGCGGATTGGATAATCCTCATCATTGGTTTATCTATGCCTTTCGTCGGCACCACCCTCGGTGCCTCGATGGTCATTTTCGCCAAAAACGGCATCAAGCCTTGGCTTCAAAAAGTCTTGCTTGGTTTTGCCTCTGGAGTCATGATTGCCGCCTCGATTTGGTCACTTATTATTCCGGCCCTTGAAGCCGAGGTCAACGGAGGAATTCTCCCCGCTGTCATCGGCTTTGTCGCCGGCATGGGCTTTCTCCTCTTGCTCGATACGATTACCCCCCATCTCCATATCAACAGCAAAAAGCCAGAGGGCGTCAAAGCAAAAATCAGCCGCACCTCGATGATGGTATTTGCCGTCGCCCTCCACAATGTCCCCGAAGGAATTGCCGTCGGCGTAACTTTTGCTGGAGCCTTAACTGGTAATGCCGGCATTACCTTTATGGGAGCTTTAGCGCTGGCGATTGGTATCGCTATTCAGAATTTTCCGGAAGGAGCGATCGTCTCTTTGCCGCTCAGGCTGGAAGGCCATTCACGGACTAAGTCTTTCTTGATTGGAGGTTTTACCGGAATTATCGAACCGGTCGCTGCGATATTGACGATTTTGCTGACGGAGCTGATGGTGCCGATCCTTCCTTATCTACTAGCTTTTGCTGCCGGGGCGATGGTGTATGTCGTCATCGAGGAATTAATTCCTCAGGCACAAGAAGGCGACCACTCGAATCTTGCGACAGTCGGTTTCATGGTCGGCTTTGTCGTCATGCTGATGCTCAGCGTCTTAATCGGCTGAGAACAAAGATTTTTTGTAAAAATTATCATTCTTCGGAGTGATTTTTTCGTTATACTTAGATTATGAACAAGAAAGAAATAATTCCTGATGAAATAAAAAATTTAGCCTTGAGCACAAAGTTAAAACTCCTCTATGGCGATGGCTTTTGGAAAGTGCGCGGCATCGATGAGCTGGGGCTTAATTCGTTTTTGGTTGCCGATGGGCCTCACGGTCTTCGCAAGCAAGTTGAAAAAGGCGATCAACTCGGTATCATGAATGCCATTCCCGCCACCTGTTTTCCGACCGCTTCCCTCGTCGCCTGCTCATTTGATGAGGAATTAGTATACAAGATGGGTCAAGCCATCGCTAAGGAAGCGTTGAATCAGCATGTCGCCGTCGTTTTAGGACCTGGTGTCAATATCAAGCGCAATCCTCTATGTGGCCGTAATTTCGAATACTATTCGGAAGATCCGCTCCTTTCCGGAAAGATAGGAGCAGCCTTTATCAACGGCGTGCAAAGCCTCGGTGTCGGCACCTCGTTAAAGCACTATGCCGCGAATAATCAGGAGACTAATCGCCTGACGATTAATGCCGTCATCGATGCCCGCGCCCTCCATGAGATTTACCTCAAACCTTTTGAAATAGCGGTGAAGGAAGCCAAACCCTATACGATCATGTGCTCCTATAACCGCATCAACGGCATCTATTCCAGCGACAATAGCTGGCTCCTTAATGACATCTTAAGAAAGAAGTGGGGTTACGATGGTTTGGTCGTCACCGACTGGGGGGCCCTTAACGATGATTTTCTCGCCCGCAAGAGCGGCACTGACCTCGAGATGCCGGGCATCGGCCGGCGCGACAAGAACTTAATGCGCGGAATCAAAAAAGGATTGCTAAACGAAGACGACGTCAATGTCTGTGTCAACAATGTTTATAATCTGCATAAAAAGGTTGAGAATCTCAATTATCTACAAGATTGCGATTACGATAAACATTTCGATTTAGCGCGCCAAATCGCCGCAGAAAGCAGCGTTTTACTCAAAAATAAAGGAGTTTTGCCATTAAAAAGCTTTGAAAATGTAGCAGTTCTGGGGGCTTTTGCCTCATTTCCCCGCTATCAGGGAACAGGGAGTTCAAAAGTTAATCCACATAAACTCGTCTCATTTATCCAAGCTCTTGAAGAAGAAGGCATCAAAGCTGATTATGCTTTAGGATTTAAAGCAAACGATGATGAACGCGATGAAAAGCTCGAGCAAGAGGCTTTGACTTTAGCCAAGCAGAAAGATTTGGTTATCATCTTTGCTGGGCTTCCAGATGCTTATGAGAGCGAAGGATTTGATCGCTCGAAAATGAGCTTGCCGGCTTCACATTTATCGCTGATTAAAAAAGTTCTAGAATTAAACAAAAAAGTCGTTGCTGTTTTATCGGGCGGATCAGTTATGGAACTTCCGTTTGCGGATGATGTTAACGGCATTTTGCTTACATATCTAGCCGGTGAAGCGAGCGGACCGGCTGTCCTCGATGTCTTGCTCGGTCGCGTCAATCCCTCAGGTAAGCTTCCTGAGACATGGCCTCTTACCTACCTAGACACGCCCTCGCAATCTAATTTTCCGGGCGACGGTACGAATGTTTTATATAAAGAGAGCGTCTATGTCGGATATCGATATTTCGATAGTTTGAATTTGAAAGTTCGCTATCCGTTTGGCTTTGGTCTTTCCTATACGACATATGCTTACGATAATCTCGAATTAAAATATGAATTCATCGATGGTCAAATCATTTACAACATCTCTTTTGACGTGACCAATACCGGAAAAGTCGCGGGCGCCGAAGTCGCCCAATTATATGTCGCAAGCAAAGCTCCAGGCGTTTATAAACCAACCCACGAACTCCGCGGATTTACTAAAGTAAAATTAGAACCTCATGAAACAAAAAGGGCGACTATCAGGCTTAGGCAAAGCGACTTGAAAATCTATGATATTTCAACTCACGAAACGCTGCTTGAAAAAGGTCAGTACATCTTTGAAATCGGTGCTTCTTCACGAGATATTCGCTTGCGCAAAGAAGTGCTGGTCGAGGGTGAGGACGCTAGCTATTTGATCGATAGTGATTTAGCGGATTATTATCGTCCGAGCCATCCTTTTATTGCCAGCGATGAGCAATTCGAAAAGATCTTGCAAGATAAGATTCCCGAAAGCCGAAATCGCAAACAGAGGCCATATACTAAGAATTCCACCTTAGAAGATATCGAGCATACTTTCGTCGGCAAATTCATCACCAAAACGCTCTATAATATGGCGAACAAGATGAAAGGGGATGATGTCGAGGCGACGCGCAAGATGTTCATCGAAAGCGCCTTGACGATGCCGCTACGCGGTTACACGATGTCTGGCATGTTGGGCAATAACACCATCGAGGGAATCGTCCACCTCGCCAATCGTCATCTCATTCGCGGGCTGTCCTATCTCGTTTTCAAACGCAAATAAAAATCATTTTTTCATTTCGTCACTATGGCGATTCAAACATTTCTTCGAGTGATAAGTGAGAAGCTAAATCAATGTGTTCGGGTAGTTAAGTTTTTATGCAATAGTGTATGATAATCATTAGGAGAAAATATGCCAGATTTCTACCGCGGGTTAATTATTTCCGGAATCGCGATTATCTTATTGATAATCATCCTTTCAATCATTGTCGGAATCCTTATGCGGCTCGCCCTCAATCATCGCGGCGATGGTTCACCGGCCTTTCGCTATTTTCAAGCCGAAGATTTTCCGGGGTTGTTAGCCGAACCTATCAAATTCGTCGGCAATCACAAGCAGACATTGCGCGGTTATCTGTACTCTAACCAGCAATACAAGACATTTAAAGAACTAATTATATTTACTCATGGCATCGGAGCCGGACATACGGCGTATACGACCGAAATCAACCGTCTCGCCAAGGAAGGATTTCTCATCTTGGCCTTTGACTACACCGGCTGCGCCCTCAGCTCCGGGACATCGATGATCAGCTTAATTCAGCCTCTCGTTGACCTCGACTATGCCTTTCGCTACATCGAATCGCGAAGCGACATCAAAGATTTGAAGCGCTATGTTGTCGGCCACTCCTGGGGTGGTTATGTGGCGATGAGCAGCCTTCTTCTTAAAAAACATCGCATCGATAAAGTCGTGGCGCTATCCGGCTTTCTTTCACCGACTTTGGTGACGGTTGCCAACCGTCCCTTTCTCTATCCTCTTTATCCCTTTATCTATATGCATGGCTATTGGCGCTACAGACGCTATGCCACTTACAATAGCAAAAAGGCTCTTAAAAAAGCTCGCGTCCCCGTCCTTGTCATCCACGGCAAAGAAGACCGCGTCATAAAACCTAAAGACGCTATCGACCGCTTAGCCATCATCGCCAAAAAGAAGAATAACATCGAACTGATGTATGTCGAAGATCGCGGCCATCTGCCCTATCTTACCAAGCGCGCGGAAGACTATCTCTATCAAGTGCAAAAAGATAAAGCCATCTACGATCGCAAAAAGCCGGTTCTCGATTATGAAATCGACTATGCCCTCATCACCGAAGAAGATGAAGAAGTCATGAAAAAAATCGTAGCGTTTCTAAAGAAATAGAGTTGCACATTCAAGTCTATCATTTATACTAATTGATGCACGGTGATGGCGGAAATGGTAGACGCGTTAGATTCAGGTTCTAATGGTTAACACCTTGTGGGTTCGAGTCCCATTCACCGTACCATTTAAAAAATTGAGACCTTTGGGTCTTTTTTTATGGGCAAACGATAAATAGAAAGCGGTACGTGCCATAGTCTCTATTCACACTTCTTAGAGAAAAGACCTATTTATAAGCGGGAGATAATAACGGTTACATTATCGCAAATAACATTGTTTAGGAACCATTGCTTTTGTATACTTATATATATAAAATTTCATGATAAACGTATTTAGAAGTTTTGCTCCAATTCGATTGAAAGATCATAAATCGCAGGCTGCAGAAGCCGACGTTTTAACAATGGACGAGAATAAAATTGCCTCAATATTTATTCCTGTTGTGAGTCCTAACGGCGCGGGAATCGACTTCTTTGTCAAAGAAGGAGATTGCGTATCGGTCGGAACATTAATTGGGCGAAGGAAAGATCTATATGTACCAATTTTCTCTTCGATATCAGGTGTCGTTAAAGGCCGAGTGAGCAAATATAATCCGCTTGTGGGAAGAGCCACCGAGCATTTAGAAATCGTTAACGATTTTAAAAAAACAAGAGACGAACCCCTTAAAACCCTTTCTTTTGATAGCGATTCCAAGGATATTATCGCAGCCATTAAAGAAGCCGGAATCGTCGGTTTGGGCGGAGCGGGATTTCCCACGTATTTTAAATATGAAAATAGCAATGATATCGATACCGTCATTATTAACGGAGTGGAATGCGAACCATATTTATCCACCGACTACAAACTGCTCCAACATCACGCTCTTGATGTTATTAAAGGCAGCGAATTACTGCGATTAGCCGCTAAAGCGGATACCGCCATCATCGTCCTTAAAAAGAATAAAACGGCTCTTGTTGAAGTTCTTAAAAAACACTTAGACGATTTTCCGCACGTGATTATCAAATTGGTCCAAGACATATATCCCATGGGCTGGGAAAGGGCGTTGGTCAAACGAATTCTTCATCGAACATATGACGAATTTCCCAAAGAAGCCCACGTCATCGTCAACAATGTCGCGACGGCGATGGCGACAGCGCGGGCCTTAATCAAAGGCGAACCGCTCACTCATCGCACGATTACGGTATCCGGAAACGCCGTTAAACAAGCTATTAATGTTCAAGCTCCGATCGGCACTCCAATTTCTCAAATCGTCGAAGAAGTTGGCGGATATACCACTGATGAAGTCGTGGCTTTTACCGGCGGACCGATGACTTCGCGATCCGTAAGCGACGATTCATATGTCCTTCAAGCATCAATGAATGGCTATACGGCGATTAGGCCCGTCTCATATCATCAGGTGCCGTGTTTAAGATGCGGTGCTTGCAATGCGGCTTGTCCGGTCGGAATTCAGCCGATTGAAATCAAACTGGCTCTTGATAGTAACAATACCGATCGTTTAGTCAAGTTAAATGCGAACCGATGTGTCGAATGCGGAATCTGTTCCTATGTGTGCCCGTCATTTATCGAAGTGGCAGACACTGTCATTCGCGCCAAAATAAGAGTTCGCCTGCAAAACGCTAAGCGCGAAATTGCTAAAAGAGGAGCGGTCAAATGAAATTTATTGTTCAAACGCCTCCTTTTACGCGTCGCAAGCGGTCAACGACCGGCATCATGTATGAACTGAGCGCCTTGCTCGGTTTGTTATGGGTGGCGGCGATTGTCTATAATTTCACGATTGCCCCCAGTTATGGGTTAAAAGCCATCTTAATGGTTGTTGCAGCCGTCGTTACAACGCTGATTTGTGATGTTTTA
>DCUC01000057.1:0-11505 GCA_002329705.1 Caryophanales bacterium UBA1424
ATGTTGATATTTTTGCCGCGCCGAAAAATCATGATATCGATGAATAGTCCAAAGGCGATACCGAAGACCAAGCCGATCAAGATGGCGAGGATGTAATGGACGCTGTACTGCATGGCGAGATAGGCGACGACATAAGTTCCGGCGGCGGCGATGGCACCCTGCGCAAAGTTGGTCGTATTACTCGTGCGAAAAATCAGGGTGATACCCATCGTCGCGATCATTGTCACGCAGATGGTCAAAAGCGATCCGGTTATCGTATTTAATAAGGACAGGAGTTGGGCCATAGTTTATCCCCAGCGGATGATGTTGGCACTCCACACATAGCCGATACCGGCCGCGATCATGCAAACAACATCCCCATCTTTCACTTTTCCTTCTTTAAGCGCCAATTCCAGCGAGAGAATTTGGTCAATCTGGCCGATGTGGCCATAGTCTTCAAGATAGATCGTCTGATCTTCGCGAAGACCGAGATCGGCAATCATTGCCGCGTGACCTGAGCGCTTGATGTGGAGGATATCCAGGAATGTGATGTCTTTTCTTGTCAGTTTTGCTTGCTGTAACGATTCATCGATGCAACGATACCAGTTTGACATTGAGACTTCGTTGAGTCGATCTTTCATCTTTTTGGCGTCCAGGAGGCGAAGAGATTTATAACCTTCTTCGATATTATCGGCGTTAAACGGCTTGGCAATGCCGCCGATTTCGACGCCGGCTGTTCTTGAAAGCGAACCATCGGCGATGATTTTACTGCCGAGAAGCAGGTTTTTGTCATGGCCGCGCTTTAAGATGATGGCGCCTCCGCCAGCGCCCAAATTATACATCATCGACATATCCTTATCGGCATAGTCGACAAAGTCGCCGTTGCGGTATCCGCCGACGATCATAATCGTGTCGATGCTTTTATCGGCCACGAGCATATCATGCGCGATTTTCATCGCCGAAACACATGTGCAGCAGCGGTTTTGAACATCGATGCCCCACGCGTTAATGGCGCCGATGCGGTCTTGAATATAAAGAGCCGAGGTAGTTAAAGGGTATTCCTTCCACTCCTCTCCGATGCATAAGATAACATCGATATCGAGAGGATCGATGCCGGTATTTTTTAAGCAGTTGAGAGCGGCTTTAGCACCCATTTCCTGCGTGCCGTCATCGGGTCCGGGAATGTATTTCTGGCGGATGCCGAGCTTATTGATAACTGCCTCTTCGCTCCAGACGCCATTCGTCTTGGCGGCGATTTCTTTGGCTGTCATCACTTGGCTAGGAAGATACGTTCCGACGCCGACGATGCCGACTTTGACTTTTTCCATAGCCTCTTCCTTACAGTCTCATGCCGCCGTTAACTTCAAGGACCTGGCCAGTCACATAACTTGCTTCATCGCTAGCCAAGTAGAGAGCCGCATCGGCGATTTCATGAGGCTGACCCAGGCGTTTTAACATAGTTAGCTCGGCAAATTTCTTCAATAAATCTTCAGGGACGGTTTTCATCATGTCGGTCATGATGTAGCCGGGAGCGATGGCATTGCAGCGCACATTGGCCCCCTTGCGGGCGAATTCTTTGGCCCAGCTTTTGGTCATGCCGATGACGCCGGCTTTGCTGGCCGCATAGTTGGCTTGTCCGATATTGCCGTAGACGCCGACGACTGACGAGATATTGATGATGCTACCGTATCCGGCTTCTTCCATCTTCGGTCCAAAGACGCGCGTCATGTTAAAGACGCCTTTGAGATTAACCGAGATGACGAGGTCAAATTGCTCATCGGTCATTTTTCTGGTCATGGCATCGCGGGTTATGCCGGCATTGTTGACGAGAATGTCAGCTTTTCCGTATTTTGTAAATACGTATTCACCGAATTTTGCGACATCATCGCTATTGGCGACGTTTAATTTGTAAAACTCGACATCGGGATGGCTGTAGGTGAGATCCATCATATCGACGGCGATGACCTTCGCTCCGTGTTTGGCGAAGAGTTCGCTCATCGCCTGTCCTAATCCTTTAGCCCCGCCGGTGACGATGGCCACTTTATTCTGCAGTCTCATTTTTCATTCCTCCTTTATTGATAAAAAATGATTATATTTTCTTAAAGATGATGGCTGTGCCCATCCCGCCACCGATGCAAAGAGAGGCGAGCCCGAGTTTGAAATCGTGTCTTTGCATGATATGGAGCAGCGTGACGCTGATTCGGGCTCCGGAAGCGCCGACGGGGTGGCCGAGGGCAATCGCACCGCCCTGAAGATTGGTCTTGGCCAGCAACTCGTCAAAACCGATGTCGTGTTCTTCAGCAAGACTCTTGAGGACGCCGAGACTCTGCGCGGCAAATGCCTCGTTCAGCTCGATGACATCCATGTCTTTTAATTTATATCCGCTTCTTTTCATAACATCGCGGATGGCGGCGACAGGCCCGAGGCCCATATATTGGGGATCGACGCCGCCCTGGCCGATGCCGACGATTTCAGCTAGTGGTTTAAGATGATGCTTTTGAACAGCTTCCTCACTCATCAGCATTAAAAATGCTGCTCCGTCGTTGATACCCGATGAGTTTCCGGCCGTGACGCTTCCGTCTTTAACAAAAGCGGGGCGAAGAGCGGCCAGTTTTTCCAAATTCGTCGTCCGATTAGGATACTCATCGCGGTTAAAGATGATGTCGCCTTTACGGTCTTTGATGGTGATAGGAACGATTTCGTCATCGAACAAGCCCGCATCGACAGCTTTGATGGCCTTGACTTGCGAGGCATAGGCAAACTGATCTTGTTCCTGACGGCTCAAAGCGAATTTTACGGCGATGTTTTCAGCCGTGACGCCCATGTGGACTTGCGAATAGGCATCGGTCAGAGCATCGTAGATCATATGATCGGTAAGTTTAACATCGCCCATTTTAATGCCACCGCGAACGGCAGACGGGACTAAGTGCGGAGCGCGAGTCATAGACTCGATGCCGCCGGCGATGACGATTTCATCAAAGCCGTCGCGAATGGCGGTGTAGCCCGTCAGGACGGATTTCATCCCCGAACCGCAGAGCATGTTAATCGAATAAGCCGGTACTTCAACCGGTATGCCGGCTTTGATTGAGACTTGACGTCCGGGACCTTGGCCGAGGCCGGCCGAAAGGACATTGCCGACGATTACTTCGCTGACATCCGTCCCTGCAACTTTGGTCGCGCTGAGCAAGGCCTTGACGACTTCGGCGCCGAAATCGGTCGCATCAATTGTTTTGAGCGATCCGAGCATTGAACCGGTGGCAGTTCTTTTCGCGGCAACTACATAGACTTTTTTCATACTTTTCTGTTCTCCTTAAAGTGCATTCTTTTCAATTTCTTCTTTTAGAAGCGGCAAAATTTGATTGATGTCGCCGACGATGCCGAGATCAGCTACTGAGAAGATCGAAGCGGTCCGGTCTTTATTGACGGCGATGATGTAGTCGCTTTCTTCCATGCCGGCCAGGTGCTGAACGGCACCGGAGATGCCAAGTGCTAGATAGAGTTCAGGGCGCACCGTTTTGCCGGTCTGCCCCACTTGCCGATCGGGATTAATTTTTCCGCAGTCAACTAGCGATCGTGAGCAGGAATATGTTCCCTTGATTAGTCCGGCGAGATATTGGGCGGTTTTGAGATTCTCGTCACCGCCGATTCCGCGGCCGATTGATATGAGAATTTTTGCTTCTTCGATATTGGCAATCTCTTGGGTGGCCACCACTTCTTCAAGTACCTCAACGCGCGGCTTATCAACTGCGACATCGAGATGGATGACATTTACCAGTCGGCCTTTGTTAGCGCCGATGCGCGCCATGACGCCCGGTCGGACAGTCGACATCTGCGGGCGGTGTTCGGGGCAGATGATGGTAGCAAAAAGATTCCCGCCAAAAGCCGGACGCGTCATGAAAAGAGAACCGTTTACGTCGATTTCGAGTTTGGTGCAGTCGGCGGTTAAGCCGGTGCCGAGGCGGGCAGAGAGGCGCGGGGCTAAATCGCGACCGATGGAGGTCGCCCCTAAAAGGATGACATTCGGATTCACGGTGGTGATGATTTTTTCAAAAGCCCTGGCATAGGCATCAGTTAAATAATATTTAAGATTTGAATTATCGACCGAATAGATAAGATCGATGTCGAAAGTTTTCAAGTCCTCGATGAGCCCGGACAAATTGCTGCCGACGATGCCGGCGACGACATGCCCTCCGGAGACATCGGCTAAATCGCGGGCGGCCCCGAGGAGTTCCAGCGATACTTTTTGAATCTTGCCATCGCGGACTTCAATAAAAGTTAGAATGTCTTTGTTCACCGTGTGGCCCTCCTAGATGATGTGGCGCTTCTTCATCGTATCGATGATGGCCTTAACGGCCTCGCGTGGTTCGACTTCGAGAAGATTCTTTTGCTTATCGACAACTTTGTTCCAAGTCGATTTGACTTTGGTCGGCGATCCTTTTAAACCGAGTTTTGTGGTGTCGACGATGATGTCGGATGCTCCTTTTAATTCGACGCTTTCGGTCTCCGTGGCTTCGATGAGTCGGCCGACATGAAGCGAGCGCGGTTTGGCGGCATCGCCCAAGATTGTCACCAGCAAGGGAGCGGTGGCTTTTAAGGTTTGATAGCGATCTTCAAATTGGCGGACGGCGATAAAATAACCGTCCTCGAACTTGAGACTATTAACATAAGAGATTTGCGGAATACCAAGATGCTCGGCAATCTGCGGTCCGACTTGAGCAGTATCACCATCGATGGCCTGGCGGCCGGTGATGATTAAGTCGTATTCGAGCGTCTTTAATAAACCGGCAAGAGTCAGGGAAGTGGCTAGGGAATCGCTTCCGGCAAAAAGCCGATCGGTCAGGAGGATGGCGCGGTCAGCCCCCATTGCCAGGGCTTCATAAAGTACTTTTTTAGCCTGGGGTGGACCCATCGAAACGACGGTGATGTGAGCTTGATGGGCGTCTTTGAGGCAAAGGGCGAATTCGAGTCCGACTTTGTCATCGGGATTCATGATTGAAACGGCGCCTTCGCGATTGAGGGTACCGGTGACGGGATCGATTTTGATCTCGGTCGTGTTCGGAACTTGTTTGATACAGACGATTATTTTCATCTTTATTACCTCAAAACCGCCGCGGAAATAACCATTCTTTGCACTTCCGAGGTTCCTTCGTAGATTTCTGTGATTTTAGCATCGCGCATCATGCGCTCAACAGCGTATTCTCGAGTGTAACCGTACCCCCCATGTAACTGAACGGCCTTATTGGTAACCATCATCGCCGTTTCAGAGGAGAAGAGTTTGGCCATGGCCGCGTCTTTTGATAAGGTTTTGGCTTTTTGCTCTTTTGAGGTAATCGCCCGCTCGACTAATAGACGGGCGGCGTCGATATGGGTGGCCATGTCGGCGATCTGAAATTGCGTATTTTGAAAAGCGGAGAGCGGACGCCCGAATTGCTTTCGCTCCTGAACATAGTTCACCGTCTCACGGAGGGCGCCTTCAGCGATGCCGAGGGCTTGGGCAGCGATGCCGATGCGGCCGCCGTCAAGCGTTTTCATCGCAACTTTAAAACCTTCGCCGACGGGACCGAGGATATTCGCCTTTGGCACGCGGACATTTTGCATGATCAATTCGCAAGTCGAAGAACCGCGAATGCCCATCTTAGCTTCTTTTTTACCGACGCTGAAGCCGGGCATGTCGGCTTCGACGATAAAAGCGGTGATGCCTTTGATACCCTTGCTCTTGTCGGTCATGGCAAAGATGAGATAGACATGGGCATAACCGGCGTTGGTGATAAATATTTTTGTTCCGTTGAGAATGTAGGAGTCGCCATCTTCAATGGCTACCGTCTGCTGATTAGAAGCATCCGTGCCGGCGTTTGGTTCGGTGAGACCAAAGGCGCCGAGCCATTCTCCATTAGCTAACTTTGGGAGATATTTTTGCTTTTGCTCTTCGCTTCCGAGCTCGGCTATGGGAGCGGTGCAAAGCGAGACGTGCGCCGACAAGATGGCGCCGGTCGTCGCACAATACGAGGATATTTCGCGAACGGCGTTAATATACATTTTATAATCGCCGCCGGCACCGCCATAGGCTTTGGGGATGATGATGCCGAGGAGACCGGCTTTACCCATCTTTTCAATGGTTTCGCTCGGAAAGCGCTCTTCTTCATCGATTTGCGTGGCTAAAGGTTTGACTTGCTTGAGGGCAAATTCTTTGATGAAGTCATTAAATAGTTCGTATCTCAAAATTGTGTCCATAAATTACCTCACGAGGATGGTGGCGGTGCCGGTGATTACGCTCTTGCCGTCTTGATTGATGGCGGTCGTCGCCAGTTTAACGATTCTTTTATCTTCGCGAAGTTCGATAACTTCAACTTCGGCGGTGATCGTGTCGTTTAAGAAGACCGGGGCGACAAACCGCAAATCCTGACCGAGATAGATGCTGCCTTCACCGGGGAGGCGGGTCCCCAAAACGGCCGAGAATAAACTCGCCACTAACATACCGTGGGCCACGCGATGATGAAAAACGCTTTTTTGCGCGACTTCTTCATTAATATGAAGCGGATTATAATCAGTTGATAATTGGGCAAAAGCATCGACTTGCTCAGCGGTGATTCGCTTGCTGATCGAAGCTTTCATTCCTCGTTTTAATTCTTCAAATCTCACGGGATATCCTCCAAGTAATGATGGGTAGTGTCGCAGGGTTATCGGAAAACGGAGCAAATGGCAAACAATGATTATATGTTGAAAACTGGATGAGCCAATTTTATAAATTGAGACAAATATGAATGGGTATTCATGTTTATATTGTAAGCACTTACATAATAATTGTCAATTAGTTTGATGCTCCTTTTTGACAAATGTCGCATTCAAAAATGCTGTGGGATAAAAAATCAGGCGATGGTAGAATATGAATAGGCGTTCAAGAACAGATATAGAAAAGATATGGAATCATCGGTCTTTTATCCCAAAGCAAAGCGTGGAAAAGCAACTTTTCGGCGCATTATCACGGCTGCCACCAAAGTCTTTTATGAACGCGGCTATGCAAATTCAACAATTGCTGATATCGCGGCGGAAGCCGAAGTCGCCGTCGGCACGATTTATATTTATTTCAAAGACAAATACACAATTTATTACCAAGTTTTAAAAGATTTTCAAAATCAGATTCGCGAACATTTAAATCGCAATATCAAAGAAGCTCATACGCGGCGCGAAAAAGAAAGAGCCGGCATTCGCGCCTGGCTTGAATTCGTCCTGGAACACCGTCGGGCCTATGAGATGATTTGGGAATCACTATATATCGATCGCCGCCTCTTTGACGACTACTATTTAAGTTTCTCCGAGGCTTATCGCAAAGGCTTGGAACACGACTCCAAACAATTGGTAAATGTCGATTTTGAGACGGTTTCGTATATGCTGATGGGCATCGCCAACTTCGTCGGCATTCAAGCGATGCTGACAGCCGATATCGATGATCAGAAACTCGATGCNNNCAAGATTATCAATTCGACAAAAGAAGTCCTATTCTTGGATTTATTGCCTTGCATTATAATTATTAATACGCGAACAAGTATATAAAGGAGAAACATATGTCAAAAGAAATGTGGGCTTATCTCATCGCCCTCGCCGTCTCTTTGCTCGCCATCGGCGTCGCCGTCTGGATGGCTCGCTGGGTGAAGAAACTAAAATCCGAAAATGCAAAAATTGCCTATGTTTCAAGCTTGATTAAGAGCGGTGCTAACACCTTCTTAAAGCGGGAGTATACCATCTTGGCCGTCTTTGCCGGTATCCTCTTCGTTTTCATTCTCCTCTTTTTACCCAAGCCGATTTGGCAAGTCGGCGATGAAGTCGGCGTCAATCGCGTCCTCCCTAATTTGGCGATGGCTCTTTCTTATCTCATCGGAACCATTTTCTCCGGTATCGCCGGAAAAATCGGCATCGACATCGCAACCATCGCCAACGTCAAGTCAGCCGAAGCCGCCACCAAAGGAATAAAACCATCTTTTATGGCCGGTTTTCGCGGCGGAGCCGTCATGGGCATGGCCGTTGTCGCCAGCTGTTTGCTCGGCGTCACATTAGTCTTCTGGGCCACTTACGGTTGGACCGGCAATGCCCGCGTCTTAATCGGGTTTAGTTTTGGCGCCAGCTCACTCGCCTTATTTGCCAAAGCCGGAGGCGGTATTTTCACCAAGACCGCCGATATCAGTGCCGATCTCGTCGGCAAAGTCGAATTGAGCATCCCCGAAGATGATCCTCGCAATCCGGCCGTCATCGCTGATAATGTCGGCGATAACGTCGGTGATGTCGCCGGAATGGGTGCCGACCTCTTTGATTCCAATGTCGCCTCACTGGCGGCGGCTTTAGTTTTGGCCATCGCCTTAGATCCCAAATACATACCACTCGTTTTCCTTTTCGCAACCGCTGGTTTATTATCATCGATAATCGGTGTTGCCACAGCCAACATCGGTAAACACGGTAATCCGACGCGAGCCCTCAATAGCAGCACCTATATCACGACGGGAATCTATTTTGTTTTAACGGCCGTCGTCACCGTTTTATTTGATTTTGTCCTCGATGCGGGAACCGGGCATTCGTATTGGTTTATCTGGGGTTCAACCGTCCTTGGTCTTCTCGTCGGCGTCGTCATCGGTTTGGCGACCGACTACTTTACCGACGATAGTCGCAAACCTGTCCATATGGTTGCCACAGCCTCTGAATCAGGGCCGGCCTTCACCATTTTATCCGGAATTTCCTATGGCTTCTTGAGCGTTTTTCCAGCGATGGTCGGAATCGGTATTTCTGCGCTCGGTTCTTACTTGCTGACAGCTAATATTTCCGCAACGATGCCGGCAACTGCCGGAATGTTTGGCATTTCGATGGCTGCCGTCGGCATGCTTTCGATCGTCGGCATGATTATTTCCAATGATGCCTATGGTCCGATTGTCGATAATGCCCGCGGCCTTGTTGAGATGGGCAATCTCGGCGAAGAAGCGCTTGAGATTACCGATAAACTCGACAGCGCCGGAAACACCGTCAAAGCCGTGACCAAAGGTTTTGCCATCGGGGCCGCCGGTTTGACAGTCATCGCCCTCTTGGGCGCCTTCATGTCGGAGGCCAATGCCCTCGGCGCCGGATTGACCGGTTTCGATGTTATGGATCCCGTCATTTTCTTCGGACTTCTCGTCGGCGCCGCGGTTCCGGCCGTCTTCTCGGCTTTGCTGATGCTTGGCGTCAACCGCAATGCCCAGCGCATGATTAAAGAAATCCATCGCCAGTTTAACGATATTCCGGGTTTGAAAGACGGACAAGCTGGCGTCGAACCCGAATACGATAAATGCATTGATATCGCCACGAAAGGCGCTCTTAAAGAACTTGTCGTCGCCGGCTTGTTCGCTATTCTGGTAACCATCGCCGTCGGCTTTATCGGCGGAGTCAAAGCCATCGGCGGCTTTCTCGTCGGCAACATCGTCGTCGGCTTATTGCTCGCCCTCTTTATGTCGAACTCCGGCGGGCTTTGGGACAACACCAAGAAATATGTTGAATCCGGACATCACGGCGGAAAAGGAAGCTTTGCTCATAAAGCGGCCGTCACCGGCGATACGGTCGGAGATCCTTTTAAAGATACGGCCGGACCGTCTATTAATACGCAGATTACGGTCGTCTCGCTTGTTTCTTCATTGATGGCTTACATCTTCATCCTTTACAGCATTTTCTAGAAAGAAGCGTTTTATCAAAAGAAAAANNGTATCAAGGCCGAGCGTGCCTCCCGGATTCATGATGTTATCGGGGTCAAAATGCTTCTTCAGGGCTTTGATAACCGAATATTCCGTCTTCCCGAGCGAGCCTTCTAGCCATGGCCCAAACATCTTGCCGATGCCATGATGGTGAGACATCGAGGCGCCCGATTTTTGAATGGCGTCGAGGATGCCGCTGTGATATGCGATATAGTCATTAATATCATTCATTTTCGTGATAAAGATGAAATAGAGGTTAGCTCCTTGCGGGTAGGCATGCGAAAGGTGGGTGGTCACCACAGTGTGTGGACGCGAGTGGCAATATGCGCGGACGCTTTTATGGACTTCGGCCATATTCGACCAAAGCACAGAGCACTCTAAAGTGTCGGTCAGTATTCCGAAATCCTGCATTGAGTCGCGAAGATATGGATCGGTAAAACGACCCTTCTCCCAAGCTTTGGTAACGATTCCGGTCAAAGACATCCCGCCGTGTTTATGGGCGATGCGGCGAATATTTCTAGCGACATTTTTAGCAAAGCCCTTTTCGCCTTCGCTCCAGCCGAGAAAGAGACTTCTTTCCATCGGCTTGTAACCGCCGATTTTAAATAGTTTTGCCAGCGGCGATTCATCGACGCCGTAAAGGCGCATCATCAGATCGGTTTCTTCGGCGTCGGAGCAGCGGAAGACCGAAGCAAAGCCGGCCTCGCACTGCATCATCTCGCGCGTCGCTTCCTGAGCTTCTTCCCAGTTATGAAACATAAATGAGAAGCACTTGCGGTTTTCCTTGGTAAGACGAAAGACGCGAAGAGTGACATCGGTCAGGACGCCAAAGGCTCCTTCGCTGCCCATCATGATGTGATTTAAAGAAGGTCCTGTCGCTTCGCGCGGGTAAGGAGAGGTGACGATATTTCCAATTGGAGTCGCGTATTTTTGCTCCAGGACCATATCTTCGATTTTCCCATAGTAAGTCGAGTTTTGACCCGCGCCGCGCGTGACGACCCAACCTCCGACGGAGCTGTATTCAAATGATTGAGGAAAGTGGCCACAGGTATAGGCTCTTTTCGCACCAAATAACTTCTCGGCGTCGTTAAGGGTTTTTTCTAGTTGCGGACCGCTCATGCCGGCCTGGACGGTAATCGTCTGATCTTTTTCATTAAAAGCGATGACTTTATTAAAACGAAGGCGCATGTCGAGGCTGACACCGCCTTTAACGCATTCCACCCCGCGTGTGACGCTGCTGCCGCCGCCGTAGACATAAACGGGAATTTTATGAGTCGAGCAATACGCGACGACCTTTTCAATCTGCTCGCGATTGTCCGGATAGAGGACGGCGTCGGGGATGTTTTCGACGATTTTTTGTCTTAGGCGCAGGACATCGTGCATCGTTTTGCCATAGGCAACGCTTAAACGCGAGTAGCTATCGGTTCTGACAAACTCTTCACCGAGAAGAGCTTTAAAAGCATCGATGTGCTCTGGCGCGAGACAAGAGGGCACATTATAGTCGACAGGCCCGAAACCTAGACCTCCGTCATACTTTTGAAAATCATCATCCGTGAGATCAAAAATCTCCTTCATGACCTTGTAGAGATTTTCTTTTGGCCATTTAAAATAATGCGGGTCGCCCCAGCGAAAAATAGAGCGCCAGCTGCGCGGGTCGGCAGGTGTTTCAACCCATTTCGGGGAGAAGCCTTTGTATGGTTTGTTAGACATTATTTGTCCTTCCTTTCTTTGGTGATGGAGCGAAGTTCCCAATAGAGGGGTTTTAACTGCTTGTAAATTCGTTTATAAATGCGGGAGTGCAAGTTCCTATAGACTTCGT
>DCUC01000057.1:11579-11755 GCA_002329705.1 Caryophanales bacterium UBA1424
ATTGAACTGCCGAGTCCGCACGCCTCATAAGTCTGAATTCGATAGACGGGTTTGCCGAACATATCAGCGGTGATCTGACATATTTCGTCGCTTTGCGAACCGCCTCCGGAGACAGTTAAACCGGATATTTTTTGTTTGGAACTCTTCTCGAGATTTTGCATTCCCTCGAGCAGTCC
>DCUC01000057.1:11776-15453 GCA_002329705.1 Caryophanales bacterium UBA1424
CATCCTTTGGCTTCTGGCTGTTTTAAGGTCGGAGCCCAATAGGGCTGAAGGATGAGGCCGTCGCTTCCCGGCGGAATTTCTTTGAGGCGGCGGTTTAACAGCTCTTCGGGTGAAAGGCCGAGTTTGGGAGCTTGAAGAACTTCTTTTTCAGCGAATTCTTTTTTAAACCAGCTAATCATCCAGAAGCCGCGATAAACCTGAATCTCAGGATTCCATGTGCCGATTGTCGCGCCGGGATAGGCCGGCATGAATTGCTGCGGTTCGACATATTTGCGAAGCGTCGTCTGTATCGTGGCCGTCGTTCCGAAGCTGAGCGATGCCAAATCATTATCGAGAACGCCGCAGCCAAGCGTTTCGCACGCCTTGTCAGAGGCGGTGGCGATGACGGGCAAACCTTCCGCGATCAAGTACTCCTCACTAACCTCTTTGGAAATGGTGCCGAGAGTAGACCCGGGCGGGAGGATATCTTGTAATTTATCGGTATCGACATTAAAAATCGCAAATTTGATGTTTGATGGTTCATACCATTTATTAGTTTTATAGTCATAGGGAATATGAGCGACTTGCGAAGCTGAGGAATCGATGAGTTTTCTCGTCAGCTGGTAAGTCAAAAAACCGCTGAGTGTCAAATATTTATAAGTGGCAGCCCACACCTCAGGCTCGTTTTCCTGAATCCAGTTGCTCTTGGTAATTCTCCTTTGATCTTCGAGAGCCTCGCTCATGCCGACGAGCTTAAAAGCCATCCGCGCCATCAAGGGCAGCGGATTTTCACATTTCGCTTCTCTTTGGTCAAGCCAGATTATGATGTCGCGAAGCGGCTTGATGTCTTTATCGACGCAGACGCACGTATCGCGGATTGTCGTAATCGTCACGCCGATAATCTGTCCGACTTTGTCGGGGTTATTTTGATGAATGCGCCGCGATACTTCTTTAAGCGTATCGATATAGACGCTCGGTTTCTGTTCGGCGTATCCTGGCTGCAGAGAGTAATAGGGGACGAACGAAATTTGCTCTTTGGCCACGATATTTCCTTGTTTGTCGACGAGCAGCGACCGAATGCTTTGCGTTCCACAGTCAAAGGTCAAAACGAGAGGATTCATAATCATAAGCACTTATCTCCTTTTTGCATATTCGCGGTTGTTATGACATTAACATCTGTTCCAAAAACATTATGGACGATGATTGTTTTAATTGGGAGATATTCCGTGACAACAACATCTTTTAGAAGATGAATCAAGTCCATTATTTTGTCTTTGGCGATATCGCCGTCGGTCCGCACCGAGATGACCGGATATTCAGAAAGAGTCGTGCGGACGGTGGTGGTTATGCTCCGCTTAGGATCCGTCAGTTCATTGATGGCAAAAGCAATGCCGCGCGGGCATTTGTTGCCGCTGACATCGTGCGACTGCACATCGATTTCGAGGCGACAGCCGTTCGGACAGACGATGCAGGTCAGGCTCTTTTTCATGGTTTGACCTCCAGATAAACGCGAACTGTGGCAGGAGCAAGGTCAGGCGACAAGGAAAAGACGATCCTCTCCATCTCCGGAGGGCGCAGGTGCAAATAGCGTTTCTTAAAAAGCGTCTTTCCGTCATGTTCGATATATAGAGTCGCGTTTTCATATTCGCCGGCACTTCTGAAATATGCGATTACCTGGCGTGTCGGACTCTTAAAATCAAGATGGGAGGGAACGAAGTACATAAGGTGCGAATCAATTTCGATTTCCTGCAAATCTCGTTCTTTTTGAATGCTTTTCGCCGCATAAGTGCCGGCCAATTCGCCGCTTTCCGAGACGTAATCGGCGAGGTCGCTGACATGCAAAGAGTTGCCGCACGAGTAAACATGCGGAGCGAATGTCATCAGCGTTTGGTCGACATAAGGGCCTTTTGTCTTTGGGTTGATTGCAATTTTTAATTGCTCGGCGATTTCGTTTTCGGGAATGAGCCCGACCGAGATAATTAATGCATCGCATGCGACGATGTGTTTGCTCTCTTCAATTGCTTGCATGTGTTCATCGACCTCGGCAATTTCGACAGCTTCAAGCCGATCGCAACCAAACACTTTTGTGACGGTATGCGATAGGTGAAGAGGAATATTGAAATCGTCAAGACACTGAACGATGTTGCGCGTTAAGCCGCTGGGCGTCGGTTTGACTTCATAGACGCCGAGAACCTGACCGCCCTCAAGGGTGATGCGCCGCGCCATGATGAGCCCGATATCGCCGCTGCCGAGAATGACGCAGCGTTTGGTCGGCATCTTGCCTAGAATATTTATATAGTATTGAGCCGCTCCCGCCGTCATGAGACCCGAGGGATTTGTTCCGCCGATAAAAATTTGTCGTGATGTGCGCTCGCGACAGCCCGTGGCCAAGATTAGTTTTGTCCCGATGACGCTTGCAATACCATCGCGAGTTACCAACGTAAGCGTGAAACTATCATCATTTTTTTCTATTTTGGTAACAAACGTTAAGGTATTGATGCTGACGCCAGTTTTCTTAATCTTTTCGATTTCTCGATTTGCGTATTCAGGACCGCTTAATTTTTCATTGAATCGCGTCAGGCCAAAACCATCGTGAATACATTGTTTTAAAATTCCGCCTAATTTTGCTTCGCGTTCAATCAAAAGGACGCTGGCTCCGTTTTCGTCAGCTTTTAGGGCGGCCGCCAACCCCGCCGGGCCCGCGCCGATGACAATCACATCATAGCGTTTCATCACATCCCCCCTTTATTATCATCAAGAAGGATAAGGGCTTCGCCTTTTTTCTTTATTTCGGTTAGCAAAGCCTTTTGCTCTTCAGCCATGATTTGGACGATTAACTGCTGACAAAAACCGCCCTGACAGCGACCCATGCCGGCCCGAATCCGCCTTTTGACGCCATCGGTTGTATGGACTTTCAGCGGGCGCCTCAGACAATCGAGAATCTCGCCTTTGGATATTTCCTCACAGCGGCAGATAATCTGGCCGTAATCAGGATTGCTTTTAATTAGCTTATCGCGTTCCTCGACACTTAATTCTTTGAGGAGACGATTGGATTTACGCGTTGGATTAAATTGCTTTTTCGGCGCTAATTTTTCACCGCTCACCATCTCATATATTTTGACGATGTCTTCAGCGATGGCCGGCGCGGCGGTCAATCCCGGCGACTGAATGCCGGCGGCGTGGATGATATTTTCTGTCCACTTGCCGCGACGGACGATAAAATCCTCTTCATATGTCGAGGCGCGAATGCCGGCAAAGTAAGTGATGACATCGCTTCTCGAAAGACTCGGC
This sequence comes from Caryophanales bacterium UBA1424, assembly GCA_002329705.1. Taxonomy (GTDB): domain Bacteria; phylum Bacillota_I; class Bacilli_A; order RFN20; family CAG-826; genus UBA1424. The sequence continues at coordinate 15,047 of DCUC01000057.1, forward strand.
AGTGTGTGACGATGTTTATCAAAGAGGGCATCAATCTCTTCCTTTGTCGTCTGATAATCTTCGCGTTCCGGGCATTCGCTGGCCGTCGGTCCGACGACGGTGTTTCCATCGACAGTGGGAATAATTCCTCCACCTTTAGTGTGAGCCTTTTTATCGCTGTTTCCGGCATAAAAAGACAGTGTGCTGTTAACCGATTTTGACGCTGCTTTCTTGTCGAGAATCATCTCGACGCCGCGGCGTGGATGAATGGAAAAAAACTGATCACCGGCCATCCCAGCGATGATGTCGGCAAAGACGCCGGCAGCGTTGATGACGACGCGCGGATAGATGATGCCGCGGTTCGTTTTAACAGAAATGATGCGGTGATCTTTAACTTCAAATTTCAAAGCGGCGGTGTCGAGGAGAAC
>DCUC01000057.1:15473-17964 GCA_002329705.1 Caryophanales bacterium UBA1424
GGGAAAAAGACGGCAAACTTGGCCTCTTTGCCAATGTTTGGCTCTCTTTTCAATAATTCTTCACGCTTTAGCAGGCGGACGCCTTTGATTCCTTTTTTCCGAGCTGCCGAAAAAAGAAAGGGCATGGCGAGATAGGCGAGAGTTTTAGTGAATACCAGCGTTTGCCCGTGCTTAACATAATCGACACCTAAGTCCTCGGCTAATTGCTCATAGGATTGGACGGCTCTCCTCAGATAGTGATGCTTCTTCGTCTTTCGCGATAAGTCCATGCCGACATGAATGCACCCGTCATTGCGGCTGCTGGCGTGCAAGGCGACATCATTTTCTTTTTCGATTAAACAGGCATCGACATCATATTTGCTGAATTCGCGAAGAATCGCGGTTCCGACGATGCCTCCGCCGACGATGAGAGCATCGCATTTTAAGCCATCGTATTCCGAATCTTGTATTGAGCTGATTCGCATCGGCTCAGGAGTATAACCCTTGAGCTTGATGTTATTGATGACCCCTTCACTTTTCGCTTGTGCGGCAAGGTAGCCTACTTTGACAACATCATCCCATTTTTCCATCTCGCCTTCTAAAAGAAGGCATCCGTCTTTGATCGTGGTGCGGACACCGGGATAGAGGCGAGAGATTTCGGCGATAGTTTTTTCAAAAGTGGGTTTCATCATCTATTTCCCCCCCACGATTTGGCGAATTGAACGAGTCTTTTTTCATCAAATGAATCATCTTTTAAAATCTCTTGGACGACGAGGCCGTCGATCATCAGCATCAGCGTATAAGCAAAAGCCTCGGGGTCATCAACATGGCGAAAAACTTTCTTGATGCCGATTAAAAGAGTCGCCCGCCACTCGCGGTATTTTTCGATGAATTTGCTTCTGAGGACATCGTTTTCGCCGAGGCATTCATTAATTAGGAAAATGTGCATCTTGGCCCGGTCAAAGAGCTTGACGCTTTTATGAAAGACAACCTCGAGAAAGCGTTCCGGAGGCAGGTCGTTTTCGTGTCGATCCAGCCACAGGATATACTCAGTTTTCAGGGCATCGATATGCTGCGATATCACATCAAAGACAAGTTCATCCTTAGTCGTATAGTGATAATAAATCGTTCCCGGCGAAAGACTGGCTTTGAGAGCCACATCGCGCAACGAAAAGTTCTTGACCCCCTTTGTAGCGATCAAATCCTCGACGGCGGCGATGATCCGCTCCTTGCTTCTGCTTCCTTTGGGACGAGNNCGAGCCATTAGCTTGTTATTCGGTTAACTGACCGAATTACTCCTACCAGTATTTTAACAAGAATAGAATAAATAAAGAAGAAGCAATCGCATAAAAAAGACCGCCTCATTAAGAGACGATCTTCGTGTTAATTATGAATGAAAGTTAGACGGTTGGTTCTTCTTCTTGGGGAATCTCGGTGTAGGTATCGAGATTATCCGGCAAGACGACATCGACGACTTGGTTCATATTGTCGATATCAATATGGAAGAAACCTTCGAGTTCGTGCAGTTCATGGTCGATAACAGGTTCTTCAGCACGCATGTAGACGCCCGTCTCTTCTTCTTGAGCAATTGTCACGGCGACATCGACATCGACATAGAGTTTGCTGAGGAAACCATCCGCACCGACACCGATGGTCAGTTTTGCGGTTGTAATATTGATGACTGAAGAAATCATTTCGCGCATTTGCGTGCGAAAAGTCTCAATCTCTTCGCTTGTCGCCTCGGCGGGAATTTCACCAGCATCCTGCATTACTTTGACACCGATATTAACAATGTCATCGATGGTAACTGTGTAGACAACGGTTAATTCGCCATTTGACTCGGTGGCTTTGACATCGCTTAGCAGATTGGCGTACGGAACCATATCATCGAATGCAAAAGGCATTTCAATCGGTTCTTCCGGATTGTAGCCGATGGCTTCGCCGAGGTTGCCGACATATGTTTTGATTGTCGTTACTTCAGGAGCTTCTTGTTCCATCAATGCAAACAACTCGGTGGCATCGGTGACATCAGCATAAACCCAGCCTTCGCTGAAATAGATGGCGACGCCGGCGTCAACATCGACTAAAGTCTCGTCATTTTCGACAGCCAAAACGGAAGCTGAAGCGGTGACGCTGCCGACGGCATCTTCGCCAAAGATGTCATTGGCCTTGATGTGAACTTCGCCAGCGGCTTCGAGATTGCGTTCAGAGAGGACGACATCATCGGCATCAAAAGCCTTTCCGGAATAATCCAGGTCCGCCGTGATATCGATTTCGAACGATTCGATTTCCGTGGTGGTCATTTGCTCCATCGCATCCATGACGCGCTGATTGGCGACCGCGGCTTCAATGGTGATGCCGTTTCCGTCGCACGAAGTCATGACCGTCAAAGCGAAGAGCGAGAGAGCGGAGAATAATAGTTTATTGAATTTGTTCATTTGAACACCTCCAATTTTTACTATAGCACTAACTGAAAAAAAACAATAAAAAAATGCAATAAACAATGCGGAGG
>DCUC01000057.1:18030-20959 GCA_002329705.1 Caryophanales bacterium UBA1424
TTTAGAACACTTTTTTCATGGCTGAAGGCCTCAAACGATTTCTGACCGTGGTAACTGCCCATACCGCTTCTTCCGATGCCGCCGAAAGGCAGCTTGTCGTTAGTTAAATGCATGATGGTATCGTTAATGCAGCCGCCGCCGTAACTGACTAAATTCATGATTCGGCGCGCTTCTTTTTGATTTTTGGTAAAGAGGTAAAAAGCTAATGGTTTTTCTTGCGATTTGAATATTTCGAGCAAGTCGTCGACCTTAGTAAAAGTGAGAATCGGCATAATCGGGCCAAAGATTTCCTCGCCCATGATGGCGTCATCATAGGTGACATTGTCCATAATCGTCGGTTCAATCAGGCGTTTTTCTTTATTAATGTGACCGCCGAAAACAACTTTGTTTTTGTCGATTAATCCCGCAAGGCGTTCGATATGTTTATCGTTAATAATACTCGGAAAATCTTCGCTGATATTGCCATCATGGTAGTAGAAGGCTTGAATGTATTCGATGACGCGAGAAATAAAAGTGTCTTTGACTGATTCGTGAACATAGATGTGGTCGGGGGCAACGCAGGTTTGCCCGGCATTGAGGTACTTACCCCACGTGATGCGTTTAGCCGCCATATCGATATCGGCGTCTTCCATCACGATGCAAGGTGATTTGCCACCGAGTTCAAGGATGACAGGTGTCAGATGAACGCTCGCCTTCTCGAGAACCACGCGACCGACATCGTCGCCACCCGTGAAAAAGATAAAATCAAACTTTTGGTTAAGAAGAGCCTGATTCTCCTCTCTTCCCCCGACGACCACGCTGAAGAGGCGGGGATCAAAGTTACTGGCAATCTTTTGCAAGACCAGCGAGACATTCCAGGCATATTTCGACGGTTTAAGAACGACGGTGTTGCCGGCCGCAAGCGCAGCGACGACGGGAACCATCGCTAGTTGCAGAGGATAATTCCAGGGCGACATTACTAAAGTAACGCCATAGGGTTCTTTATAGATATAGCCACTTGAGACAATATTGACGAGGCTCGTCGCCACGCGTCTTGGCTTCATAAATTTCTTCAGATGATGGAGCATGAAATCAATCTCTTGAATGACGAGAGAGTACTCGGTTGAGATAACATCGAATTCGCATTTGTTGTAATCCAGTTTAAAGGCATCATAAATATCCTGATGCATGTCTAAAAGGATTTTTCTGAGTTTCTGTAAGACTTCCCGGCGAGCGTCTAAAGAGCGTGTGTGACCTTCAAAATAATAGGCGCGCTGCTTTTGCACAATTTCTTCAATCATCGTTTTTTCCTCTATCTTTTAATTGTCCATATTTTTCATTAATTTGCCACAAGAGGTTGTAAGCATGACGTTTAGCAAAGAAGCCGATGAAGGAATATAATATTTTATTATGAACATCTTTTATCTCGACCCTGATCCGGTCATCGCCGCCCGCTACCACGCCGACAAACATGTCATCAAAATGATTCTGGAATCGGCTCAGCTCCTCTCGACGACGCACCACATCGCGCAATCGAGTCAAGAGACGCTTGACAATATTTATAAGCCCACCCACTTTAATCATCCAAGTACGATTTGGGTTCGTCAAAGCAAGGCCAATTATCTTTGGCTTTTCTCTTTGTTTTTGGCTCTGATTGACGAATACGCGTTTCGATTTGGCAAAACTCATAAAAGCGCAGAACTCATCCCCTATCTAGAAAAGGCGCCAGATGCCCTGAGCAACGCCCTCTTTTCGCCTCCGACCCCGGCGATGGACGAAGAGTATTTAGTCGATGGCGATTCACTTTTGTCATATCGCAACTATTATCGCCTCGCTAAAAGCCATCTTTTCGCTTGGACCAAGCGCGAGCGGCCGGAGTGGCTGAAAGACTGAGCATGCTTATGCATGTTCTCCAAGATAGTCTTTGATGATGACATTAAATAAGGTAACATTTAACAAGGAGCATTTTTATGAACGAACTGAAAACAATTGACCGTGACATTTATGATGCGATCGAATTAGAAAAGAAGCGGCAGCGTGAAAATATCGAACTGATCGCCAGCGAAAACTTTGTCTCGTTGGCCGTTTTGGAAGCCCAGGGCTCGATTATGACGAATAAGTATGCAGAGGGTTATCCAAATCGCCGTTATTACGGCGGCTGCGAGTTCGTCGATATCGCCGAGCAACTCGCTATCGAACGCGTAAAAAAACTCTTTGGCGTTAATTTCGCCAATGTCCAGCCCCATTCCGGATCACAAGCCAATATGGCTGTTTTCCGGGCCTTGCTTAATCACGGCGACCGCATCCTGAGCATGTCGCTTAGCGACGGCGGACATTTGACGCACGGCTATAAACTCTCCTTCTCCGGAGCCGACTATGAAATCTACTCCTATGGAGTCGATGCCGTTACTGAGATGATAAATTACGACGAAATTGAGCGTCTGGCGCTTGAAGTGAAGCCCAAGTTAATTCTGGCCGGAGCCAGCGCCTATCCGCGGGCGATTGATTTTAAACGCTTTCGCGAAATAGCCGATAAAGTCGGGGCTTTTCTTTTCGTTGATATGGCCCATATCGCCGGCCTCGTCGCCGGTGGTGTTCATCAAAATCCCTGCCCCTATGCCCATGTCGTATCATCGACTACGCACAAGACTCTTCGCGGTCCTCGCGGCGGCATTATTTTGAGCAACGATGCGGAAATTGCCACTAAAATCGATCGGGCCATTTTCCCAGGCATTCAGGGCGGTCCTCTGATGCATATCATCGCCGCTAAAGCGGTTGCTTTTAAAGAAGCTCTCGAACCTTCATTTAAAGATTATGTTAAAAATATTGTTGATAATGCTCACGCCCTCGCCGATGAGCTTAAAAAACTGGGATACAGAATCGTCAGCGGCGGAAGTGACAATCACATGCTCCTCGTCGATTTGAAAGCCTCGATCGGCATGACCGGCGC
>DCUC01000057.1:21072-21334 GCA_002329705.1 Caryophanales bacterium UBA1424
CGTCAAAAAGTATTAGAATTAACAAGGGAGCATCCTCTTCCTTATTAATGATGATTAATACCGAATCGAAACTGATTTATCAGATGATTGCCATCGCCATGGGCGTGGCTCTTTCGGTTTTGCTGACAAGCTTTGTCTATGTACCGCTTCCCTTCGGCGGATTATTTAATTTTACCGATGTTTTCATCGTCTTATACTCCATGTTTTTTGGGCCGTGGATCGGCGGGGCAGTCGGCGCCTTGAGCGGTTTACTAGTCGATAT
>DCUC01000030.1:0-280 GCA_002329705.1 Caryophanales bacterium UBA1424
CGTTCCCGATGAGAGGCTCGATTTTCTATCCAATCTCTTTAAACCACTGAAGACAATTCATGCGACCTTTGAATTTTATGATATCGCCGGTTTGGTTCGCGGGGCCTCCAAGGGAGAGGGACTCGGCAATCAATTCCTCTCCCACATCCGCGAGTGTGATGCCATCGTTCAGGTCGTCCGCTGCTTTGAATCAAGTGAGATTATCCATGTCGAAAACAGCGTCGATCCCAAACGCGATATCGAAACGATAAACTTTGAATTGGCGCTCGCCGATTTAGAT
>DCUC01000030.1:316-5245 GCA_002329705.1 Caryophanales bacterium UBA1424
CAGCGAGCAAATTAGCTATGCTAACAAAAACTTTCACCTGCTAACTTTGAAACCGCTGATCTATGTCGCCAATGTCAGCGAAGAAGATTATGCTGACTTGAGTATCGCCAAACATTATCAGGAAGTCGTCCGCATCGCCGGTCAGGAAAAAGCTCAAGTCATTCCGATTTCGTGTGAAATCGAATATCAGCTTTCGCTCCTTAGCAAAGAAGACAGGCGTGAGTTCTTAAAGGAGATGGGAGCCAGCGAATCCGGCCTTGATAAAGTCATTCGCGCCACTTATCGCCTTCTTGATTTGGCGACCTTTTTTACCGTCGGTGCCGATGAGTGCCGCGCCTGGACGTACAAAAACGGCAGCAGTGCATCGCAGTGCGCCGGCATCATTCATACCGATTTTCAAAAAGGTTTTATCAAAGCCGAAGTATATAGTTATGAACATCTTTTCCATTTAGGAAGCGAATTGGCGGTCAAAGAAGCCGGAAAACTTCGCATCGAAGGTCGCGACTATCTCGTCAAAGATGGCGATATCATGTTTTTTAGATTTAATGTTTAGGAGGTTATACTATGTATCGAATTGGTTATGGTGAAGATATTCACCGCCTCGTCGCGGGTCGGAAATTGATTTTAGGCGGAGTTGAAATACCTTTTGAAAAAGGACTGCTTGGACATAGCGATGCCGACATTGTCATCCACGCTCTGATGGATGCGCTTTTAGGCGCCCTCTCCCTCGGTGACATCGGCACGCATTTTCCCGACACCGATAAGCAGTATAAGAATGTTGATAGCATGGAGCTCCTCAATAAAGTGAATCGGCTTATCGAAGAAAACGGTTATGCCGTGAAAAATATTGACATTTCAATCGCCCTTGAAAAGCCTCGCCTTTCACCTTATCTCTCGAAGATGGTCGCCAATCTTGCGCGCTCTCTGCGAATTATGGATCGAAATGTCTCGATTAAAGCCATGACGAATGAAGGCCTAGATGCGGTGGGGCGTGGCGAAGCCGCCCGGGCCGTTGCCGTCGTCATGCTGCAGAGGAAATAGTTTGTGATGACGCGCTTGAGGTTTGCTCATCAAGATGGTGGGCATCTCAATTTAAGTCAGTTGAGAAAAGCATTTCTCACTTATTTAATATCCCGAAAACTGAGGGGCTCTTTTATCTTTCGCCTCGATAACGTCATGCGATCAGAAGAAGATGGTATGACCACCAATCTTTTTGCTCTCGAGGATTTGGACTGGCTTGGCTTAATCGCCGACGAGTCACCCTTAAATCCGAATCCCGGCCTTTCTCCATATGTTCAAAATGAACGCCTCGATATTTATCAGAGATACATCGATGCGCTGCTCGCCGTGGGAGCGGCATACAAAAGAGTTCCACCCAAAGAAAAAGGCTCTCCTCTCGGTGCTTTTCGTCCGGCCACCTACTTCAAAATGAGGGCTCTTGGCGAAACTAAAATCAACGACCTGCGCATCGGAAAGGTCACCGATGACAAGCTGAATTTAAACGATTGGATAATCGCCGGCAGTAACGGATTGCCCAGCGAAGAATTCGCGGCGATAATCGATGACCATTTGATGGGAATTTCCCATGTCGTTTTTGAGTTGACTAATCTCCCCAATCTCGGTCGCTATGTCGCATTAAATCGCGCCTTGAATTGGCAGCTCCCAACTTTTATTCATATATCGATCGGCAAAACAAATCGCGACTTTGACGAAAAAATCCTGAACCTCCTTAAGAAAAACGGTTATCTTCCAGAAGCTATTTGCAGCTACTTATATCGTCTTGATGTCGATGATAATAAAGCCGATTATCGGATGAATATGGAGCAAATCGTCAATTCTTTCGAAATTGACAATATACGGACTGACCATCAGCTTTTTGATGAAAAAATCCTTAGAAAAATTAACTCCGTTTTTATTAAAACCATGAAAACATCTGACTATACCGCTTTTATGCGCCCTTTTATTCAACCTTTTATCAGCGAAGAATATAGCGATGATTTTTTGTTAAAACTGGCATTGGTCTTTCAAAACCAAATCAGCTACGGCCGCGAAATCGAAGAATTCATCGCACCTTTTTTGCTGCAAGATCCTAATTTTACGCCCCGCGAACAGCAAATCATCTCAAATCCGCAGGCGCAGAGTGTGCTGTCTTCATTTTATGAAAGACTCGCAAATTGCGATGATGATTTAACCAATGTCGCAAGCCTCCTCGACGAAACGCAAAAGAAGACCGGCATCGCCGGCAAAGCTTTTTATCAGCCCCTGCGCCTCCTTTTAACACGCATGGAGAAAGGGCCGGAGCTCGAAGAAATTATTAAATTTCTCGGCAAAGCGGAAACGCTAAGACGCCTCAGCCAAGATAAAGATTGAATTATACTAATGTATAAGTATAATATTACTTTGACAAAAACATATGAACATCGAAACCTTCTTAAAGAATAAAATCTTACATGCCATTAAAAAAATCGGCCTTGATATTCAAGAGGGTGAAGTCGTTTTGGAGCACCCTAAAGATGAGACGAGAGGTGACTACGCGACTAATGCCGCCTTGCAACACGCCAAAAGAATCGGCCTCAAACCACGCGATTTGGCCGCGAAAATTGTCGAGGAAATCGATTGCAGCGGTTTAGTAAAAATTGAAATTGCCGGACCGGGGTTTTTAAATTTTTTCATCGCCTCGAATACCTTGCAGGCAATCGTTGAAGATATTATTTCCCAGGATAGTAATTACGGTCGGGGAATGCCAAAAAAACAAAAGATTAATGTCGAATTTGTCAGCGCCAACCCGACCGGAGATCTCCATCTCGGCCATGCCCGCTGCGCGGCGATCGGCGATTCGATCTGCCGTCTTTATGAATTTGCCGGATATGAGATCACCCGAGAGTTTTACGTCAACGATGCCGGCGCCCAGGTAAATAAGATGGGGGCTTCGCTCAGAGCCCGTTATCTCAATGAATTCGGCATTGATGCCAGCGTCCCAGAAGATGGTTATCACGGCCTTGATTTGGTCGACATCGCTAAACTGGTAAAAGAAATCCACGGTGACAAACTCGTGGCCGACACCGAAGCCAACATGAAGACTTTCATACAAGAAGGCATTCGCCTCGAACTTGAAAAAATTAAAAAGGATCTCGCTGATTTTCGCGTGACTTTCGATCTTTACAGTTTTGAGACCGATGTCAGAAAAGACGGCAAGGTCGAGAAAACATTACAAGACTATCGCGAATTCACCTATCTTGATAACGGCGCGACTTTCTTAAGGACATCAGCCTTTCTCGATGACAAAGACCGCCCCGTCGTCAAAAGTGACGGGTCTTACACTTATTTGATGCCGGACATCACCTATCATCTTGAAAAACTTTCGCGCGGGTATGATTTGCTCGTCGATGTTTTAGGAGCCGATCACCACGGCTACACAAACCGCATGCGAAGCGCCCTGATGATGAAAGGGTATCCCGCCGAAATTATCGATTTTGAGCTTGTACAAGTCGTCCGTCTGATGAAGGGCGATGTCGAGGTTAAAATGTCAAAAAGAGGCGGCACGACCATCACTCTTCGCGAATTATCCGAAGAAGTCGGAGTCGATGCGACGCGCTATTTCTTTGTTGCGCGCGCCGCGACCAGCCATCTTGACTTCGATTATGATTTAGCGTTAGAACGCAGTTCCTCGAATCCTGTTTATTATGCTCAATACGCCCATGCGCGACTGTGTAAGCTCCTTGAAACGGGAGCCGATATCGGCCTTGACATCTCGGCGAAGAATCTTCGCGAGTCTTCCGAGATCAATCTGTTAAAGCATCTTCAAGAGTTTCCGATTACCATCGAAAGCTGCGCTAAAACTCGCGAGCCGTATAAGGTTGCAACGTACATTCAGAAATTAGCGGGCTTAACACACGCTTTTTACACCGAATGTCGTGTGATAGATCGCGACAATCCAGAGTTGTCGCAATCGCGTTTAGCCCTTTGCAAGGCTAGTCAAATCGTTATGAGAAACGCTCTTAACGTCCTCGGCGTCACTGCCCCCGAACAAATGTAACAAGGAGAATTACATGTCCGAAAAATCAATGCTCGACCTCGCCTATGAGGTCATATCCCAAGCTAAAGAATTGCCGATTAGTTTCCATGAGTTGTGGGAAGCCGTCTGCATCAAAGCCGAACTGACTAAAGAGGAGATGCGCGGCCAAATCAGCCGTTTTTATACAAACATCTCACTTGATGGTCGCTTTGTGGCCCTGACTGATAATTTTTGGGATCTTCGCTCACACCACACTTTTGACAAAGTCCACATCGACATGAATGATGTCTATTCAGAAGTTGAAGAAACCGAAGAAATCGACGAGGAAGAAATCGAGTATCTGAAAATCGAAAAAGACGATGATAAGGATGAACTCGAGGAAGAAGTTGAAGAAGTCGAAGACGAAGAAAAAGTAAAAATCGAAGATTTGTATTAAAATCTAAATAAGGAGAAAAAATTATGGCATTAGTCAGTATGAAAGAAATGCTTTTAAAGGCATTAAAAGAGAAGTACGCCGTCGGTCAGTTCAATATTAATAACGTCGAATGGACATCAGCTGTCCTCGAAGAGGCCCAGGAGCTCAAAGCCCCGGTCATCCTCGGCGTCAGCGAAGGCGCCGCCAAATACATGGGCGGATTTAACACGATTGTCGGCATGGTCAAAGGCTATATCAAAGACCGCAACATCACCGTCCCGGTCGCCCTTCATCTCGACCACGGAAGTTCCTATGAGATGTGCATCAAAGCAATTGATGCCGGTTTTACTTCAGTGATGATTGATGCGTCGCATCATCCGCTTGAAGAAAACATCGAGATGACCAAAAAAGTTGTCGATTACGCTCACGCCCGCGGTGTTTCGGTCGAAGCCGAACTCGGCCGCGTCGGCGGTCAGGAAGACGATGTCGTGGCCGAGAC
>DCUC01000025.1 GCA_002329705.1 Caryophanales bacterium UBA1424
ACGCATCATGAATATGGTCGATGGTTGTCTTCTTCTTATCGACGCCCACGAAAGCACGATGCCGCAGACGCGTTTCGTTCTAAAAAAAGCTTTGGAAGCACGCGTTAAACCGATCGTCGTCATCAATAAAATCGACCGACCCAACATCGATATCAAAAAAGTCTTAAACGATGTCTTAGAACTCTTCATCGCCATTGATGCTCCCGAAGAGTATTTAGATTTTAAAGTCGCCTATGCTTCCGCTTTATTGGGGACGAGCAGCCTTTCGCCTGATCCAAAGGATCAAAAGCCGGGCATGGAGGCGATTCTCGATCTCATCATCAGCGAGATCAGCGGACCGAAAGTCGATGCGGATGGCCCTTTGCAATTTCAGCCGAGCCTCCTCGATTACAATGACTTTGTCGGCCGCATCGGTATCGGCCTTGTCAAATCTGGAACGATGCGCGTCGGCGAAAACATCGTCCTTTCGCGTTTAGATAAAACCAATAAACTCGGGAAAATCATGAAGATGTATCGTTTTGTCGGAATAAATAAAATCGATTTAGAAGAAGCCCGCGCCGGCGATATCGTCGGTGTCGCCGGCTTAACCGACATAAATGTCGGCGAGACGATTTGTAATCCTGATCATATTTTGCCCCTCCCTCCGATTACCATCAGCGAACCGACCTTGCAGATGACGTTTGCTCCCAACAGCTCGCCTTTTGCCGGCCGCGACGGCAAATTCGTCACCTTTCGCCAGCTTCAGGCCCGCCTTGAAAAAGAAATTCAGCGCGATGTGGCCCTCAAAGTATCTTTGATTGATGGCAGCGACCGCTTTCTCGTCTCCGGCCGCGGTGAACTCCACCTCGGCATCCTGATTGAAAATATGCGCCGCGAAGGCTATGAACTCGAAGTGAGCAAACCAAAGGCCATCATTAAAATAATTGACGGTCAAGCCCATGAGCCCTTCGAAGAATTATTTCTCGATGTCCCTTCTGAAAGCTTGGGAGCGGTGATGGATGTGCTGGCTAACCGCCAGGCTGAAGTCGTCAATATCGACTATGGCGAAAGCAACACGCGCCTGATTTATAATATCGCCGCTGCCGCTTTAATTGGTCTTCACGCCCAAATCATGACCTTAACTAAAGGTTATGGTTTGATGAGCCATCTCTATAAGAACCACCGGCCGGTCACAAATTTTCAGGTCAAAGGCCGCACTCTCGGGGTGCTGATTGCCTCTGACACCGGCCTGAGCACGACATACGCCATCGAAGGTCTTGAAGCGCGCGGGACGATGTTTATCCTTCCGCAGACAGAAGTCTACGAAGGGATGATCGTCGGCGAAAATCGCTACAGCAGCGACTTAATTATCAATGTGACCAGAGCCAAGGAACTGACTAATATGCGCATGTCGACCAAAGAGCAAAAAGTCGTCTTGAAAGCGCCGCGCTTAATGTCGCTTGAAAACTGCCTTGCCTATTTAAATGACGACGAATTATTAGAGATTACTCCCTCGACATACCGCATGCGGAAGATGTATCTCAGCGAACTGGAAAGAAAGCGGAAAACGCCGCGAAAACCNNTCCATAGAGTAGAATAATAAGTGATGTCAGGTTCTTTTTATCCGTGGATACTAAGCAGGCAGTAAAGGAGAAATATGAAAAAGAAAATCATCGACCAGGACTATATCTTATCTAATGGTGTCGCGATTCCGAAAATCGGCTTTGGCACCTGGCGCGTCAAGCCGGGCAAAGAAGCTTATGAATCCGTCCTGATGGCTCTTCGTAACGGCTACCGCCACATCGATACCGCCACCGTCTACAAAAATGAGAAGAGCGTGGGCCAGGCCATCAAAGATTCCGCCCTTAAACGCGAAGATATCTTCGTGACCACCAAACTTCCCTCGCATGTCAAGAGCTTCGAGGGTGCAAAAAGAGAATTTGCAAAGTCTTTAAAAAGACTTGGTCTTAGTTATGTGGATTTATACTTAATTCACGCCCCGTGGCCGTGGATTGCCATCGGGACCGATCATACTCAAGGTAACATCGAGGCTTGGAAGGCGATGATCGAATTATATAACGAGAAGAAAATTCGCGCGATTGGAGTATCCAATTTTGCTCCGAGTGATATCGAACCTTTAATTCAGGCGACCGGTTTTGTCCCTCATGTTAATCAGCTGCCGTTTTATGTCGGAAAACCCCAGCTCGAGAATCGCGCTTACTGCCAGAAGAATAATATTTTATTCGAGGCGTATTCGCCGCTGATGTCCGGCCGCGTTTTTAAGCTTCGCCTCGTCAATCAACTCGCGGAAAAATATGGGGTTACGCCGGCGCAAATCGCCCTTCGCTATACGATTCAGCAAAATACCCTGCCGCTTCCCAAGTCGACGCACGAAGGGCGCATCATCAACAATGCCGAACTCGACTTCGTCATCGCACCTGAAGATATGGAGAAACTAGAAGCGCTTCATCTTCATCCAAAATCACGCTTTTAGCATTTATAGCGGGGGTAATATATGGAAAACACTAATCTTAAGATTGCCGTCATCATCCATTCGAAGACCGGCAACACCAAATCGGTGGCCGAACGAATTAAAGAAAAACTCGTCGCCCGGGGCCATCAAGTACAACTTGAAGAAATTGTCGCCGGTAATGATGAGGAGATGGATCTTGCTAAAATTATCTTAACGAAAAATCCGGAGAGCAAAGGCTATGATGGCTATGTGTTCGGGGCTCCGGTCCGGGCTTTTAGCCTTTCGCCGATCATGAAGGCGTATTTATCAAAAACGCAAGATCTCGAAGGCAAACCGGTCTACTGCTTTTTGACGCAGCACTTTCGCTTTCGCTTCCTGGGAGGCGACAATGCTTTAAAGCAGTTTGAACTGGCTCTCAATGATAAAAGTGCCCGGATTCTGGGCACCAATATCGTCAATTGGAAAAGCAAGAAACGCGCGCAATTAATCGAAGAAACCGTCGATTTAGTTAAATTCTAGTGGGCTGAATTCAATAATCGGAATAATGCTTCTTGCCCGAGCGAGTTATTAGGCATCATAAATAGCGGTTATAGAGTTTCTTGATGCTCGTACTGAAGCTGATAGAGATTGAAATATAAACCTTTCTTCTTTAATAGTTGCTGGTGATTGCCNNGTCGACAGGCGGTGAGCGACGATAATCATCGTCGAAATGTTCATCATCTTAGCAAGCGAAGCTTGAATGACGGCTTCGGTTTCGGAATCGATGTTGGCGGTGGCCTCATCAAGCGTCATGACGGTCGGTTTGTATGTTACCGCGCGGGCAAAGGAAATCAGCTGGCGTTCGCCGCTGGAGAAGTTGTTTCCGCGTTCCCTGACGATATGATCTAAGCCTTCCGGAAGCTTCTTTAAAACATGGTCGAGGCCGACATAATCTGCGGCCTTATTAATGTCATCGTTTGAGAAGGCATCGTTTTTCAGAGTGATGTTTTCGCGGATTGTTCCCGAGAAGAGGAAGACATCCTGGAGCATCTGCCCGACAAAAGAGCGAAGCGAGGAACGCTTGATGCGGCG
>DCUC01000069.1 GCA_002329705.1 Caryophanales bacterium UBA1424
ATACTCCAGTTCAAACTAATGCTGCTCTTTATGAAACTGAGTTAAAAGATGCTATTAAGATTAATGTTGATATAGGCGAGTGGGGCTGGACTGATTTAAAGCTGTATTATTTTAATGCAAAATCCGATAATTTAGATCCCGCTACAGCGCATAATCCAGATAGTAACGGATGGCCAGGAACTTTGTTAACGGGTAATTCAATCGTTCTTCCAGCCACAATTCACCACGCCGATGTTATAGTTGTGGGATCTGAATGGGGAATAGATAATAAACAGACGGCAGATATCACTCTAATCGACGGACCTGGAGAATATTTAATCGATAGTTTCGTCTGGAATGAATCAACAAAAAAAGCTGATGTAACATTAACTAGAAGTGGCGACTTCTCAGTTGATATCTATAAAACAATAGCTGGATATACTGGTGGCATTGATTCTCTAAGAACAAGGATTTGGCTCGATCGCGGACACTTTGGAGATAATGGAATCACAGCCCTTAATATTGACAATATTTTATATCAACCAAGTGGTTACTCACAAGTTCGAGTTGATAGTAGTCCATACACGAGTTGGTTTCCATATTACGACATTTTATTATCAACTATTAATGGAAAATCTTTTCATTTCCTAAAGCTTTCTGGTGATCTTACATCAATTTTTGAAACAAGTACGTCATTGACTTACTCTTCCGGTGATAGTAGTTTTCTGTTTTATTTGCCTTCAACAGATCAAACTGGGGACGAAACACTAGCAAAGGGGCAAGTGTTAGGAAGAATTACAAATTCCTTCTTTGGTAAAGTACTTGATGGATATCTAAGCTGCAGCGAAAGTTCTGATAACGGATTTAATGCTTTTCAAAAAATTGACACAAATTTCCTTCCAAGAATTGAAGGCGTTTGGGACATGGAGGGCGAATTATCAGCTATCATGATTGACGATTATGCCAATGAAGAAAATTATTCTACAGGCACAAGAGGAAATAGCATTGATGCCTTTACAAAGTATCAAATGATGCAAAACCTTTATACTGCCGCGAGCAATCCGACACAAAACATTGGTTACTTTGATAACAAATCATCCCTGCCATTAATTATTGGCATCGCTCTTGTTGGTTTAACCAGTCTTGCTGGTCTCTATATTCTTAGAAAGAAAAGAGCATAATTACTACTACTGATTAAGTGAGCGCCTTAATGGCGCTCTTTTTAAACTGAACGCCTTTGATGGGCGTTCTTTTTATATTCATCGTAGTTTACACATGTATGGTTTTCTTAACGAAAAGCAGAAAATATAGTAAGATGGTTTTAATGAATCTTATCAGGAGAAGAAATTAATGAACAAAACGACCGCCTTTGGCTTAGTGATGCTAAGCGCCTTGTTTATCTTGTCTTCGTGCGGAGTAGACGACACGTCGGACTCGACGAGCGAAAGCACCAGCGAAGTGAGCATCGACCCCACGACCGAATTCACCGTCACCTTTGACTTAAACTATTCGGGGGCGACCGGAACACCCGCTCCGCAGACAGTACTGTATAACAACCTCGTGACCGAACCGGATACGCCTGTTCGCACTGATTATACTTTTAAGCACTGGTCCACCGACCTCTATGGCATGGAGGTCTGGAACTTTTCTACCGACACCGTGACCGCTGATATGACCCTATATGCGGCCTGGGATTATAGCTATGTCGAACCGCCAATCGAAACGAAAATGTATTACTTAAACGCCCCTGCTTTCTGGCTTGCTGATGGACATACAGCCGGAATGTACGTCTGGAGCGATGAAGACGGGGCCAAAAAGAGCTGGCCAGGAGAAAAGATGACGCTCGTTGAAGGCGAGATTTTTAGTCTTGAAATTCCGGTGAATTACGACAAGATTTTATTTGTTAGGCTGACGGCGGCCGGACTAGAACCAGAAGTAGGTTTAAAATCTCAGACATCCGATCTCGACTTAACTTTGTTAGAAGATGAGGACATCAATTTCTATACCGTCGATGAAACACCTCGTTACGGCGACAGCAAATGCCGGGGCCGCTGGAGCGTCTATCCCAATGAGCCTGAACCTTATCCGATTGAAGAAACCAAAACAATATACGTCGATATTCCCGCTTACTGGCACACCGACGGCGATGTCGCCGGCATTTATTTAGCCCAGAGCGACTGGACGCCTCTGACTGGTTGGCCGGGTGATAAGATGACACTTGTATCGGGAGAGATTTATTGTTTCGAAGTGCCTGAATCATACACAAGAGTTATTTTTAATAAAATGACAGCGTCAGGCGGCGAACCGCTTCAGGCCAAAAAAGCCCAGACCGAAGACTTGTTCGTTCCGACCGATGAAAATAACCTATTCATAATGGAAGAGACGGTTTCCTATATGCCGACAAAATGCAGCGGCACATGGTCGACATACACGCCTGAATAATCTTCTTTATTAATCGGGGGAATATACTTTCGAAATAACGATTCCGTAGGCGTTAAGCTGTGTGCTGGTCGCATTCCACGTCAAAACCGTTGTCCCCGGACTAATCGTAACAGTTGAAGCTCCGCAATTAACATAGACTTTATAAGTCACTCCACCGCCGGAAATCTGGAAGTGCTGAACATCGCCATTAATTTCGAAATCATAACCGGTATAATCGCCGTTGATTGGGAAATCAGGACGATTTTTAACTTCGGCCAGAGCTTTGTAGAGAGACAGCATACTGGTGCTATCGCCGACCTGTTCGGCGGCGCTCGCCAAAGTATTTTTATTGTAGTCATCATGTTCGACCGTATACATATTGAAACGGTATCCGGTCGTTCTTTCGTCACTGGCGCCCCATTTAAAGGGTTGGCGATACCAGCGGTCAGCGTTGTTGATTGTCTCGGGATTGCTCGTGCTGACGCCGACGGTATTACCCGACATGCCGAGTTCATCGCCGTAATAAATCCAGCTTAAGCCCGGCTGCATCAAGGTGATGGCGGCGTGCGTCTGGGCTTTTTTAATTTGAGTGGCAAGATTAGCCCCGCCAATCACCGGATTGTGATCAAGATTACTGCCGTCGCTTGTGACGTTAATGTGGTTGATTGCTCTTAAGACGTCATGATTGGAAGTGAATGCTCCGCCGATATAGTCGCTGCGGTGGCTGCGGCTGACGGTTTCCGTACTGTTACCTTCCTGGGCATTTTGCGAAGCATTCATGCCTTGTTTCTTTAAGTAATTGTATTCAAGGTTATGATAATAAAGGCCAAAATCAAACTGCGAATCCATCGCCTTTAAATATGGCGACATGCGATCATCCCAGCCGTCGAAGTTTTCGCCGACCAAGAAAGCGTTCGGATATTCCTGCTTTAACTTGAAGGAGAATTCTTTCCAAAAGGCGAGGTTTTTCGACATATTCGAGGAGTAATCGAATTTCACCGTGACGTTTTCCATCTTTTCGGAGTCGTAGAATGTTCTCGTTCCGGTATCGCTGACGACGAGGTCGCCGCTTTGATAGGCTTCATCTAACATATAAATATGTTTGACGGCGTCGAGGCGGAAACCGTCAACGCCGAACTCGAGCCATCCTTTGGCCATATCGATGACTAAATCGCGGGTGATTTGGGCATCGTAGTTAAGCTCGGCCATGCCGGAACCAAACTTGCCATAGTAATAGTAATTCGATTCGCCATCGCGATACCAATCGGGGTGGGTCTCAACCGGAATACTATTGTAGGTTGCGGTCGTTGTCCCATAACCAGGGTCGCTGACGGGAACGGATGATGTCTCGTTCCATTTGCGAACCATATCGCCTTTATAAGCCCAGTGATACATATCGCGGTAATTAAACGATTCCTGCGTGACAGGATGAGTGCCTTGTTCCGCGCGTTGCGACTTCTTGAACCAGACATTGTTTTTGGAAGTGTGGTTGATAACAAAATCCATTAAGATAGTCATGCCTCTTTCGTGAACTTCATCGACTAATTCGCGGTAGTCATCCATCGTTCCGAATTTTGAATCAATGGCTCCAAAATCAGTCACATCGTAGCCGTGATAACTCTCCGAGCGCTGAATCGGCGTGAGCCATAGACAATTGACATTGAGGTCTTCTAAATAATCTAAAGAATTGATGATGCCGCGGATATCACCTAATCCGTCTCCGTTGGAGTCAGCAAAGCTGGCGACGAAAATCTGATAGCCGATACCCATTGAACTTTTAAAGGTCGACGACGTTCCGGATTGCTGATAACTATCTGTCGAACTGGCGACATCTGAGCCTGAACGGTAGGTGCCGGTCGTATCATTGACGACGGGGTTTTCAATGTAATTGGGGTCGTAGGTAAACGAATAATCACCGACGCTTCCCTGAACGCAGAAGACGTGAATTGAACCATTGGAGCGCCTGTGGCTTGCTATATCGTCGATATATGTATTCGCACCGCCGTCGCTCGTCCAGTGGCTGCCGCCGCCCATCGAACTTTCTAAGACAAGCAGAAAACCGATGCGAGTCGCGCCGATAAAGCCGGTATTTCTACCCGTCTTGCCACCGATGATGTTCGTCGCGCTTAAATCGATGTCAACAATTCTTCCGGATTGCATCAGGTCATTACCGCTATTGCCAACGTTAGTTAACCAATCATCAGGCATTTCATAAAAAGCTTCTTTGACGGCTGAATCAGTCGAGCAGAAAAGAGATCCTTCTAAATCCTGAGGGGCATTTTGCCAAATCCACAAGGCATAATCGTCATATTCGGATATTGGGGCTTCAGGTCTTAGATAATGAATATAAAGGTGATCGCTCTCGGACCAAGTGTTTAGCCAATCATCATATTCGTCAATTACTTCAATCGAAGTTGAAGATGTATCGCCGGATGCCGAAGAGTCGCTGCCTGAGCCGCCGTCACAACTGACGATAAAAAGCACTGAGAGAAGAAAAACCCCAAACTTGTTGATTTTCGACATTGATAATCTCCTTTTCTATTAAAATATTAAGACGCAGAATAAACCGACCATGTTCCATTACAGCCAGGATCGCCCCAAACAGTTTCTTCTCCAACAATAAAGAGATTATTGTTACCGGCTAAATCAAGGCTGAGATTAATAGTTTTTGCCCCCCAGTCGGTAATCGGATCCGTACCGGAAACGCGGACAAAGATAAAATCCGTATATTGCGAGCCGAGTTCATAAGAATAGATGTCGCCGCTGACAAGATTCATTCTTACTCCGGGCCATGTGTTGTTATTATCGCTTTCATCCCACATATACATGCCAACACCTGCGCCATGGACCTTCCAAAATTCAGGAATATCGACATAAAAGATTTTGGCTTCAACTTGAGCGACTTCCCAGCTCGCAAAAAGCGTCAAATCCGCTGTCACGGTGTCGCTGGCGAAGTTCCAAGATGTCGCACCATAAAGATCGCTGGACCAATGTTTAAAATCATAACCGACGCGGACCGGAGCGGTTGGCTCATCAACCAATCCCCCGTGATTAATCGTCTGGGCCGCGGGAGCGCCTTGCGAACCCGGGTAGTTCAAATCAAAGGTCACGGTATAGGTTGTATCGGGATCGAGCGAAGTATCTGAGTTTAATCCGGAAGAATCGCTTGATCCGCCATTGCACGAAGTGATAGCAAATAACGAAATAATGATGGAGATTAGTAGAGACGGAGTTCTTTTTTTCATATTATCTATTCCTTATCAAATCTATATAATTGTGGGTTTTACAACAAATTGTAAGTTACCACATAATATCAACTCGAACACCTTTCCAAAAGGAAGATGACGCCTAAGGCGGCAACGAGTCCAAAAGCATAAAAAATAAAAAGGAAAACTTTAAATCGTTTCGTGAGTTTGGGTGGTCCATACTCTTTCTTGGGATTACCGTCTTCGTCATAAGCGGAGACAATTTCGTTTTTCTTATTTTCTTTTTTCGGCATTATTTTGTGTAACGCTTAATGCGTTAGAACTATTAATATAATTGTAGTAATTATTCTGACAAACGACAAGATAATAAAAAAGGCGCCATTACGGGCGCCTT
>DCUC01000031.1:0-1051 GCA_002329705.1 Caryophanales bacterium UBA1424
GGATTATCTGTTCTCGCCTTTGCTTTCTATTTCCATCAGAAAAAGGAAATAATTAGCAAAGAATAAAAGTCTGCGATATGTTCTAATCATTATTAAGTAACCATTTGTTTTTTTAATTCATTAAAGTATTACTTTTGCCAGAACGAAATGTTCCTTTTCGCTTTTTGGTGTTTTTTGACGCGTCCATCGTTGTTATAATAAAGACAGAAAACGAGTGACGTTTGTAACAACGCCCACCTTCGGAAAGGATCACCATGAATCATCAAAAGCAGTTTGCGTTTATTTTAGCGCTTGGCGTTTTGTCCATCGGAGTCGCTTTAAGCTCCTATGTCGCAAACATCAAGGAAGCCAAAGCCGATGACCAGACATATGTTTATGTTAAAGGCGACGGAGCTTGGATAACAGAAGGAAGTGTTCGTTCATATGACGCGGGAGACTTTACGTTAATTCAAAGAAAGAACGGCTATTATTCGCCGATTCCCAAAACTTATGATTATATGCGCATTTATCAAGACCATTCTCTTGAGATTTTTCCTGATCTGGGATTAACAAGAATAATGACGCGCATAGAGGTTAGCGCCTATACGAGCGGATATGCGCCAGCTTTCGCTAACGCCGCTATCGTCGCCGGAACAAGCTCGGAGACCGCGCTTGCTCTAACAAATATCGCAAGCGTTAATGAAAGTGTCGTATCTTATGATTTATCGAATGTTGACGACTGCCAGTTTTTTAAATTCACGGTTTCTTCAAGCGCCTATCTCGCCAGCCTTAAAATTACATATTTTTGCCCGTCTACTGTTTATGAGCACGATTTCGCCTTAGGCGAGCTCGGTGCGAGTGGCGAAAGCAGTGACGGACTCATAACCACCTTATCCTCCCTAGAGTGGAAGATAACTTCGGAGTGGCATAACACCGCTTCTTTCTATCCGTTTAGCTATGGCGAAACAAGCGGAATTCAAGTTGGCGAAGAGGGCGATTCGGTGAGCGCCTTATCACTTCGTTCGGCAATTCCCGACTTTTCGATTTTGCATATCGAAGTCGATGTCTATGG
>DCUC01000031.1:1066-6100 GCA_002329705.1 Caryophanales bacterium UBA1424
TTCTGAAGCGCAGGCCATCAGCGCGTCCAGCGAAGAAAATAGTCATCGCTTTGCTTTAGCAAACGAAACATGCGGGCACATTGAAATATTGATCACTCAAAACACGAATATGCCTCTTTATATAAGTCGTCTTTCGGTCTATGGTTATGCCTCACCCGATATCAGCGCGGCGATGTCTTTTGGACGGTCTTTAGAAGCTTTTAACTCATGTGGAGATGGTAGCGGTTATGCGGAGCTAGAAAGCGCCGCAAATAGTTTGAGCGCACCCTCGTTTGGCTATTTAGAAGAACTATATCTCGATGACTATAATGATGTTGGACAAATGGCAAATGCCTCGCTTCAAAAGAATGTTGTTCTCGCCATCGATAAATGGGGCTACATTGCGAATGTCTTTGCGCTTCCTAGTGGCGTCGGAATAATAAGCGGCCAAAGAACGGCATCAATTTTGTTTATTGTTAGCTTTTCAATCGTTACTTTATCAACTTTGGCATTCTTGATGCATCGCAAGCTTAGATATTAGAAAACTGAATTAAGATGAGATGCTCGAAATCGATATTTTAGCTTGCTGCATTGTGATCAACACGCCACCATTTATAGTGTCATAAAGCGATTATGAGCAAAAAGAACAACACACTGGAAAATAAAGAAGAGAGCAAATCTAGAAGGAGTCAGTGTCAACTCGTTGCTTAATGAAGCGATTGTAAGTTATCTTAATGATATTATCTATGTTAAAAATGGCTCTGCTTCTTCTAAGTTAGCTGACCAAGAGAGCGGTTTTTCCAATATAAAGAAAAAGCCCAATATCCAAGTAAACGCTAATGTTATTTCATCCCACTATCTTGATGTTTACCAGATAAGACACCAACATTTCATTATTATGATTAATGGCAAGGCATACTATTTATAGTATAAATATTCAACCATATACATTTTATTAGTTTAAATAAATGAGCAATATTTCAAAACACCTAATAAAAGCGTTTCAAAACACCTAACGAAATCGTTTCAAAACACCGAATTTTGTTCATTTTTACACTGCCTTTCTATATAATGATGATGTGAGGTGGCAAGTATGATATATAAGCAAAGAATTATGGATCAGGTATTGGAATATCGCCTCTCCTCTAAGGGCGCAGTTTTGATTACCGGTCCTAAGTGGTGCGGAAAGACGACCACGGCGAAAAGACACGCCGGAAGCTTTCTGAATATGCAAGACCCGATTAGCAAACAACAATATCTCGCCCTTGCTAAAATCAACCCCCTTGAACTGCTTAAAGGTGGCACTCCGCGATTAATTGATGAATGGCAAATTTCACCAAATATATGGGATGCAGTTAGACAGGAAGTTGATCGTCGTGGCGAATTTGGTCAGTTCATTCTAACTGGGTCAAGCGTTCCGGCAAAGATGGACGCGAGCAGCCATAGTGGCATCGGCAGAATTGTCGCCGTCAAAATGCGTCCGATGAGTTTGTTTGAATCCTCGGAATCAAATGGCGAAATATCTTTATCCGATCTTTTCAATAACCCTAAATATGGAAAAACCTCCGAATCGAACTTATCGATCGAAGACCTCGCCTTTTTAGTTTGTCGTGGTGGATGGCCTTTGGCCGCCCTCAGCAAAGGTAATATTGCCCTCCAGCAGGCCATCGACTATCATGAGGCGATTATCTCACAAGACATCCGCATGGTCGACGACGTAAAAAGGTCGCCGATCAAGGCCGCGAGTCTTCTTAAATCTTATGCCCGCCACATCTCAACGCGCACAGCGACCACAAGCCTTTTGTCAGATGTTAATCAAGGCGAACAAGCCACTATTTTTTCGATAGAAACATTAAATGATTATCTCGAGGCCTTTAAAAAGCTTTTCGTCATTGAAGAACTTGAATCATGGAATCCAAATTTCCGCAGCAAAGCGACAGCGCGAGTATCTCCGACGAGGCATTTTGTCGACCCCTCGATTGCCACTTCTGCTTTAAATATGTCGCCCCAAGATTTAATCAACGATATCAAAACCTTTGGTTTGCTATTTGAATCCTTATGCATTCGGGACCTGCGCGTTTATTCTGACGTTTTAAAAGGAAAAGTCTATCACTATCGCGATAACACCAATCTTGAAATCGACGCCATCATTCACCTCGATAACGGGAAATGGGGCGCAATTGAAGTTAAATTAGGCGATTATGAAATCCCCAAAGCAGTTAATAATCTACAGAAACTCAAAGATAAAATAAACACCGAAAAAATGAATGAACCATCGTTTTTAATGGTTTTGACCGGCACCAAATATGCCTACAAAGATGAAAGCGGTGTGTGGATTGTTCCAATCGGTTGCCTCGCGTATTAAATGGGGGTTTTGCATCAATAGCATCGTCCAAGACAACAACATTTAACGTTATGCTAAAATTAATACATGCAAAAACAATATTTTAAGGAAAACGTCGTCTATCAAATTTATCCGCGCAGCTTTTGCGATTCCAATGGTGATGGTATCGGCGATCTGCCTGGCATCCTTTCCAAACTCGACTATCTAAAAGAACTAGGTGTCGGCATCATCTGGCTATCGCCAGTGTACAAATCGCCTAATCAAGACATGGGTTATGATGTTAGCGATTATCTCGACATCAACCCCGAGTATGGCACGCTTCAAGATATGGACACATTGATCGCGGAAGCAAAAAAGCGTGGCATTCGCATCATCATGGATCTCGTCGTCAATCACACGAGCGATGAACACAAGTGGTTTATCGAAAGCAAAAAACCGAACTCACCCTACCGCGACTACTACTACTGGAAAGAAGGTCGCAAGAATAACAAAAAGCCCCCGAATAACTGGCAATCGATGTTCGCTGAATCGGCTTGGAAATTCGATCGCGAAGTCGGTCTTTGGTATCTCCATCTCTACGGCGACAAGCAAGTCGATTTAAACTTTCATAACCCTAAAGTTATCGACGAAGTTAAAAAGATCCTCCGCTTCTGGCTCGACCGCGGCATCTACGGCTTTCGTTGTGATGTCATCAATCAGATTTATAAGTCGACTCTTAAAAACGGCAAGCAGAGGCTCAGTCAGACCGGCCGCGAACACTATTTAAACCAAGAGGGCAATCACAAAATCCTCCGCGAACTTCACGATGAAGTATTTTCCAAATATGACTGCATGACGGTCGGGGAAACCTATATGGTTGACTATCAAAACGCCCGGAGGTTTATCGACGGCGAACTCGACATGGTCTTTCAGTTTGATCACGTCAATGTCGACCGTCGCAAGGTGCCCATCTTTGCCCGCAAATACCAGCCGCGGCGAATGAAAAAAATCCTCTTTGGCTGGCAGAACAATGTCGCGTGGAATACAAACTATCTCGAGAACCACGATCAGCTAAGAAGCATCCCTCGTTTCGGCGATGAAAAAGATTATTACCTCGAATCCGGAAAGATGCTGGCGATGATGGTGATGTTCCTAAAAGGAACAAGCTTCGTCTACCAGGGCCAGGAAATCGGTATGACGAACATCGGCACACACGATATGTCGCTTGTCAAAGACATCTCGGCCCTCAATGTTTATAGCCTTCTTAGAGAGATGAAATTTTCGCATCGCACGGCTTTAAAACTCGTCGACAACATCAACCGCGATAACGCTCGGACGCCGATGCAGTGGAACGGATCAAAAAACGCCGGTTTTACAAGCGGCGAACCATGGNNATCAATCTACCATTTTTACAAGAAAATCATCGCCCTAAAAAAAGAGACTCCCGCCTTGTGTTACGGCGAATTTATTCCGCTGGTGACAAGCGGAAATCTCATGGCGTTTTTACGGACCTTTGGAAATGATGAATACACCATTATTCTCAACCTGTCCAAGAAGAGAATTAAAAATCCCCTCTTTTTAAGAGGTCAAGTAATCGTCGCTAACTACGAAGGCGTCGATAATTACGAAGGCAAAGTCTGGCTCGAACCATTCGAAGGCGCTTTAATCAAGACGCGGTAATCACATTCACCATATAGCCGACTTACTATGTAATTTTTTGATATTGTTTTACTAATACAAGCGCTCGCGCAATGATATAATTAGAAAAGTTTTATGAGGAGCATACTATGAGCACGAGAACACCGATCAGCTGGGACGAATATTTTATGGGCATAGCCATCTTTTCGTCCTTGCGTAGCAAAGATCCGAATACCCAAGTCGGAGCCTGCATCGTGGATAAAGACCACAAAGTCGTCTCCATCGGCTATAACGGCATGCCGCGCGGCATCGATGAAAGCCAAGTCTCGTGGGAAAAAGGCGAAGGTCTCGACTCAAAATATCTCTATGTCTGCCACGCCGAGTTTAACGCCATCCTCAACACTCGTAACGGTTCGGCTTTAGACGGCTGTACTTTGTACGTCACTCTCTTTCCGTGCAATGAATGTGCGAAAGCCATCATTCAGACCGGCATCAAAGAAGTCGTTTACGCCGAGAACAAATACGAAGACACGACGATGACCAAGGCCAGCATTCATCTCCTTCATCTAGCCGGCGTCAAAATCCGCAAGTATATCGGCCGAATACCGCATATCGAAATGGTCTAAATATGAAAGCAGAAACCCGTTTGCTCTTAAAAAGAATCTTCATCGGATCGATGGCCTTATTGCTTTTTTTAATCGTCGTCTTTTCCTCTTTGATGCATTCTTTTCCCGACGTTGTCAAACTATGGGTTTTCTTTTTGGTCGCCGGCATTGTCATCCTCATCTTTGTCGGCGTGATGATCTTTCTTGAATTTTATGCCCGGAGAAAAAAATAATGCGGGCTCTGGAAGTTAAAAACCTCTTCTTTTCCTACGATGGAAAACACGATGCCGTCAACGACGTTTCCTTTGCTGTCGAACGCGGCAAATACGTGTCGATCATCGGCCATAACGGCTCCGGAAAATCGACGCTGGCGAAACTCATCATGGGTTTGCTCGCTTTTAAAAAAGGCGAAGTGAAAGTCTTTGATGAAGTTCTTAGTTCGGCTTCCTTACATGCGATTCGTTCTCGAATCGGCATCGTCTTTCAAAA
>DCUC01000031.1:6149-7083 GCA_002329705.1 Caryophanales bacterium UBA1424
TTTGCCGATAAGGTTCATATGAGCGACTTTCTCGAAAGCGAACCATCAAACCTCTCGGGCGGTCAGAAGCAGCGCGTGGCCATCGCCGGTATTTTAGCGATGTCGCCCGACCTCGTCATCCTCGACGAAGCGACTTCAATGCTCGACCCCAAAGGTAAGCGCGAGGTCAAGGAAACCCTCTTTGCCATGCGCGAAGAAAATCCCAATCTGACGATTCTTTCCATCACTCACGATATCGAAGAAGCCGCTCTCAGCGATGAAGTCATCGTCATGCACCAAGGTAAAGTCATCCTCAGCGGAAACCCCAAAGAAGTGTTTGCCCAAGAAGATAAATTAAAAGCGATCGACCTCGATTTACCCTTTATTCAGAAACTCAAAAAAGCCCTCAAAAAGCAGGGAATTGATGTCGATAACTTTGCAAATCTCGGCGAAATGGCGGAATTTTTATGCCGATAAAATACGAGAACGTATCGTTTACATACAACGCCAAAACCCCGTTTAGTTACGAGGCTCTTTCCGATGTCAGCCTCGATATCATCGACGGTTCCTTTACCGCTATCGTCGGCAAAACCGGCTGCGGCAAATCGACGCTTATCCAGCAGTTAAACGGCCTCCTCGTTCCGACTTCCGGCGAAGTCATCATCAATGATTACGTCGTCGCCAAAAGCCGTAAAAGAAGAACAAAGAAAATTAAAGAGCTTCGCAAACTCGTCGGCCTCGTCTTTCAGTTTCCGGAATATCAGCTCTTTGAAGAGACGGTCGAAAAAGATGTCGCCTTTGGACCGAAAAATTTTGGCGCTAGTAATGAAGAAGCCCTCAAAAGCGCCCATGAAGCCCTGGGCCTAGTCGGCCTCGACGAGAGTTTTTATAAGCGTTCGCCCTTTGATTTATCCGGAGGCGAAAGAAGGCGCGTGGCCATCGCCGGCATTTTAGC
>DCUC01000019.1:0-15673 GCA_002329705.1 Caryophanales bacterium UBA1424
GAAGGCGGAGGCCACGCCCAGGCTTCCGGCGCCAAACTCAAGAGCCTCGATGTCCTACCCGAGTTCATACAAGATCTCGACAATTTATTTGTCGAATAGGTAGATTATAGATTTAAAAAGGTGTCGGTTATCGATACCTTTTTATTTCAAATAACCCCTTCTTTTTGCTAAGATATAATATATGAGTTTTATTCCCTTACACGTCTACACGGGCTATTCGTTTTTGCAAAGCGGAATCACCGAAGAGAATTATCTTAAAGCGCTTAAGAAGCGCGGTTTCAAGGGCTCGGGCATCACCGACTTTAACTCGCTCTCCGGCGTTCCGCATTTTTATAAAGCCTTAAAACAAGAGAAGTTAAACCTCCTCGCCGGAGTCGACTTTCTCATCGATGACAATTTACTTTCCTTCTTCGCCTTAAATGAAGAAGGTTATCGAAATCTCCTCAAGCTTCTTTTTATAAAAAGAACCAGAAATCTGACCTATGAAGAAGTCGGGCGCCATAAAGCGGGATTGGCGGTCGTTCTCGCCATCGCTCATTCAAAGCTCTCTTCGCTATTTGAAACCGAACGCGACCAGATTCCGCACTTTCTCCTGCCTATTTCCAATCTCGGCGAACATTTTTACTTGGGCATTGAATTCGGTGTCGAAGAAGACGAATTATTTGTCGCTTATATGCGCGATTTTGCCCGCACTCACGGCTATCAGACCATCGCCTTTCCGTTTATCAGATATATCGAAAAAAAAGACGCGATTGTCCTTGAAATTGCTAAAGCGATTCGCGATGATAGCGAGTTGGCGATTCAAGAGCTCGAAGGAAGCGAATACCTTCTGACAAAAGAAGAAATAGCCCGTTTCTTTACCGAGCAGGAAATCGAAAATACCAACCGATTGCTCAAGCTCAGCTCCTTTCGCTTTGAAGAGAAGCGCGGCCATCTTCTCCGCTACCAGAAAAGCGACGATATAACAAGTGACGCTTATTTAAAAAATAAGGCATTAGAAGGTTTACGCAATAAAATACCCGTTATCGGCGAAGAATACCTATCCCGCCTCAATTACGAACTTGATGTCATCGCCAAGATGGGTTACAGCGACTATTTTCTCATCGTTAGCGACTATGTCGCCTTCGCCCGCGAACACGGCATCTCGGTCGGCCCCGGACGTGGCAGCGCCGCCGGTTCATTAGTGAGTTATGCCCTCGGCATCGTCTCGTGCGATCCGATAAAACACAACTTGCTGTTCGAGCGTTTCTTAAATCCCGAGCGGCAATCGATGCCCGATATCGACATCGACTTTTCCGATGTCCGCCGCAGTGAAGTCATCGACTATCTGCGCAGCAAATACGGAAGAGATAAAGTCGCCAATATCATGACCATTCAGACGATCGGTGCCAAGCAAGCCCTCCGCGATATCGGCCGCGTCTACAAAATCGAAACCCGCGAAATCGATATGATTTCGAAATTGATTATCGATGCCAATTCTTCGCTTCGTGAAAACTACCGCAAGAACCCGGCTTTTAAGAAGCTGGTCGACAGCGACAAATATTATCTTAACATCGTGAGTCTCGCCGCCTTAATCGAAGGTCTCCCCCGCCAGTCAGGACTGCACGCCGCCGGCATTATTCTTAACGATTCACCGCTTGAAGAAGTCCTGCCCGTCAATGTGGATTTTAATGGCGATTACATCGCCGAATACGAGATGAACTACCTCGAAGAACAAGGCTTCTTAAAGATGGATATCCTCGGCCTCCGCAATCTTTCCATCATCGATGAGTGCTTATCTTTAATTCGCCAAAATCGCGGCATCAGCCTCAATTATCAAGAAATTCCTTTTGAGGATAAAAAAGCGATTCGCATCATCAAAGAAGGCCGGACCATGGGGCTTTTTCAACTCGAATCCGCTGGCATGAAAAAAGCCATCTCCACTTTAGAACCCGAAGGATTTGAAGATATCGTCGCCCTCTTGGCGCTCTTTCGCCCCGGGCCGATGGATAACATTCCGAGCTATGCCCGCCGCAAAAAGAAAAAGGAGCCGATCGTCTATCCCTCCAAAGCTCTCGAAGAAATCCTCGCCTCCACCTATGGCATCATCGTCTACCAGGAGCAAATCACCCAGATTGTCCGCAAGATGGCCGACTTCTCCTATGGGCAGGCTGATGTCTTTCGTCGCGCGATATCCAAAAAAGACAGCGCCCAGCTATCAAGCCTTGAACAAAACTTTGTCGCCGGCGCCATCAAAAACGGCTATTCGCATAGCGAAGCCAAGTCCGTCTTTGATCTCATCTACAAATTCGCCGATTACGGCTTTAACCGCAGCCATTCGCTTTGCTATGCGGTCTTAGCCTGCCAGATGGCCTACTTAAAAACCTATTACACACCGGAATTTTACGCCGCCATTTTGGGTAGCTCTTCAGGTAGCAACGACACAAAATTCAACGAGACGCTCAATGAAGTCCGCAAGATGGGCATCAAGATTCTCAATCCTGATATCAATCGCTCGGGTCAGACCTTCATCGTCAAAGACGGCGCGCTAATCTTTCCCCTGTTCGCCGTTAAAGGCATTCTCGGCGCTCTCGTCGACGCCATCATCAAAGAGCGCAATAATGGCGGACCCTTCACTGATTTCTTTGATTTTGTCGCCCGGATGATCGCCTACAAAATCAACCAGAATCAGATTGGCAAACTAATCGACGCCGGCGCCTTTGATAATTTTGCCATCTCGCGCTCGTCCTTGCGCGCCACGATTAACAGCGCCCTCCGCTATGGCTCGATGCTCTATTCTAAGGATGGCCAGATGATCATCGATTTACCATTTTCCAGCAAACCTCGTTACACGGAAGCATTTGATGATCCTCTTGATAACCTCGACCGCGAATATGAGGCTCTCGGCTTGATGATATCCGGTTCACCGCTCACCTATAAACAAGATACCATCAAAAAATATCCGGTTATCGCAATAAGCGATGCCCGCGAGTCGCAAAGCCCGACGATGCAGATTGTCGGCGTGATTCGCACCGTTAAAGTCATCAATACGCGAAGTGGCACGCCGATGGCTTTTCTTAACATCTATGATGACAGCGGCGACATCGACATCACCATCTTCGCCAAAACCTATGCCCTGAGCTACGAGTTTTTGAAGAAGAAAAATATCGTCCGCGTCATCGGCTACATGGACCGCAAACGCGAAAATGTCTTTATCGCCAATGAAATCATCGCCCTGGAGGAATAAGCATGGCTAAAGTTTATGTAATCGACGGAAATTCCTTGCTCTTTCGGGCCTATTACGCCACCGCTTATGGTCCCAACGCCAAAGTCATGCGCACTAAGGAGGGCGTGCCGACGAATGCCCTTTTTGCCTTTGGCAACATGATCAATAAAATCATCTCTTCATTCAAGGGCGGAGAGCATATCATCGTCGGTTTCGACGTCGGCAAAAAAACCTTTCGCAACGGCGAGTTTGAAGCGTATAAGGCCAACCGCAAGCCGACTGACGCCGACCTCGTCGTCCAGATGCCCCTGGCCCGCGAACTCCTGACTTCACTCGGAATCTTCGTCTACGAGCAGGAAGGCTATGAAGCCGATGACGTGTGCGGGACGATCGCCAAGGTCGCCAGCAAAGCCGGTCATCAGGTCATCGTCTACACCTCGGACCGCGATTTTCTGCAGCTCATCGACCACAATATCGCCATTCACATCCTCAAGACCGGAATGTCGAACATCATGGTGATGGACGAGGTGACGATGCCGCAGGAATTCGGCATTTCGCCAGCGCAGATTCCCGACTATAAAGGCCTTCGCGGCGACGCCAGCGACAATCTGCCTGGCATTCCCGGCATCGGCGAAAAAACGGCCGTCAAACTCCTCCAGCAATACGGCACGTTTGAAAAAATTCTCGAAGAAGCCCAAAACATCGACGGCAAGATCGGACAAAACCTCGTCGAGCACGCTAAAATCGGTCAGTTATCCAAGCGTTTGGCGACGATAAAAACCGATATCGAGTTGCCTTTTACTCTCGCTGATACTATGTATCAAGGATATGTCTTTGACACGATTAACCAATTTGGCCAGCGCTACGAACTCAAGCAGCTCCTGAATCGGCTGCCGAGCAAATACAAGATTGAATCGGAACGCGATGTGAAGATTGAATACCAGAAAATATCTTCGTTTAAGAATGTTGAATTAGGTAGTAAAATCGCCCTTTTCATCGACATGAAGGAAGACAATTATTTTAAGGCGCCGATTCTCGGACTCGCCCTCAGCAACGGCGCAAACCACTATTACATAAATCTCGATGACGCTGTCCGGGATCAAAATTTAAAAACGATGCTCGAGGATGAAAAGATCAGCAAATCATGTTTTGATATCAAGGCGACGACCGTTGCCCTCCACCGCCTCGGCATCGCTCTTCGCGGCGTGGCTTTTGACCTTTTGCTGGCCGCCTATCTCCTCGACTCCTCGCTAAAAAACAACGTCGATTCAATCCTCAACTATTTCGGCGTCGATGCCCACGGAAAAGATGACCGCGAACTCTCGCTTTTTGACGAATCGAATCCGCTGAGGACCGCCAAGGTCGCCTACTTAACTTTAAAACTGCAAGCCCGCGTCATCGAGGAACTAAAAAAGCACGAGGCTATAAAACTTTACGAAGACATCGAAATGCCGCTGGCCCTCGTCCTGGCCAAGATGGAAATCGAAGGCTTTCCTCTCGACGCGAAGACCCTTGATACAATCGGCGCTGACTACCGCGAAAGCTTAAAAGCTTTGACATCGGAAATTTATACTTTGGCCGGTGAAGAGTTTAATATCAACTCGCCCAAACAAGTTGGAGAGATTCTCTTTACAAAGCTCGCTTTACCGAGTAACCGCAAGGACTCGACATCGGTCGATGCATTAAAAAAGCTCATCGACCGCCATCCGATCGTCGCTAAAATTCTCGAATACCGCAAATATGCCAAGTTGTTATCAACCTATATCGATGGCCTCGTCGTCCACATTCACGAAGACGGCAAGTTACACGCCATTTTCAATCAGGCCCTCACGACGACGGGGCGTCTTTCCTCGAGTGAACCTAACCTGCAAAATATCTCGATTCGCGATGAAGAAGGGCGACTGATTCGCCGGGCTTTTTACTATCCTGATAATAATTATCAGATTCTCTCGCTTGATTACTCGCAGATCGAACTGCGCATCCTCGCTTCATTGAGCCGGTGCCAGGCTTTTATCGATGTCTTTAATCGCGATGATGATGTTCACGCCGCGACGGCGCGGGCCATCTTTGGCAGTGCCGACAGCAATGCCCGGCGCAAGGCCAAAGCCGTCAATTTCGGCATTATTTATGGCATTTCGGATTGGGGTCTGGCCGAACAACTTGAAATTCCGCCCAAGGAAGCCAAAGGGATTATCGATGCCTTCTTTCAAACTTATCCCGAAGTCAGCGATTATCTTCAGAATGTCGTCGACCAGGCTTTTAAGGACGGCTATGTCGCAACCCTCTTTGGCCGCCGCCGCTACCTCCGCGAACTGTACGACAGCAATTATCAGGTACGCGAATTCGCGCGCCGGGCGGCGATGAATGCGCCCATTCAGGGCACGGCTGCCGACCTCATCAAACTGGCGATGGTCAAAGTCCAAGCGATGCTTGAAAAGAAGAACTATCAAACGCGACTCGTGCTACAAATTCACGACGAACTGCTCTTTAAGGTTCACATCGATGAAATTGATAAAGTCCGCGCGGAAATAAGCGAAATCATGGAAAATGTCATCGCTCTTGATGTTAAATTAAAAGTTGACGGCGGCGTCGGCAAGACGTGGTATGACGCTAAATAGAGGAAAAAGAATATGCCCGAACTTCCTGAAGTCGAAACGATAAAAAATATCCTCGCCAAACTGGTGATCGGCAAGAAAATTTTAAGTGTTGAGATATTTAATCGCAATACCATTGAAGGCGATCCCTTTGACTTTGCAAAGACACTAAAAGAAAAGACGATAAGTAAGTTAACCCGAATTGGCAAATTTCTTATTTTTCATCTTGATGAAGAAATTATTTTTTTATCGCACCTGCGCATGGAGGGAAAATACTTTTATCACGAGCAAATGCTCGAGACTTATGATAAACACGCCTGCGTCGTCTTCACTTTTAGTGATCATAGCGCCCTTGAATATAACGACACGCGCAAATTCGGTTTGATGAAACTTTCGAGCGCGGCAACTTATCAAACTTCGCCTCCGCTTTCTAATTTAGGTCCCGAGCCTTTTGATATCAAAGATGTTAAGCCCCTTTTATCCAAATTGGCGCGGAAAACGATTCCGATTAAAGCCGTCCTCCTCGATCAGACATTTGTGGCGGGACTTGGCAATATCTATGTCGATGAGGTTTTGTATCTCTCTTTAATTCATCCCGAGACGCCGGCTGATCGCATAAGCGAAAGTCAGTTAAAAGGGATTATCTCCAATAGTGTCAAAGTTCTTTCGATGGCTATCAAAAGCGGGGGCTCAACGATTCGCAGTTATCATCCGAGCCAGGGCATCGATGGCGGCTTTCAGACGCAGCTCAACGCCTATGGCAAAGAGAATCTTCCGTGCCCGCGCTGCAACCACGGAATGCGCAAGATTTTCGTCGGCGGACGCGGCACGACTTTTTGTCCCCGCTGTCAGAAAAACCCATCGCTGCCGTATGTCATCGGCATCACCGGTCCGATTGGATCAGGTAAATCATCCGTTTTATCTTTCTTTGGCGAGCGCGGTTATCATACCCTGAGCGGTGACACCATTGTCAAAAATCTTTATCATGATAAAAAAGTTCAAGAATTGATTATCAAACTGTTCGGAAATAATGTCGTCGATGAAAGCGGTAATATCGACAAGCGCTTCATCATCGATGTTATCATCGCCGACGAGTATAAAAAGCGAGGCCTTGAAAAAATCTTGCATCCGCGCGTCGAAAAAGCCGTTGTTGAAACGCTTAAAAAAGCCCATAATGACGATAAAATAGCCATCGAAATGCCCCTTCTTTTTGAGGCTAAGCTCGATGACTACTGCGATGAGACAATCTATGTAGATATCGAAGATAGCATTCAGGCCAAACGCCTCGCCGAGCGGAGGCTTCCTCTCGCCACGTTAAGAGCCCTGAACACCGGCTTTGACGCCCTTCGCGATAAAGAAAAGGCGACCTATGTCGTCGACAACTCGTCGTCTTTATCTAAATTACATAAGCAGTTAAAACGGATTTTGCGTTAATAGGCGGAAACGCCGCTCAGATCAAATTCTTCTTCCGCCATCTCTTTTAAAAGGCGGGCGAGCTGCTTGGCGCGGATCGCTCCAGCTTTGCTGGTCTCATATAATTGGGCGATTTCATTAATTGTGAAGTCGCTAGTAAAAAAGGTCAGGCGCTGATTTTTGGCGCGTTCGATTAATATCGGCAAAACGATTGTATCGCGGATAAAGTCGTTTTTGTATTCGTTGCCGAAATCATCTAAGACGAGGAGGGGAAGACTCGACAGTTCAACGATTTTTTTCGCAAAAGCACTCTTATCGTTAAAGGACAAATCATGAATCTCTTTGATGCGATTTGCGCAGTTGATAAAGGCCGCCGGAGCTTTGGTGATGGCGATAAAATCATTGACTAGGGTGGCCATCAAAAACGACTTGCCGACGCGATGTCCGCCGCGGCTGTAAACCCAGCGATGAGAGTTACCTTGCACGATTTCGCTGAAGAGGCGAATGATGCGATTTCTCTCAGCGGTTTTATCAAGGGTTTTAAGCGATGATTCTTTCCACTCTTCGGGAAAATCGGCATAGATGTATTTGCTGTCGATTTCGATCCGTTTCAAAATTTTGTCGCACGGGGCAAAGGAGCGCTCGATGATGCCGTCATCATTAGCCAGGCGCAGCTGGAGATGAGGTGTCGCTTTGCGACAATTATCGACACCCGGGCATTTCCGGCAATAGTCGTAATCTTCTTTAAAGGCGATGAACTTGGAAATATTCTCGCGGACCGTTTTCAGTGTCGGATTCATCGTCTGCTTGATAATTTCATAAACTTCGACATCCTTGCGCAGTTCATCGATCATCTCGTCGATATAATTATCGAGTTCCGTCTTTTCAAATAACGGCACTTTGATCTTATCCATTTTCATCAATCCTTTTTCGCTTCGAGAAGGGCCAGTATGCTCTCGAGTTCCTCATCGCTAATTTCCTCTTCTTTTATTTTATCATCACCGCCGGTGGTTTTGATAACCGATGGCTTGCTCGTTTTCCAGGCGGAGTTTATCTTAATTAGATAATTCATCGTGTCAATCGCGGTCGTGACGCTTTCGCGGGCAAGTGAGGAAGCGATTTTTTCAATATATCGCCGCGATAGAACATTTTTGTTTTTGGCCAAGACATAATCGATAAGAGCGTTGATGACGCCATGCGAGAAGCCAAAGTTCTTGGAAAGATCATCGACGATATCTAAGTCGGAGCGGCTGGGAGCCGTATTATTTTGTTTGATGCGCAAATACTCACCCGGAGCCATAGCATCCATCAGTTTAATCTTGCTGGCCAATTCACTATCGCTGGTGACATGGCTTTTTTCGCCCTTGCTCTTTCGATGAAAGAATGGAAATTTGACTTCTTCTTTCGCCCGGTCGGAGACGCGCTGGAAATTAATCCGCTGAGCTTTGTTATCGGGATCGTAGGCGTCGACGACAATCTCCGCCATCGTCAGTTCGTCAAGGGAGAAAAGAGCGGCCAACCGCTCAATCTCCTTCAGGTCTTTTTTAGTTAAGACCTCGCGCTTTATCTGCCCGTTTTTATCAAGGGCGCTGAAAAAGGCATCAAAATCAAAAGAGGTGTCGATGCGGCCGGATTTTCGCCCTTTGACTTCAACCTTTAAATCTTTGCGAAAGACCGGGCTGTCGTAATCGGGATTAAAGGTCTCGACAAAGGAGGAGGTGATATCATCAAAACCCTTCGTCTGAAAATCGACCTTATAGGAGAGGGCGAGGCGCTTGGCTTCTTTTTCGCCGACATATTTAATGAGCAGTCCCTTAAAGAGAACGTCATCGAAGAATTCGCGAGGTGATTTGGGGGCATATAAAACATAGATATAGTAACGGATTCCGCCCTCTTCTTTAAAGAAGGTGCGCAGTAACCCGACCGCCTCCAAGGCGCGGCGCGCCGTAAAAAACTCACCGGCTGACATCTGCATCTTATCGAAGAGATGGGCGTGATCAAACGTATCGATTTCACTCGCCTTCATCTTTTCGTGAAACAAAGAAAGAAAAATGCCGACGCTTTTATGACCGATTAAAGGCTGATAGAGTTCGCTTAAAACTTCGCGGTCGATGTCGCTGATTAATGAAGCCGGCCTCGTCTCGTAATAATCTTTTTCGCTAATGTAATCCATCGTTGCTACCTAATACGTCACAAATTATAGCATGGGCAAGCGGACAATTGAATCAAAAAAGCCGACGCCATCGCTACTTTTTATGATATTGTGAATAGTTTTCCACCATCAAAAAGCGGAAACTTAAGCGATGCTATCGGCCTTTGTCGATGCTCATTGGCCAAAATTCTGATTTTTTCCACAAATTTATGTAATCGTTTTCAAATTGACAAAATCCATACTTTTTAACGATTTTCATATATAATGAATAAGAAGCAATAGAGGTAATTTTATTATGGTAAAACGCGTTGGCGTCTTAACTTCCGGCGGCGATGCCCCGGGTATGAATGCCGCGATACGGGCAATCGTCCGCTCCGGTTTAAAAAATGGTCTGGAGATGTTCGTCATCTACGAAGGTTATAAAGGCTTGATCGAAGGAAACATCGAAAAGGTGGACCGCAACTTTGTCAGCGACATCATCAATCGCGGCGGCACAATTCTTAAAAGTGCTCGCTCCCGGGAATTTAAAGAAGAAGCCGCTCGCTTAATCGGCGTCGAGCAACTCAAAAATTTCGGCATCGACACCCTGATCGTCATCGGCGGCGATGGCACATATATGGGGGCTAAAAAACTATCGGAACTGGGCATCAATTGCATCGGTTTGCCGGGGACGATTGATAACGACTTATCGTCCAGCGATTACACGATCGGATTTGATACCGCTTTAAACACGATTTGTGAGTGCGTCGATAAGCTTCGCGACACGACCGCCTCTCATCAAAGATGCACGATCATCGAGGTGATGGGCAATAAATGCGGCGATCTTGCTTTGTTTTCGGGTGTCGCCGAAGGCGTGGAGATGATCATCACGCCCGAACACCCATATAGCGAAAATGAAATTATGGATCGCATCAAAGCGCTCGGCACCGGCAAGAAAAAGCACTCATTAATCATCGT
The DNA here is from genome assembly GCA_002329705.1 of Caryophanales bacterium UBA1424. GTDB lineage: Bacteria > Bacillota_I > Bacilli_A > RFN20 > CAG-826 > UBA1424. The sequence goes on from DCUC01000019.1 coordinate 10,322, forward strand.
CAGCGAAAAAGTATTTCCCAACGTTTTATCCTTCGCGGAAAAAGTGACGCAGGAAACAGGCTTTGAGACGCGGGCGGAGGTGCTCGGACGCCTCCAAAGGGGCGGCTCCCCTTCCGCTTACGATCGCGTCCTGGCGACGCGGATGGGCGTGTATGCTATTGAAATCATCGTCAAGGGTATTCGCAATGTCGTCGTCGGTGTGGTCAACGGCGATATCGTCCACTTCACTTTTGACGAAGCCTTTGCTCTCCCGCGCAAGACCCACGAAGACATCCACCGCTTAATCAGCATGGTAAACAGATAGATATGAGTGATGAGAGATTGATCATCAGCGCCGATATCGGCGGCACCAATTCCCGCTTTGCGCTCGTCAATGAAGACTATGAAATCGTCAGGAGCGTGTCGCGGCGAACAATCCTTTATAAAAAAGATGAATTTGTTGCCTCGATCATCACCGCCATCAAGGATTTGGGCGGAAATTTCGAAAATATTATCGGACTTTCACTAGGAATTCCCGGCCCGATCAAAGACGGCGGATATGTCGTCGATCTCCCTAATATTCATATTCAAGATATTCCTCTTGGCGATATTCTCCGCCACGAGTTTGGCCTGCCTGTCTTCATTCGCAACGATGCCGAGATGGCCTGCTTTGCCGAAGCTTCGCTCGGCAGCGGCAAAAGTTATCGCCGCGTCTTTTTTATCACCATCTCAACCGGCCTTGGCGGAGCTCTTGTCACCGATAAAAATTTCGATGAGACGCCTTTTGAAATCGGCCACACTCCTTACACCTATAAAGGAGAAAAGAAATTCTATGAGTATTTCGCCAGCGGAACCGGTCTCGCTAATCTGGCGAGGATGTATGATCTTGAAATAAATAACAGCCTTCATTTTTTTGAACTAGTCGTCGCCAAAGACAGGAAAGCTTTGCTTGTTTATAAAGAGTGGCTGGCGATTCTCGGCGATTTCTTAGCCTACATCAAGTCCAATTACCATCCTGATATCATCGCCATCACCGGAGGCGTCTTCAATTCTAAAGATGTCTTCTGGAACGACTTGATTAAACTTCATCCCGATCTCAATCTTCAGGAGTGTTATTTCTTTCAAAATGCCGGCATCATCGGCTCAGCCAGCTACGGCTTTTCCATGTTAAATAATTGACTAAAACTAAATTAGTCAATATACTTGTAAGCGCAAAGACGAAGACATGTCGCATGTCACTTTCCGAGCAGAGAGGAAACCATCTGGTGCGAGGTTTCTGGAAAATAATGCGAAACCACTTCTGAGCCTTCAATGAAAAATTGAACGTCACTCGCGTTAAGAGAAATAAGTGCATATCAATGATATGAATTAGGGTGGTACCACGTGAAAGCGTCCTTATGATGGGCGTTTTTTATTTAAAAGGAGCAAGTTATGAAATTAATCCTTCCAAGCGGTGATGAACTCGCCATCGAATCCGGACTAAGCGGTTATGACGCCGCCAGTCGCATCAGCGTCAGCCTCGCCAAAAAGGCGCTGGCTTATCGCCTCGACGGGAAACTTTTTGATCTGCATTCAAAAATTCCCCAAGATGGTCACTTTGAAGTGGTCACCGAAGGCGATCAAGAGGCTTTCGAACTTTTAAATCATTCGACTTCCCATCTACTGGCTCACGCCATCATGCGCCTTTATCCCGATGCCCATATCGGTTTTGGGCCAAGTATTGATGAGGGCTTCTACTACGATATCGATTTCCCCGTTACCATCACGGACGCCGACTTAATCGCCATCGAAAACGAGATGCACAAGGTCGCCAAAGAAAATCATCGCATCATCAGGCGAGAGGTATCCCTCGAGGAGGCTCTCGAACTCTTTGCCAAAAACCCATATAAAGTCGAGTTAATTCGGGAAATCGGCGCTAATATTTCGATTTACGAACAAGGCGACTTCTTCGATTTATGCACTGGGCCGCATCTGCCTAACACGAGTTTTGTCCGCCACTTTAAACTGACCAGCCTGGCCGGTGCTTATTGGCGTGGTAACTCCGACAACAAACAGCTGACCAGAATATATGGCACTTCTTTCTTTTCTAAGGAAGAATTAGATAAGCACTTAGCGATTCTTGAAGAGCGCAAAAAGCGCGACCACCGCCGCTTAGGAAAAGAATTAGGTTTATTCATGGTTTCTGAATACGGACCCGGTTTTCCGTTTTGGCTCCCCAACGGCATGATCCTTCGCAACGAACTTGAAAACTTCTGGTATAAAAAACACGAGCAAGAGGGTTACGTCTTTATAAAGACGCCAACCATGCTTTCTAAAGAATTGTGGATTACGAGCGGCCACTATGAAAACTATCGCGAGAATATGTATTTTAGTCAGATTGACGACCGCGAATTTGCCATCAAACCGATGAACTGCCCCGGCAGTTTATTAGTCTACAAAAATGAGCTTCATTCCTATAAGGATTTTCCGATTCGCGTCGGCGAGCTCGGCTTAGTCCATCGCCACGAAGCCAGCGGGGCTCTCTCCGGCCTCTTTCGCGTCCGGGCTTTTACTCAGGATGACGCGCATATTTATTGCCGTGAGGATCAATCGGTCGCCGAAGTCGTCAGAATGCTTAAACTCTATGATGAAGTCTATTCTATCTTCGGGCTCAGCTATCACATTGAATTAAGCACGCGGCCTGAAAAGAAATACATCGGCTCCATCGAAAACTGGAACCGCTCCGAAAAAGCTTTGGCAGACGCCTGCAAGACCATCGGCCGCGACTATATCGTCAACGAAGGCGATGGCGCTTTCTATGGGCCTAAACTCGATTTTAAACTCCGCGATTCGATGGGTCGCATCTGGCAGTGCGGGACGATTCAGTTCGACATGAATTTGCCGGAGCGCTTCGATATTACTTACATTGACTCGCGCGGGGAAAAAGTTCGCCCCGTCATGCTTCACCGCGCCCTCTTTGGAAGCCTTGAGCGTTTTATCGGCATCCTGATCGAACATTATGGCGGCGCTTTCCCGACGTGGCTCGCCCCCGTTCAGGTTAATCTCATTCCGGTCAATAATTCACTGCACAGCCAATACGCGCATTCTGTCGCGAGTTATCTCCGCGGTTTAGGCATTCGCGCCAGTGTTGATGATTCCGAAGAAAAGGTCGGTTTCCGACTCCGCAATTCACAAGTCAGAAAAATACCTTACACGATCGTCATCGGCGATAACGAAATGCGTGATCAGACCGTTACTTATCGCCTTTACGGACAAGAAAAGCAGGTCACCGTTTCGCAAGGAGATTTCGCCGGACTCATCAGTGATGAAATCACCTCTAAACGACATTACTGATTATGCTTGACACGCTTGCGTAGCAATGTTAAGATTACCGGCGTAGATTAAACGTAGAAAGAAGATGCGCCTGCTTCTCACCAGATTAACAATGTTAATTGGTCAATGCTACAAAACGAAAGTTTTCAAATAACGGGCGCTTGCTAGCGTCCGTTTTATTTACAAGAAAAAAGGAGTTGATCGACCATAGCTAACTTACCCATGAACCCTGGACAAAAACGTCCGGAGGCAAACAACGACCTCGTCAATGAACGGATTCGCTTTCCCGAAGTTCTCGTCATCGGACCCGATGGCGGTTCGCTTGGCAAGATGAGTTCACGCGCCGCCAACGATATGGCGAGCCGCTACGAACTGGACTTGCTCTGCGTCGCGCCCAATGCCAATCCGCCAGTATGCAAAATACTTAACTACGGAAAATATCGCTTCGAAGCGCAAAAGCGCGCCAAAGAAAGCCGCAAGAACCAAAAGATTATCGAAATCAAGGAAGTTCAGCTGACACCGCAGATCGGACTACACGATCTAATGGTGAAGGTCAAAGGAGCTATCGGCTTTTTGCAGGATGGCAACAAAGTCAAAGTCGGCGTGCGCTTCCGCGGACGTCAATTGGCCCATCCCGAAGTCGGAAAAGAAGTTCTCAACAAATTCATTGAACTCGTTCAGGAATACGCTACCGTCGAAAAAGAAGGCGAACTCGAAGGAAGATGGATGACCGCGATTCTCGCTTCAAAAATCAAAAAATAGGAGAAAAACAACATGCCAAAAATGAAAAGCAAAAGAGCTTTGATGAAACGCATCAAAGTTACTGGCAGCGGCAAGGTGAAACGCCACGCAGCGTACACTTCACACTTAGCCCCGCGTAAAACCACCAAACAAAAGCGCCATTTGAGAAAGGCGCGCCTCGTGTCTCACAGCGACTACAAACGCATTAAATTTCTCATCATCAAATAGGAGGTGCCCTGAATGGCAAGAGTAAAAGGCGGCACCGTCACGCGTGCCCGACGTAAAAAAGTTTTAAAAAGAGCTAAAGGATATTTCGGAAGTAAACATTTACTTTTCAAAACGGCCAAAGAACAAGTCATGCATTCTTTGATGTATGCCTACATCGACCGCCGGAAAATCAAAAGAGATTATCGCAAACTCTGGATCAAGCGCATCAACGCCGCTTGCAGAATGTGCGATATTTCCTACTCCCGCTTCATCAATGGTTTGTCGCTTGCTAAAGTCGACATCAACCGCAAGATGCTTTCCGAGTTGGCAATCAGCGATTTCGAAGCCTTTAAACAGCTTGTTGAAGTCAGCAAAAAAGCCGCTGTTAAGTAATAAGCAAAAATATGAAAAAGGCCGCAATTTGCGACCTTTTTTTGTGCCTAACAATTCGCAAAAGAGCTACAAATCTTCGCTATTTGCAGAAATAATTCTCGATTCAGTGCCGTTTATTGCTTCGACGATTAAAGCCTCGTAATCAAACTGCTGCTCGAGCCAGATTGTCGACTTGTAATTCGGCTTCGTGCGCGGATTCTGCGGACGGAAAATCGTGCAGCAATCTTCAAAAGGGCGAATTGAAATATCATATGTTTTTATCAGCTTCGAGATGCGAATGATATCATTTTTGTCAAAGGTGACAAGCGGACGAATAACCGGCATGTTTGTCACTTCGTTGATGACGCGCATCGACTTGAGGGTCTGGCTTGCGACTTGTCCGATTGACTCACCGCTGGCAATCGCCTGGCATTTGCGAATCTTCGCGAGGTCGGCGCTGATGCGATACATCATGCGCCGCATAATGGTAATCGCATAACTCTCGTCGACGTGATCGTAAATTGCCTCTTGAAGTTTTGTAAAGGGGACGATGTGGAGGCGAATCTGCTCCTGATAGCGAGCTAATGATTTGAGCAGATCGATCACCTTGTCGATGACGCCGCTGTTTGTATAGGGAGGAGAGGCGAAGTGAACGCATTCGACGGTGACGCCGCGCTTCATCAAAAGATAGGCGGCAACCGGCGAATCAATTCCGCCCGAGATCATCATCATAACTTTGCC
>DCUC01000019.1:15742-29132 GCA_002329705.1 Caryophanales bacterium UBA1424
CCTTCGTGGCGGACTTCAATTCCGATCGTCAAGTCCGGGCTCTTGACATCGACCTTTAAATTCGTGTTGATGAGTATTTCTTTGGCGACAAGACGGTTGATTTCATCGCTGATGATCGGAAANNTAAAACCATGTCCAGAGCTCGTCTTTTGATTTGATCAATATCCTTTTCAATTTTGCTGACGAGAGATAAGGAGTTGATTCCGCTTACTTCCTGGAGTTCTTTAATCATGGCGTAGCAATCGTTGCTGCCGATGATAACATAGATATGATCAAAGCGTGTCTCGAGTTTAACATCCGCAAAATTATCGGCTAACTTCTTGCGGATGTTGTCGGCGAGAAGTTTGACAAAATCCATCTTGTTACGACCTTTGGTCGACAGTTCGCCGTAGCGAACCATGATGCGATCGTAATTCATGAGCGAATGCGCTCCAATACGTCGTCGAGAGCCTGAATAAAAACTTCGATATCTTCCATGGTTGTTTGATAGTCAAAACTGATTCGCAAAGTATTTTTGGACAAGTCCTCGCTGCGGCCTAGGGCGCGCACCGAATACGACATTGAGGCGGCTTTGGCGTGGCAGGCGCTGACCGACGAAATCATGATTCCCTGATTGGAGAGAGCCTCGACGACAACGCTGGCTTTTTTGTCGGTAAGCGAGACGTTTAAAATATGGCTCGAGGCTTTTTCGGGACTGTTGACTACGATATTTTCTTTCTTTAAGAAATAACTTCTGAGAAGTGAATTGAGCGAGGAGATGAACCGTCCGTGTTTCTTTTCATCGGCCACCGCTTCTTTGACGGCTAGTGCCAGCGTATAGGCCAAAGCCGGGCTGATCGTCGAGCTTCGAAGACCATACTCCTGACCGCCTCCGCTCAAAAGGGGAATGAGTTCGATGTTTTTGCCGATGAGCAACGCTCCACTGCCTTTAAGCCCATTGATTTTATGCCCGGAAATCGAGAGCAGATCAATATCCGAATAAGGAAGTGAAATTTTACCGACCGCTTGACTCGCATCGACGTGCAAGACGGCGCGTGAATGGCGATGGACGATATCCGCGATTTCGCTGATCGGGTTAATGCTGCCGATCTCATTATTGACAGCCATAACCGAGACGAGAATGGTGTTTTTAGTTAAAGCCTGCCGGACATCTTCGGGGCGAACAAAGCCTTTGTGATTGACGTTGAGAATCGTCAGGTCATAACCGAAGGCATCGCGGAGTTGACATGCGCACTCCCTAACGGAGGGGTGCTCGATGTTGCTGATGATGAGATGATCACCGCGTTTTTTGTGTTTAAAGGCAAAGCCTTTGAGCGCGAGATTATTCGCTTCGGTCGCCGAGGAACAAAAAACGACACGATGCGTCTCCATGACGCCGAGCGCATCGAGGATGATGCTTCGCGCTTTGGCGACATATTTTTCGGCCTCGCGACCGGCTTGGTGGTCGCTATTAGCGTTGGCAAAAAACTCGCCTTCAATCTTTTGAAAAATATCAAGTAGTTCGCGCCGCGGTTTGGTCGTGGCAGCGTTATCTAAATAAATCATGATGCCCTTATGTAAGACAAAACCTAATTGCTCGTGCCACCGCCCTGGCGCAACTTGCGGAGAGCATTGCTCGTATCGACATAGGCTTTTTCAAAATTGGCTTCGTAGAAATGGGCCTCACTTTGCAAGACGAGATGATGGATGTCGCTGAGGTGCTGACGGTCGCGGTTAGCGTATAAAATAGCTGATTCGGCAAGCGACATCATGTTGTTTTCGCTCTCGATTTCATTGATGACTTTATCGCCTTCGTCGCTGAGCCATTCAGTGTTTTTGGTGACTGTTCCGATATCAATCGGAAGAATATTAAGAACTTCGTTGACGGTATTGAGCGCACCATAGATTTTGTCGAGGGATTCGCCATATTTCTCAGTGAACTTATCAAGGGAGATATCGCGGACGATTTTTTCGGCTTTTTTGACGCGGTGATAAAAGTCATATATGAGCTCATAGGCACCTTCGGCCGTCGCCTTTAAGGAGTCGAGGTAAATTTGAAAGTCTTCCATCATCGACAAAGCGAGATTTGATTCATCGCGGAGTTCATGCATTTTGCCGACCAAAATCGAATAGGGCTGCTTGGTGGACGAGTGAATAAAAGTATCGAGCGATCGTTTGGTGGCACCGACTTTATTAATTTCGCTCTGAATCTCGTTGACACGGTTGGCGTAACCCGAGCTGATGACATAAATTTTCTTCACTTCCGGAATCGTGTTGCAGAGGCGGATAAATTTCTTTTCGAGGGTGTTGACGACGACATAGATATCTTCGCATTCGGCATCAAAGATGACGCGGGCTTTCCTCTCCTCTTCAAAGAGGATGAAATACTCATCGATGCGGGCGATGATGTTGTCGAGCGAATCGTTGACGTTATTTAATTCAAAACTTTTGATTTTCTTGGTCAGAACCTCTAATTCGCGGTTCATATCATAGATATTGTTTTTAACGATCAGATGATGAAGGGGATATTTAGCGTCAGCCATCTCTTCGTAAGCATTCATCAAAGAGGCGATTTTATCAGGGATGACAGTCGTGACCAAGGCGCAGAGATTGGGGAGTTTGTTCAAAACTCTGCCAACTTCCTTAATCGCTTTAGAGATTTGCGGCAACAAAAGATTGGCGTCGTCATACTGGGCTGATTCGACGAATTGTTCGAACTCGTCAAAAAGGCCGTCGATATATTCGTAAACAGCGTCAAAAGAGGAGATGACCAACTGTAAATCGCCTTGCTTTGAATAGTAATCCTGTTTAATTCTCCGCAATTCCTCTTTCAAAGAAAGAGAGGCTTGGCGGGCTTCCTCTTCAGGCTTGACGACGGAAATCAAATCGCTGTTGAGAGTATTAACGTGCTTTTCGTAGGTCTCAATGATGCCTTTGCCTTCGGGATAGGCGACTTTGAGGGCTTTGTATTTCCCTTCATCGACGAGATCTTTTAAGCCGTTAATCGTGTTTTGCGCCTGGGCGTCAAAGCGATCCCGCAATTCTTTAAAACGCTTGAGGTACTGAGTGTGCAGTTCAACATAGAGGAGATTTGTCCGCGAGATGATTTCCAGGCGCTTGACGTATTGGGCGTCCTGGCCGATCAGCAAGGCGTGAAGGTATTCAAAACGCCGTTCCAGCTCACGCACTTGTTTGCGGGCGACGTGGCGAACGATGACGAATTTGTAGAGCAAAAAGATAACGGCACCTAAAATCAGCGCCGCTCCGATCGCAATCAACACGATTCCAGTCGTGCCTAATAAAATGATTGTCGGGACGTTGAGCATGTTATTTTACCTTGTAAAGATTATAGCATCCATCCGGGGCTATTTCAAAAATCATTTCGTCTTTTTTACAAGATGGTATTTTTTGTCCTAACGCCTCGATGAGCGTTACCAAAAAGGCGTAAAGAACGTCTTTTTAATTAAATATTAAGGTTGCGCCCGCCACCATTTCTTTTTGTTGACTAATCGGCGTCTTTCCTCTATAGTTATCGTTGCATGTAATGCAGCATGTAAATACGCCTTGTCCGATGTCGGGAACAAATGTGATAGAGTAGCCAAAGCTCAACGGTGAAATAATATCCCGGACATCCGAAGGATGGAATTTGCACCTCTTGCTTTATATTGCAAAATATAAGGGAAAGGAGAATAGAACATGAGATTCACTGGTTCGGATTACAAACGCTCACGCCGGCTCGGTTTTTCGACGCTTGAAACAGGCGAAGAATTACGCAAGAGATCTTACGGTCCCGGCCAACACGGCAATGCCCGCAAAAGAAAACCTTCTGAATACGGAAAGCAATTAGTCGAAAAACAAAAACTTCGCCATATGTACGGAGTTAATGAACGCCAATTCCGCCGCCTCTTCGCCATCGCCACCAAGTCGAGCGAAGTCACCGGCATCGCTTTCTTCCGCATTTTGGAATCGCGACTTGATAACCTCGTCTTTAGAATGGGCTTTTCAAGAACGCGCCGCGGCGCCAAACAGCTCGTCAACCATGGTCACGTCACCGTCAACGGTAAAAAAGTCGACATCTCGTCATATCTTTGCTCGGTCAATGATATCATCGCCATTCGCGAATCAAGCAAAAACTTGAAAGTCGTCAAAGAAGCGCTTGAAAGCAAACCGTCAGCCGTCGGATATGTCAAGGTCGATGCCGTCAAACTTGAAGGCACCTTCTTACGCGCTCCAGAGCGCAACGAATTACCGCAAGAAATAGTCGAAGCGCAGATCATCGAGTACTACAACCGCTTGCTGTAACGCTGCAAAGCTAATAGCCAATATAAAAAGACCTTTATAGGTCTTTTTTGTTTCGGGAAATAAACTAGCGAACATTGATGAGATAGTAATTTTTCTTGCCGCGACGTAAGACGTAATACTTGCCGTGCAAGGCATCAGCGCCGGTCAATTGGATAGTGCCATCAACTGCTTTTTGACCATTGAGGGCGATGCTTCCGCCTTTTAAAAATTCGCGGGCTTCGCGCTTCGAACTGGCGGCTTTAGCTGCAATCAGGACATCTTCAAGAATGATGCCGGAGTCGACTTTAACTTCCAAATCGCCGAGAACATCGATTAGATTTTTTTCGCTCATCGTCACGAAATCGCCCGAAAAGAGTGACTCACTCATCTTGATGGCTTCTTCGGCACGCGCTTGTCCATGTATGATTTTGACAACTTCAAAAGCCAGCGTTTTCTGGGCTTGGCGAAGACCTGGATTTGCTTCGTGAGCTTTCGCCGCAGTTTCAATCTCTTCGCGGCTTAAAAACGTGAATACTTTCAAATAGCGAATCGCGTCAGCATCGCTGACATTGATAAAGTATTGGTAGAGTTTATAAGGGCTGGTAATTTCTGAATCGAGATAGAGAGCACCGCCTTCGGACTTGCCGAATTTGCGGCCGGTCGAATCGACGATGAGGTGGCTTGTCATCACGCCGACTTTGGCATCTCCGCCTTCGACTTTGCGAATGAGTTCGAGCCCGCTTGTCAAATTGCCCCACTGGTCGCTGCCGCCGACCTGAATGCGGCAGCCGTGATTACGGTAGAGGGTAAGAAAGTCGATAGCCTGCAAAAGGTTATATGAGAATTCGGTATATGATATTCCGTTTTCAAGGCGGCTGGAAATAATTTCTTTATTTAACAAATAGTTGATGGGAAAATATTTGCCGTAATCGCGCAGATAGTCGAGCATGCTGATTTTGCTCAGCCAGTCATAGTTATTGACGATGAGGCCGCGCTTTGAATCCTCGAGATTAATAAATCTCGCCAGCTGAGCGCGAATGGCTTCGGTGTTCTTTTTTAACTCGTTTCCTTCCAGGAGGTTGCGCTCTTTGGATTTTCCGGAGGGATCGCCGATCATGCCGGTGGCACCGCCGACGACAGGGATAACGCGATGACCGGCTCTTTGCAGGCGCATCAGAAGGGAGATCATGACAAAGTTGCCGATGTGCATCGAAGCCGCGCTCGGATCAAAACCGCAATAAATCGTCTGCGGGGTTGAGAGCAACTCGCGGATTTCTTTTTCATCCGAATAATCTTTGATTAAACCCCGGTAATTGAGTTCATCGATAATATTGACCATTGTTTACTCCTTAGTGCTGTTGCGCGCGGTATAAGTCGATTCAAACTTATAAGCTTTTTCGTTGAGTTCGCCGTTTGATAAATCAATCAGCATATACATCGCTCTCTTGCCGACTTCCTGCATGTTAATATAGAAACTCGACAAAGTCGGACGGATGATTTCGGCATATTTTGTCCCGATGATCGAGACGACTTCAACATCGTCTGGAACTTTTAAGCCGGAATCGGTCGCGGCATTGACGATGGCGGCGCCGATCGAATCGCGATAGGCGATAAAAAAGCCTTTGCGATGCTTCTTGAAATATTCCATGAAATCGAGATAGGTCCGCTCAGAGGAATCGTCGACGTTAAAAATGCGGTACGGAACGCCGATTTCATTATGAAAATCGATGAAAGCTTTTTCAATGCGAGCCAAAAGACGGCCGGCGTTGTGAACGTGGAGAAAGACGGCCGGCTTCATATCGTTTTTCTCGTAGCGAGCTTTGAGCATACGCTTGACGGCGTGCTCGTAGCCGAAATTGATGCAGCCGATGCGATTGCCGGTGATCTTATTGTTGATGACGATGGTCGGAACCGAATAGGAATTGATTTTCTCGATGTCTTCCTTATCGAGCTGATCATCAAAAATGATGACGCCGTCGACGTGGGAGGTGATGACTTTTTCAACCATCGCGATCGCATCGCTTCTTGAATAAGAAGTGACAAAAAGCGTCAGGACAAAGCCTTTTTCCTTGGCTACCTCAGTAATGCCGTTGAGCATGTTGGATATGTAGACATAGTTGGCCGAAGGGATGACGATGCCGATATTGGTCGTCACATTTGTCGCCAAAGCGCGAGCCAACCCGCTTGGTTTATAGCCGAGTTTCTGAATGGTGGCTTCGACTTTTAAACGCGTCGCCTCGGTGACATTTCCCTGTTTGTTGATGACGCGGGAAACGGTCGCCAGCGACACTCCGCTGACTTTAGCGACCTCATAGATTGTGACGCGGTCTTTTAAGTAATCCATATCTTTTTCTCCCATAGCCCCTTCATAGTATATGAAAATGTTTTCATAATCAACAGCGACATTTTCATAAAGGAGGCCGGTTAATAGATGGGATAAGGAACTTTTTGCAAACGCCGCGAAGGGATGTCACGGCGACCTTCCTTGGCTTCGGGACGGCCGTCGAGACGGACTAAATCGCCGGTGAAGCCAACGGTTGTGTTGTTGACAAAAGCCGTGCCGACGCCATACATGTCGACGGGCACGCCGAGTTTAACCCACTCGGTAATCTTGGTGACGTCAAAACTGCTCGAAACAATTATTTTAACAAAGTTAAAACCTTCACTGTCAAGCGCTTTTCTCAGCGCAAAAATCAATTCTTTGCACACTCCGTGAGCATTGAAACCCGACGTATCTTTGCCATCAAAATAGTGGTCGATGAGAGCTTTTGAAGTATCGACGCGGACGGCCTTCAAATCATTTTTTAGATGGCGGGCCAAGACGAGCGAATCATGGACGACATTGTTGTTGTAATCGATGAGGGCGGTAACTTTTTCGTGCGGAAAGGTTTTTTGATAGAGGGTGGCGGCTTGAATGATATCGCCGCCGCACACTTGAATGAGGGCATGAGGCATTGTGCCCATGCCGCGACCGCCCCACCAGTAGCCCTGGGCGTCGGTGCTGACTTTATCGATGCCGGCGACATAGGTGGCATAGCCGTCGCCGACCTGCGTCAGGTAATCATCTTGGCGGTCGGCCATCGAAAAGCACGGCGTTCCGTTTAACTTGGCGACGACGCGGTGAACATTGGTCGCGACGCTGCTGCGCCGGGCGAGAATGCCATCGATCATACTTTCGAGAAAACCGAAGTTTTCATATTTGCCAGTAATCTTCAAAACGGGCTCGTTGGCGGCGATGATATCACCGTCGTTCAAGGCTTCGATCACCAGGTTTTCTGGTTCGACGGCAAAGGTGTGAACGAGGGCGATGACTTCATCCAGTCCGCACACCATCGCTTCTTCCGTCCTTTGAAAAAACTGCATGGTGACGATGTGATGGGGATTATGCTCTTTGACGATATCGCGGGCTTTCAGAAAATAATTCGCGGCATAAAATCCGCTTCTAAGGCGCTCATCAAAAGCAAATGTCCTGTTGGTCAAACGCGAGATTTTACCCTGTTTTTTTAAAACGATTTCCAGTTCCATAAATCACTCCTTGGCAAAGAAATCTTGACCGATTTCCATAAATTCTTCAATAATATACATTTTCTCATCGCCTTTTGGCGATTCAAGATTTAAATCTTTATATGTGCAGATGCGGCCTTCAAAATACATGCCGTCATGAGTCTCCACCGCCACCGTCTCACCATCAAAAAGAAGCGTGTCGGCAAGGGCGATGACAACCATGGAATACGGCGCAATTTCTTCGTTTTCAGATTTTGTATAAATGACGCGCGATCCGATGTCGACTTTAGCGATTTTAAAGGGATGATCTTCGCTTTCAATCAGTTCCAAAATCTGACCGGCGACAAAACCCGACTCGCTTTGTTCATTCAAGGTCTCGAGACCTTCATTTTTTAAGATATGATTAATGACTTCGAGAAACTCTTTTGCCGGGCTCACAATCATTCCTTGCGCTTTGATGCGGACAATTTTGGAGATGTTAAAAAGATTGATGCCAATGAGCTCATAATCGGAATAAATTAATGTGACATCGTTTCTTTTATCAAGGTGAGTCGCGCGCTTTTGATTGTTAAAAACAATCATCAAGACATCACCGAGCGTGTGATAATTATAAAAGAGGCGATACATATCAGCGCCTGCTTCCTTTTAGATTAGCGAGTCGGGAAGCATCAAAATGGCGAAGGATGTGAAGCAGGGACTTTCTGGCCGCTAAGTAGTCATCGACATCGATGATTGAACTCGGCGAATGAATGCCCCTTGCGCAGATGCAATGTGTCAGCGTCATAGTTCCGGAATTGGCTTTGTGAATGCTGCCGGCATCGGTGCCGCCCGGAGAATCAAAATACTGGTATTTGACGCCCGTTTCGCGGCACGCTTGAATTTGCATGTCTAAAAGCTCGGGAAAAGCGATCATCGAGCGGTCGAGATAGCGAATTAATACTCCTTCACCTAAGCGGCCGTATTCATCTTTTTTCGCGCCGATATCGCGAGCCGGCGAACAATCTAAGACGACGGCGAAATCAGGATTGATTAATTGGGCGGCCGTCTGCGCTCCGCGCAATCCGACTTCTTCTTGAACATTCGCGCCGATATAGAGGTCATAAGGCAAATCTTCGCCGCTTAGCTCATCGAGCAAATCAAGAGACAATGCCACGCCGTAGCGGTTGTCGAAAGCTTTGGCTAATAACCTTTGGCCGTTATTTAGGATTTTAAAATCGCCGAGGACGACGATTGAATCGCCGATTGATAAACCGGCGGCGAGGGCTTCTTCTTTGGATGTAAACCCGAAATCAAAGAGTAACTCTTCGATGTATCGGTCTTCGTCTTGATCTTTTTCGCTTTTGAGGTGGGGCGGAATCGAAGCGATGGCGCCATAGTATTTTTTTCCGCTCTTCGTCTTTAATAAGACGCGATGGGCGGATAACGTTTCTTTGCTGTGCCCGCCGAGAGCTGAAGTTTTAATTAAACCGTTATCTTGAATATATAAAAGCATGAAGCCGATTTCATCCATGTGAGCGGAAACCATGACTTTCGGGGCATTTATAATCTTTGATTTTTTAAGCCCGTAAAGGCTCCCGAGGTTATCGCTGACTAGTTCTAAACCCTTGTCCAAAAATTCTTGCTTAAGAAAATTTCGCACTTCGTTTTCATCACCCGATACCGAGATGAACTGTGTCACACTTTCTAAAAGCGATAGTTGACGATTGGTTAGTTTCATAATTATTTTCTCCTTGCGACGATGCGGTTGATATTTTTGCTGAGGTTTCTAAACTGCTTTTCATACTCGCTCATCGCGTCGCCTTCCGCCAGCGCGGAATAATTGTCCGTATAGGCGATAAGTTCCAGCGGGCTCTCTTTGATAGTAGCTAAAGAGTAGTCATAAAGGGCGTCATTATCGCTTTTAAAAAAGAGATATCCGCCCTTTTTGAGGATGCGAGTATATTCTAGCAACTTTGCGGGAAAAGTGAGCCGCCTTTTCTCGTGCTTTTTCTTCGGCCACGGATCGGAGAAATTAAGATAGATGGCACCTAATGTCTCGTCGAGAAATAAGGGGAGAATCTTTGCGACATCATCGACGATAAAGCGAATGTTCTGCAACTTGTTTTCCACCGCTTTTCTGGCCGCCATCGCGGCAACCATCGCCGAAACTTCTATCGCCAAATACTTTGTATTGGGGTTATTGGTGGCCAAAGCGACGATAAAATCGCCTTTTCCGCAGCCGATTTCCATCTCAAGAGGACCATCCGCGAAAAAGGAAGGATCGTCATCAAGTGATTTAATCACTATTTCTTGATGATCATCGAGGTAGGGTTTTGCCCAAGGTTTGTAGCGGGTCCTCATTTAAGATTTCCCAGCATGTGGACAGCCCGCGCATAAATGGCCATCGAGATGTAAAAATTGTTTAAAATCAGATGCTCATCAGCTTCGTGCATGTGCGGATTGTCATCGGGAAAAGCGGCCCCGAAAGCCACGGTGCTAGGAGCTTCTTTGGCATACGTTCCGCCGCCCATCGTCAGCGGTTTGCTGCGCTTATCGCCCGTCTCTTCGCGATAGGCGTTTAGGAGTGTTTTAATCAGCGGCGATTTAAGAGGAAAAAGAAGCGATGGACTCCGCGAGTAGATTTCGCTCGTCAGGCCGCTTGCCTCATCGAAACGGCGCACAAAATCAGCATCGTCAACATCTTCTGGATACCGGAAATTGACTTTGAGCTCCAAAGCCTTCCCGTCATAGGCGATGACGCCGAGATTATAGGTGGTCTCGCCCAAGTCTTTGCTCTTCGCATAACCCTTAAAAGGTTTGCCATCGAAATGGCGAAACTGAGCAAAGATTTTTAAGAGGATATCGTTTTGATAAAAGGTTCCCAGTGCTTCAATCGCAAAAAGAGCGGCATTGACTCCGGCTTGCGGAGTCGAACCGTGCGCGGACTTGCCATGAAAAGTAATCTTTGATACGCCGTTAATGTTTTCGATAGTCGTCTTATTTTTTAAGCCTTTGAGAAAGGTTTCAAACTTCGCATCGCTTTTCATGACGACAAGAGTTGAATCAATCACCGAGTTAACCGCCTCTCCGCCGTTAATCTTCATGATGCCGGGGAGGACGAGATTGATGCGGCTACGGAAATTGCTGATACCTTTTTCGCCATAGATAACCGGAAAATTGGCATCGGGCGTAAAACCGTAAGTCGGATGTTCTTTCTTTAAATCCTTAAAATAATATTTTAAGCAGCTGCTGCCGCGCTCCTCGTCTCCGCCGACCACCAGGCGCACGCGATAGTTATTGATGAGGTTATTGTCTTTTAAGGCTTTGATAGCGTAAAAAGCGGCGATGAGCGGACCTTTATCATCGCTGACGCCACGGCCGAACACCTTGCCTTTTTCAATTTGGGCGCCGAAGGGTTCGTGCTTCCATCCGCTTCCGACGGGGACGACATCGGCATGGGCAAAAATAGAGATGAGTCTTTCGCCTTGGCCAAAAGTCATCTCGGTCGCGCGGTTGTCGCAGTAATCGACATCAAAGCCGAACTGGCGGGCCAGACGCCCGACATATTTAAGAGCTTTTTCAACTCCGGCGCCGTAAGGAGCGGTGCTCGAGGCGCTCTTTTCATCAAAAACGGAGTTGATTTTGATCAGCTCTTGCAAAGCCCGCACGGCATTCGCGCGGTAAGGGTTGGTAAGTTCAATGAAATCAAGGTCTTGTTTCATTATTTTGCTCCTTTTTATTAAGCAGAAAGGGATATTTGTGGTAGATAGGGACGGCAATCGCAGGTGTAATTACGGCAGCGATACCGGCCTCGATAAGCGCCCCAAAAACAATCGCTAGAAGACCGATAAAATTAATCCAATGAAACGACTGAGCATCTTGAATTTGAAGTATTCTTAACACATCGGCTTTATATACTAACCATATTGATGTAATAACGAGAAAGGTATGAAATAGGGTCATGACCAAAGAAGTCGCAGCTATAAATAAGCCTTTTTGATATAGGCGAGGCATTTTTCTTAATAGTTCAAGCGAAAAGCCAGCTACTAAACCAAATAAAGCACGAGGAAGAACTGATATTAAAGGATTAATAAATAGCGGATCAAAAGCACCTCTTGGCTGAGTTGCTGCTTGAATTAACGTTAATAAACCAAAGGCAATTCCGTATATTAATCCTCTCTTCCAACCAAATAAAGCGGCGCCAATTAAAACAGGAATATGAAGTAAGGTAAAAGAGATTAATGGACTCACAGTAATAAGGCCAATATTAGGCACAAAGGCCATAATAGCTATAATAGCGATGAACATCGCATCAAAAACGATTGTCCGAATAATTTTATTTCTCATTTTTTCTGGCCTCGTTTCGTTCGTAGATGACGCGAAGTCCGTCAAGCAAGAGAATTTCATCATAGATGAAGTCGGCCAGCAAATCCTTGACATAAATAGCGTCGCCACCCGTCAGAATATGCTTGGTCGGATAGCCGAGTTCCTCTTCGAATTTTTTGACAAGGCCATCAATCATGCTCGCCGTTCCATAGATTGCGCCGGCATTCGTCGAGTCTTTCGTGTTCTTGCCGATGACCTTCTTCGGTCGCGATAACGAAACGCGAGAAAGCTGTGCGGCGCGGCCGATTAAAGCATCGACGGCGACATAGAGGCCCGGATAAAAAGTCGCGCCGACAAAAGCGCCTTTGTGATCGATGGCCAATAGTTTTATCGCCGTACCTAAATCGACGATGATGANNGGAGCCGTATTTGGCGATGGCGCCCACCGCATCGGCGACCAAATCGCTTCCCAGTTCGTTGGGATGGTCGATTAAAATCGGCAGTCCCGTCTTAAGACCCGGGGTCAGGACGATGCTTTCTAATTTAAACGACAGGCGCAGAGCTTCGCGCATCACTTCCGTTAGAAACGGAACGACGCTAGAAATAATCGCTCCGCGAAAAGCGCTTTTGTCGATTTTTCTGAATTGGATAAAAGTCTCGATCGTCGAGACATATTCATCGAGACTTTTCTTAATATCGGTCGCGGTTTTAAAAGAAGCGACCAGGCGGGATTGTTCAAAAACCCCAAAGGCAATGAGGGTATTCCCCACATCTACCGTTAATAACATACGTTTACCTCCGCTACAATCTTGCTTAGCAAGTATCGTGCAAATTGATTATAGAAAACAATTCAAATAAAGAAAAGANNAATCGCTAGCGGACGACGATATTGACAATGCGCCCTTTGACGATGATGATTTTGACGATTTCTTTTCCTTCGATATTTCTTTGCACTCCCTCAAGCGTCAAAGCCCGTTTCCGGAGTTCTTCTTCTTCAGCCTCGACATCGGCTTCAAAGGTGCCCCGCAATTTGCCGTTGACGGATACTGCCATCGTCACCTGCGAGCGGACGAGTTTGCTCTCATCGAAGGTCGGCCACGGAGNNTAGGTGATGCCGTCTTGATGGCCGAGGCTCTCCCATATTTCTTCGCCGATGAAAGGCGCCACGCAGGAAAGCATTTTGACGAAACCTTCAAGATAGGGGCGATAGAGTTTATCGGCCTTATAAGCTTCGTTAACGAAAATCATCAACTGCGCAATCGCGGTATTAAACTGCAAATTTTGGTAGTCTTCGCTAACTTTCTTGACCGTGAAGTTGTAG
>DCUC01000029.1:0-1869 GCA_002329705.1 Caryophanales bacterium UBA1424
TAGATGCGCGCCAGGCAAATAAGGTTATCCGTGTCCGGGCTCGCCTCGGCGCGTTCCCATTTGCTGACGGCCTGTCTTGATAAGCCCAATTTAGCGGCCAGTTCCTCTTGTGATAAACCCTTTTCTTTGCGGAGTTTGATGAGACGTTCAGCAATTTCAATATTCATAAATAAATCCCCCTTACTAAACACCTACATTTTAGAAAAATCGGTCCGGTTGCATCTACCAAGTCTGCTTTTCAAATGCGCAACTTACGGTTGCATTTTACCACTTTTTGGCAAAAAAGATTATATCTTATCCAAAAGCCTATCACGAAAAAAGCGAGCCCGTGCAAGGGCATAGAGCCAGAAGACATAAGGATATTATGATAGAAACCGTCTAAAGGGCCATGCTCAAAACAATTAAGAGCATGCCGGAAAAATAAAATAAGCTATTGGCTCGCAAAATCCATCCGTTGCCGAGTATGACGAATTTGTCGATGACCAGAATGAAATCGGAAAGCATAAAGAGAAGCGAACCTAATCCCATCAGAGCGATCGGCGAATTAGGAAAGAGGATGATAAGGGCGACACCTAACATGCCATGCAGGATGATTGAAGCTAAATACATCGCCATCGGCCATTTCATCTTTCCTAGTTTCAAAATCCTGGGAAATTTCTGAGCCATGAAGATAAAGGCGCCGAGGAGGAGGAGCCAGGGAATCAAAACCCACCAGAAAGCAGCAAAGCTGTGACCGCCATCGACAAGCGTCGCGACATAATAGGCAGTAAAAACGATATTCCCGCACAAGAAAAAATCACCGCCGCGATTTAAATCGATAAGCAAAAAGACGTCGCCCATCCACGCCAGGAAAAGGGCGACTAACAAGAGAAGATGATAGCTAAGAAATGGATAATTATGATATTGAATGAAAGCAAAGACGAGAAACATCGACGCGAGAATGATTTTATTCGGGGCGCGTAGGTATAGTTTGCCGCTCGTCTCCGTAATGAAATACATAATGAGAACAAGAGCGTAAACGATGATGAACCAGAGCATGACTTACCCTCCAAGATGTATGAAACAAGATTTGAAGATTCTCGTTTACGACATTTAAAACCTTTAACCAACCAGAAGATAGTTTTAACTTACAAATCCTGTCAATAGTTACATATGTAATGTATCAAAAAACAGCGCGAATCTCAAGTTTAATAAGTTGATATTCACGATGTTTAAAATTGTGTCGATGAGATGATGAGCAAAGTTTTTTATACCAAAAATAAATTATAAATAACTTAATGTTATCTCCACACCATTTATGTCTTTGAGGCGGACTCCATCCGTTTCTTTTGTATAGACTATCTTAAATTTATCAAGTGACTCCACGAGGTCATTTTTGCGATCAATCGGCAAGTTTATTTCGTAGGCGATAAGGCCCGGTTGATGATCCTCCAAATCAGGATTGGCGGTTCCATTCCATGTATTATAGGCGAGGTGATGATGATACTTGCCGTCGCTGACAAAAGAGGCGGATGGTCCGTAATCGAGGCTTTTTTGAAAGCCGAGGATTTCGACAAATAAAGCATTAGCGCGGTTAATGCTATTGACGCGGAGGTGAAGGTGACCCATCACCGTATCATCGGGAATCTTCTCATAATCGCCGATTTCTTCTAAAAGCGAAACGTGATCGATGGCCACAGTTGTCATGTAGATACCATCGCGCGTGTATTTCCATTTCTCGTTAGGAAGATCGGCGTATACTTCGATGCCGTTTCCTTCCGGATCGACGAGATAAAGGGCTTCGCTGACATCGTGATCGCTGGCCCCCGCGAGGGGGTAATCAATCGCTATAAGATAATTCAAAAATACGCCTAAATCATGACGCGAAGG
>DCUC01000029.1:1918-4369 GCA_002329705.1 Caryophanales bacterium UBA1424
TCAAGAATTTTCATGCCTATGACATTTGTATAAAAATCGAGCATCTTTTCAATGTCTCTAACTCTTAGCGTCACGTTTTTGATGTGCATGATATTTTTATTGTGATAGTTCATCATATCGAATTCCTTAGTTATAACTAACATTTTAAAATACGCGACGACGCAAGTCACAGATGATGCTTTGATGATTTTTGTATTTGTAGTGAGGTCTTAAAGTCTGCTCCCGCTAGATGAAAACTGTACTCAAGAAAGGCGATCGAACTAATAAGCGCGATTTATTCTTTCACCAGAATTTTTAAAATTTCACCGATATAGACATTGTGATAAGAGTTATTGTTATAGGCGTGTCCGCTATCGGTATCATAAAAGGCTTTAATGATTGATTTATCGATGAATCCTTCTTTATTTATCTTGCTTTTGTAAATCTTTCTTGCGAGGATAATCATCTTTGCTTCTTCAAAAGCTGGTACCTCATCAATAAATATGGGAGTTAATCTAGTTTTAGAAATCTTGTCTTCATCTCTCCCGGAATGACTTCCCATATATGACAGATCCTTTTGATGTTCTTTAGTAAAGAATGACAAAGAGAAGCATTCATTATTTTCGATAAAACTATCCGTGTATCTGGACGGTCTTACGAAGATTTCAACCGTCGGTCTGCCATTTATGTGCTTGCCCCAAAGCGCGCCGATATGACCCCATGAGGCCGTCATGGAATTATATGATTTTTCAGTACCTGCAGTTATCAACATCCACTCTTCGCCAATTAGTTGACAAGGATTAATGGTTAGATTTTTGATTGTTAGTTCTTTGAACGCCATCGTTGTTCTCCTTTTAGTATTTGATTTTCATAATAGTTATCGTCAAATAACTTGGCTGATGAATCAAATTGATTCAACTTCCTCATAATAATATGAACAGTCAATTCCTTTTAGGAATAGTTCCCTGTTATCTACATTGCTTGTTAAGGCGTTATTTAATAAATCGTGAAGATGTGTTGAATCAATCGGGCTTTCTCTCATCGCAGATAAATAATCATTCTTTTCAATCGCTGACCAATCAACACACTTTCCTATTCTATCAACTAGAAGCATGTCTATCCAAATTCTTGTTGCTCTTCCATTGCCTTCCATAAAAGGATGAGCAATATTCATTTCAACGTATTTGTGTACTATTTCATCAAAAGAAGAATCAGGCATTTTATCTATATCATTCAATATCTGAGCCAATAAATCTCCGTTAGCAAAAGCAAGTCCGCCTTTAGAAATAGTTTTTTTCCTTATTTGACCTGCGTAAGGATATAAACCTTCAAATAGATATCCGTGAATCTTCTGCAAGGCAACAGTCTTTCCAATTTCTGCGTTTTCAATGAGATTGGTTTTAAAAAAATCATATGCTTTCTTTTTGCTTTGTTCATCAATAGGATCAAGCATGCCTTTCATCCATCCTTGGATTTCTTTTTTATATTTAGAAGGAATTATCGTAATCAAAAGTCGAACACCGCTTTCGTTAATAACATCCATAAGGTATTTTTTATTATCCTCAGCGTATAATTTCAGTTGTCCGCAAAACATAGACAACTCCGGATTTCTTGCTTTGACATTGTTCCAATATCTACGTGGCGAATTTGGGTCAGTTAAAACTGAAATAAAATCAACTGCGGAATACCACCACATCGATTTCTCCTTATCCCAAACAACTCTATTTATCTGATTATTAAAGTATCTAATTGGGTGCTTTATCATATAAATATGATAACATAATATTATTCAGTTGTCCGCAAAATGAAGACAACTGAAATAAAAACAGGACCAATTGTTTTAATCCTGTTGTTATCTAATGGCGCGCCCGAGACGATTCGAACGTCCGACCCCCACCTTAGGAGGGTGGTGCTCTATCCAGCTGAGCTACGAGCGCATTTTCACTCTTAAAATAATAGCAGTTTCCGTTGTGCCTTTAAATAATACTCCATTCCATTTCCAATATGAATTCGAAAATCAGCTCGGAAGTTTTTTCATATACATCCGCGATAGTTTTTCTTCGCCATCACTTTTAACGTACGCAAAAAGGGTCCAACCGTATTTTTCGTAAAACGAATCGTGGTCGGTTAGTAGATATAAGGTGCTGATGCCGTGCGTCTTCATATCTTCTTCAGCTAAGGACAAGAGCTGGCCGGCTATGCCCTGACGGCGATAGGCGGGCTCAACAAAGAGAGCGCACAAATTTGGGCTCAAGTCGGGCCGGTTATGAAAGTCGTTAGCGATCACGCCGATGCCGCCGACGATTGTATCTTTATAGAAAGCTATATACCACTGTGGAACGGCACTGCTTTCTTTCAACATTTCCTTCATGCTTTCTAAATACGCTTCTTCGGGAATATTCCACTTGCGAGAAAACCATGCCGCCGCCTTTGAAACATATATGCTATGTTCCCTGATTTTGATATATTCGA
>DCUC01000029.1:4409-34037 GCA_002329705.1 Caryophanales bacterium UBA1424
CGGCAGAGGGAAATTTGGCTGAGTGGTCGGAACGAAGGGATTCGAACCCTCGACCTCTTGGTCCCGAACCAAGCGCACTACCAAGCTGTGCTACGTCCCGAGGCGACCGCAATTAACTATTATAATGATTTTTAATCAAAATTAAATTCAAAAATCGAAATTTGGTTGGTATCTCCTAAATCATTGAGAACACCTAACTTATTCAGGTGCTCCAAGTTTGTATTATTCAGTTTTGTCCGCGCCAATAAATCTTCTTTGGAGATAAACTTACCATTCTTGCGGGCTTCGATAACCGAGAAGGCCGCCGCTTCGCCCAGCCCGTCGAGGACGCTGAAGGGCGGGATGAGAACACCGCGCTCATGATCGACGGTAAAGTTGACGGCATCGGATTTCATCAAATCGATATTGCCGAACTTATAGCCTCTTTCTAACATTTCGATGGCGACGATTAGCGTATCGAGAATACCGACTTCCTTGGGCTGTATCTTCTCGCTGCGGTTGATGCTCTTGCGCCTCAGTTCTTCAATTCGGGTCGTAATCGCGTCTTCGCCCCCGAACATCGTATTGAATTCGTATTGTTTGCTGCGGACGCTGAAGAAGACGGCGTAGAACTCCAACGGGTAATAAACTTTAAAATAGCCGACGCGCACCGCCATCATCACATAGGCGACGGCATGGGCTTTCGGGAACAGGTACTCGATGCGGTTGCACGAGGAAATATAGAAATCGGGAATATTATGAGCGCGCATCACTTTTTCAAATTCTGGAGCGACACCCTTGCCCTTACGAACGGACTCCATGACCGTAAAGGCGATCTTGGGTTCGATGCCTTTGCTCATTAAGTAAGCCATGATGTCATCGCGGCAGCCGATGACGTCTTTAAGGGCGAGGACTTTGCGGTCGAAGAGATCTTCGAGGTTATTTGCCCAGACGTTAGTGCCGTGCGTCAAACCGGAAATAATGACTAATTCGGCAAAGGTCTTGGGTTTGGTTTTTCTTAAGACGCCGCGAACGAAGTCGGTGCCGAATTCAGGAATTGCCAAAGCGCCAGTCTCCACTTTGAGATAGTTGTTTTTGCGCTTATAGACGGCATCGCTTGAAAAGATGGAGATGACTTTTGCATCATCAAGAGGAATATCTTCGACATTGATGTTCGTCATCTCACACATCATCTTGAGAGCCAAAGGATCAACGTGACCTAAAAGGTCAAGTTTAAGGAGAGAATCGTGAATAGCCCGATAATCAAAGTGGGTTGTCTTCCATGTTGAAGCCTTATCGTCGGCGGGATACTGGACGGGTGTAAAATCGTAGACTTCCTTATCGTTAGGAATGACCATGATACCGCCGGGATGCTGACCAGTCGTCTTTTTGACACCGGTTAAAGCGGCGGCTAAATAAGCAATTTCGGCCCGCGAAATCTCATTTGGGTTCTTGCCGAGGCGCTCATAATAGCCGCGGACATAGCCGAAAGCTGTCTTGTCGGCGGTCGTGCCGATCGTTCCGGCGCGAAAGACGTTGTTTTCTCCCAGGAGCACTTTCGTGTAATCATGAGCCCGCGCTTGATAATCACTCGGAAAGTTTAAATCGATATCCGGAATTTTCTCGGCATTAAATCCGAGGAATGTCTCGAAGGGGATATCCTGTCCGTCTTTGAGATATTTTGTTCCGCAGACGGGGCAATACTTATCGGGTAAATCATATCCGGAAGCGTATTTGCTATCCTGATTGAATTCCGAATTCTTGCATTTCGGGCAGCGATAATGGGGCTTCAGAGGATTGACTTCGGTGATGTGCGCCATCGTCGCCACAAAGGAAGAACCGACGGAACCACGGCTGCCGACGAGATAACCGTCTTCCTTGGCCTTGGCGATAATTTTATGGGCGATATAGTAGTTGACCGAATAGCCGTTATTGATGATGCCGTTGAGTTCGCGATTGAGCCGGTCTTCGATGTGCTGCGGCAAAGGATTACCATACCATTCGTGGGCGGTATTAAAACATAAAGTCCGCAAAAACTCTTCAGATCCCGGGATTTTCGGGGGATAAAGTTCGCTTTTGACGGGAAAAATCTCCTTGATGGAAGCGGCGATGGCGTTTGTATTCTTGACGACGATTTCTTTGGCTTTTTCTTCGCCGAGAAAGCAAAAGTCCTTGAGCATCTCACGCGTTGAGCGATAGTGCTGATCGGGATTTTCAAAATATTCAACACCTGGTTTTTCATAAGGATTTGTATTCAAAGGATGAGGGCGCCCGCCGACGGCTTTGGCCATGATATAGACATCGCGGTGAATCTTGTCTTCGGGATTAACATAGTGAGCATCACCGGTGGCGACGATGGGCTTTTTAATCTCGTCAGCCGCCGCGATAATATCACGAATAAAGGCTTCGACTTGGGCATTGCTTTCAATTGAACCGACATTGACGAGATATGAATAATTGGCGATGGGCTGGACTTCGATGTAATCATAGAAAGCCATGACGCGTTTTAAATCTTCGTGCGTCCTCGTCCTCGCCGTGTCAAAAACCTCGCCGTTAAAGCAGGCTGAGCCGTAAAGTAATCCTTCGTGATGGCTGAGTAGCTCGCGACGCGGAATCTTGGGAATTTCGGCAAAGTACTCAACGTGACTTAATGAGATTAATTTATAAAGATTTTTCAATCCTACCTCGTTTTGAGCCAGGACGATGACGTGGCGCGGCTTGAGGTGGCGAAGAATTAAATCCTTGGCTTTAAAAGCGGCGAGATCGGCATGCGTCAAAAGCATGTTATCTCTGACGAGGAT
Organism: Caryophanales bacterium UBA1424; assembly: GCA_002329705.1. Taxonomy (GTDB): domain Bacteria; phylum Bacillota_I; class Bacilli_A; order RFN20; family CAG-826; genus UBA1424. The sequence continues at coordinate 7,190 of DCUC01000029.1, forward strand.
GTTTAAAATTGCCAGCCATACTTCGTTGAGAATCCGCGCGTCGAAATCGGCGCGGTGCGCTTCGTCATCATTATATGATGTGATCTCAAGATTGCGGCAGAGGGCTCCTAAGTTATGATAGCGGGCTTCCGGAAAGAGGTAGCGTGAAAGAGCCAAGGTATCGATGACTGGATTATTGATCTTTTCAAAGCCGTTACGAAGAAGGGCTTCATTGAGAAATCCGATATCGAACTCAGCATTATGAGAGACGAGAATCGAGCCTTTTAGAAAATCTTTTATCTTAGAAATAATCTCTTTTTCGCCAGGGGCGTTTTTAACCATGTCATCGGTGATCCTCGTCATCTCGGTGATCTTTTTAGGGATGGGCCGGCCGGGATTGATGAAGAAATCGATCGTATCGACGATCATTCCCTTTTCAAAGCGGGTGGCGCCGAACTCGATGATGCGGTCATATTTCGAAGAGAGGCCGGTCGTTTCAAAGTCGAAGCAGACATAGGTGGCATCATGCAGCGTGATATCGCTGGGATTATCGACATATTTGAGATTGTCATCCACCATATAAAGCTCGGCACCATAAATCATCTTGATACCCTGGGCTTTGGCTTCTTTCTGAGCATCCGGATAGCCTTGAACGACGCCGTGATCGGTGATGGCGATGGCTTTGTGGCCCATCGACTTCGCTACTTTAATATATTTCTCAATTTCGCCGACACCATCCATATTCGACATTTTGGTGTGAAGATGGAGTTCGACGCGCTTTTCCTCTTCTGGGTCTTTGCGAAGCGGGCTCGTCGGCAGGATGGCCAGGCTATGTCCCGTAACGTTTAACTCATTATTAAACTTATCCTGCTCAACGACTCCCAGGACGCGAATGCTCATGCCGATTTTATAGTCGTCGAATTTATCGTCTGCGCCATTTTTCGAGCCGAACATCTTAACAAAGATGGCATGGCGATCGTCGCCGACGCCGAGCGTCAGGAAGTTGCGACCGTTGCCAAAAATGCGCTTGTCGTGGCTGAAGATCTTGCCGACAAAGTCGACGCGCTGACCCTCCGCGATAATATCGCCGATGCTTTCGATAATCGTATAATTTCCGCGCGCGCGAGCGTTTTGCTGCTTGCGCTCTAATATCATATTCTTCTTGTTTTGCCGCATGATACCAATCATCTTTTTCTCGACATCGGCCAGCTCTTCTTTGTGCTGTTCTTCAATCGATTTGGGTTCGCGGTAGTAACTCGTGTCCTCGTCTTCGTCTTCCGACTCAATTTCCTCGACGACTTTTTCTGCCTTTTTGGTGAGGGCTTCAAGTTTACTCGGCGAGACGGTGATGGCTTTTTCTTCGGGAACGAACTCGTCTAAAATGACGAACTCGTAGCAAAGAAAACGGAAAAAATCCTTTAATTCTGCCATAATCGGTGCGAAATTATCGCGTTTCTGTTCGTTGTTAAATGTTAACACGATGCTTCCGTGTTCATCGCGGAGCTCAAAAGGAGCATTGGCTCGATAGTTGGCCCGATACCAGTTTTCAATGACGTGGACCGCATCGTAAAAAGAAGGTTTTTCTTTGTAGGAAAATGTAATGGTATAGGGATAGGTTATCTTGTTCAGGCCTCTTTGAAAGCGCTCGAGGAGATGGTATTGCCACGGCGTGTCTTTGACAATCGCCATGTCGACTTGCGTCTTATCGATCGCGTTCATGCCGACCAAATCGAAATCGAGGTCAAAAATCTCGACATCGGCGATGTCCAGCGAACTTAGGAAACGAATCATCTTCTTGTTCATCAATTCCCCTAAAATAAGTGAACGATATCCTTAATGGTGATAAAAATCATCAATCCGAAGAGCAAGACGAGTCCGATCGCCGAGATGATGGCCTTGACTTTCGTCGGCACTTTCTTGCGGGTGATGGCTTCCACGGCCGTCACTAAAAGCTGCCAGCCGTCAAGACCCGGGAAGGGCAAGAGATTAAAGATTGCCAAGTTAACGGAGATAAGACCCCATAAATAGAGGTAGCTTGCAAAGCCGTAGTCGGCGAGAATCGTCGAAGAAGTTGAGAAGATACCGACGATTCCGGATACTTCTCCGCTGCCGGTGAAGAGCATGCCGATGCCGCGGACGACTGCCGTGTTGGCATAAGCAAAATCCTGCCAGGTCGCCTGTAGTGCCGCGCCGAAAGTGCGCCACTGCTGGGTGAAAGCAAAGGCCATGCCAACGCTTTCAAAAGCTAGTGATTCATTGAGTCCCGGCGAGTAAATAGAAAAAGTTAAATCGTGAAAGGTCTGGTTAATCGGCTCACCTTCATCATCGAGCGTGTATGTCGAAATATTCGCGGTAAACGAATCGTCGATGACAAAGTCATTTGCAGAATATCCTTTGCTGAGATCGGGAATGTGGGCGATTTTGCCTTCGTCGAGAAGGGCGATGTATCTTTCATCGACACCGGCGGTCTCCGCGGCAGTTTTATCATCGTAAGGCAAATACAGTTTGATGCCATCTTCTAATTTTGGATTATCGCGCACCTTGTTGGGCAAAAAGCCGAGAACATATGTCGATTCCTTAAAAATGACTTCACTGTCGATGATCAGCGTCTGGCTGTCTTGGTAAATAAAATTAACGTAACCGAGACGGTCGCCCGAACGGAGACCTGCCTCGTAGGCCGGAGAGGCTTCGGTGATGATGCTTTCGCCTTCAAAATAGTAATAGGGAAGGGCAGCATTGGAAACGAAGAAAAGGGTCATGCCAAGAACCATATTTAAGACGATTCCGGCCGAGAGAATAATTGCTCTTTTCCATTTTTTAACGCCCTCGAGACTCCGCTCCTCGCCGATGACGGCGCCGTCGGGCACTTCCGCCCCCTCGCCGTACATCATGACATAGCCGCCCAAGGGAATCGCGCCGAGAGAAAAGGTGGTTTCTCCCCCTTTCTTCTTGCGCTTGAAGAACTTAGGACCAAAGCCGATCGAAAATTCGATGCAGTAGACTTTGAATAGTTTGGCCGTCATGAAATGGCCGAGCTCGTGAATCGTGATTAAAACGCCGAGCGAAACAAGGAAGAGGACGAGGTTGAGGATGAATGTTAATACTTGCATGTTAGTTACCTATTACTTTTCTAAGATGGAGGCGGGTCAATCGGTCAGATGTGATAACGTTACGAATTGTCTGTCGCTTTACTTTAACATAGTTAAGCTCTTTCGCAATTATTTTAGCAATTGAGAGAAAGGGGATGCGATTTTCCAAAAAAGCATAGACGGCCACCTCGTTGGCGGCATTTAAGACGGCGAGAGCTGTTCCGCCCATCTTAAGTGCTTCTTTAGCGAGGGCGACGCACGGATATTTTGCGGCGTCAAAGTCGTGAAAATGATAATTGTCGAGTTGCTTAAGCGACTTGATGCGCGCGCATTCAAACTTTGTTTGCCCCTCAAAAAGGGCATAGGTGATCGGAAGGCGCATATCAGGATGGCTGATATCAGCCAGAAAGGAATCATCTTCTAATTTCACGAGCGAATGGACATGGCTTTCGTCATGCATTAAAACTTCGATGTCTTCAAGTCCGTAGCCAAACAGATAATGCGCTTCGATAATCTCAAAACCTTTGTTCATCATCGTCGCCGAATCAATCGTGATTTTTGCGCCCATCTGCCACGTCGGATGTTTTAATGCGTCTTCGGCTTTGACATCGCTTAATTGTTCAAGGCGATAGGTGCGGAAGGCGCCGCCAGAAGCGGTTAGAATCAACTTCTTGACTTGATCTTTTTTCGCCTGGCTCAGACATTTTGCTAAAGCGACATGTTCCGAGTCGATCGGATAGATTTTGCCATAGCCTTTTTTTAATAGGCGGTTAACGATTTCGCCGCCGACGACGAGACTTTCTTTATTGGCCAGGCAAATTGTCGCTTTCTTTTTAAGAGCGGCGATTGTCGGCGGAAAACCGGAAAAACCGACGAGGGCATTTACGACGAGATCATAAGGGGCTTTTTTGACGATTTTAAGCAAACCTTCGTCGCCGCTAAAAAAGATGATATCGGGGTTCTGCTTTTGTAATATGTCGATGTATTCCCTGTGCTTAATACAAATGTATTTAACGCTGGGATGGAGGCGGATGATAGTCGCGACGGTGTCGACTTTTTCACCGACCGAAAACGCGACCAGTTCAAAATGTTCGCTGTTAGAGGAGATGACATCGAGAGTCTGCTGGCCGATGCTCCCCGAGGCTCCGAGCAGAAGAATGCGCTTCATAAGAAGAAATCCCAGCTGTTATTAATCAAGATGATGAGACTGGCGATGACAATCGCGGCAAAGAGAGCCGAATCAAGGCGGTCCAAGATGCCGCCGTGGCCTTTTAGCAGCATGCCGAAATCTTTTATTTCGTAGTGGCGCTTAATCGAGCTGAACGTGAAATCGCCAAGGTTTCCGATGATTGGCATGGCCAGTGATAAAAGGACGATCCAATACCACCGTTCGGGAGTTAAAAAGGGCAGGATGGGATATCCGAGATAACCGACGAGAAGAGCAAACCCCATCGAGATTAAGAAACTGATGACGATGCCCCCGAAAAAGCCTTCCCACGTCTTTTTCGGAGAAATGCGGGGATTGACCTTGTTGCGGCCGAAGAGGACGCCGATGAAATAAGCGCCGATATCATTGACCATGACACCGATCGCTAGATATATAAGTAAAAAAGCCGAATGGAGGTATTTAAATAATGGTGTTGTCGTATCAAACGAAGAAAGATTGCCAAAAGCGAATTTCGAGTATGGGTAATAGCGCATGAAGAGGACGGCCTGCATGCCGAGAGCCACCACAACAATCATCGTAAAAAGATAGCAAGCGTCGAGAATTGTAAACTTTTCATTGGCGAGGACGACGAGAAAGAAGATGCCGGCCGCCACCGCAATCGCAATCGTCGATACCGAAAGAGTGTTGAAGCCTCGTTCAATCGCAAAGACATAAGTTTGGGGCGAATCGCGATATTGGAGGACTTGATTTTTAATAAAAACCCAATAGACCAAAGAAAACATCACAATATAGCAAAAAATATAGATAAAGAGCGAAAAGCGCCGCTTTCGCTCGACCGTCACGATCTCGTGAGTGGCGAGGGCGACGACGATGAACATAAGACCAAAGAAAAACCATCCGCCGATGAAGACGCACGGAAGGCATAAAAGGGCCAAGATGACCGAGGTGATGATTCTTGTCTTCATCGTCGCCTTAGTATCGGCTGTTAACTCATTCGGAGTAAATTTATACGTGTCTTTATTCATTTTTCAGTCCCCCAAAACGACGATCCCGCCTTGCGAATTCTTGAAGGCAGGCCAGCAGAGCTCCGCGGTCAAAATCAGGCCAGTGGACCTTCGGAAAAATAAATTCGGCATAGGCATTTTGCCATAGCAAATAGTTTGATAATCGGTATTCACCGCTCGTGCGAATCATCAAATCGACGGGCGGGAGTCCGGCTGTATATAAATGTTCGGCTACGGCTTTTTCATCGATATCACCGATTTCCAGTTCGCTTTGCAAAACTTTTCCGGCGATGAGGCGGACGGCCCTGACAATCTCCTGCTGACCCCCGTAATTGAGGCAGATATTCATCACATGTTTATTTAAGTATCTGGTAGCCTCGACGGCGTCGGCGATCGTCTTCTGCGTCTTTAATGGCAGGCGCGACACATCTCCGGAAATCATGATTTTTACACCATCGCGAATTAAAGTTGCCAACTCGCGTTTAAAAAAGAGATCGAGATAGTTAAAAAGATGGTTTATTTCAGACTTGGGGCGCTTCCAGTTTTCGGTCGAAAAAGCATAGAGAGAGATGACGCGGATGCCAAATTCCATGCAGGCATTCAAAACATCGATGATTCTTTCACAGGCGGCTTTATGGCCGAGATGGCGAGGCAAACCGCGAGCTTTGGCCCAGCGGCCGTTGCCGTCCATTATAAAAGCGATATGGTCAATCGGTTTCTGGAGTTTAAATGCCTTACCTTGATCTTTTTCTTTCGCCACAACCATACAAATAGTATACATTGTGTGGGCGCACTATAAAAGAATCAATCACCGAAATCTTTTTGTTAAAAAAGAAAGAGCGGATTGCCCGCCCTATATCGACATGATTTCTTTTTCTTTTCCGACGAGGACTTCTTCGATTTTTTTATTCGACTCGTCCGTCACTTTCTGAACTTCGTTTTCGATGCGTTTCTTCAAGTCGTCGCTATAATCTTCCGAGCTCTTGACAAAATCGACATACTCGCGGCGGATGTTGCGAATGGCGACTTTTGATTCTTCGGCATACACTTTGGCGCGCTTGACTAAATCCTTGCGCGTCTCTTCGGTGAGAGCCGGAATGATCAGGCGAATTTGCTCGGCATCGACAATCGGATTAATGCTTAAATCGCTGGCGTTGATGGCTGAAGCAATCGAGCGCAGGTCACCGCGGTCATAGGGCTTAATCAAAAGCTGGCGCGGTTCGGGAATGGAGATGGAAGCGATCTGGCCGATGAGAATTTTATCGCCGTAGTAGTCGACTTCGATGCGGTCGAGGAGAGCTGCATTCGCGCGCCCGGTCCGCAAGGTGTTGAGGTTGGCTTTGAAGACTTGAATCGTCTTCTCCATCTTATCGAGGGCTTCAAGGGCTAGTTCATCCATAATCATTATCCTTTCTTAACGATGGTACCGATTTTTTCTCCGTTTAAGATGCGGAGGAAATTATTCGTGTCATTCATATTAAAAACATGAACGATAATGTCTTCATATTGTATCATGCTGACGGCGGTCTGGTCCATGACTTGCAAGTTTTTGGAAAGCAGTTCGCCAAAGGTGATTTCGGAAATGAAATGAGCATCTTTGTTCGTCCGCGGATCATCGTCATAAACGCCGTCGACGCCGTTTTTCGCCATTAAAATGGCGTCAGCTTCAATTTCGATCGCCCGCAAAGTGGCGGTTGTATCGGTCGTAAAGAAAGGGTTTCCGGTGCCGCCGCCAAAGATGACGATGCGCCCTTTTTCCATATGTGAGATGGCTCTTTTTTTGATGTATGGTTCACTGACGGCTTTGACTTCAATCGCCGACATCACGCGGCATTCAAGACCCGTCTTTTCGATCGCGCTTTGCAGGGCCAAGGCGTTGATGATCGTGCCGAGCATGCCCATGTAGTCGGCCGTGCTTCTTTCGATGCCGATCTGCTCGGCGAGTTTGCCGCGCCAGATATTGCCGGCACCGACCACAATCGCGATTTGCACACCCTGCTCATACATCGATTTAATCGCCGTGGCGACAATGTCTAAATGCTTGGCGTCCAAAATTAGTTTCTGACGGTTATCAGACAGGGCTTCACCCGACAGTTTTAACAGGATTCGTTTGTAATTTATCATGGAATCTCCTTAAGAAAAAACACTCTTAAAGAGTGTTTATTTCACTTGACTCATCACTTCATCAGCGAAGTCGCAGCATTTTTTCTCAATGCCCTCTCCAACTTGGAAGCGAACGAATTTCAGCACTTTGTTGCCGTCGGCTTTGAGGACTTCCGCCACGCTTTTTTCGCCATCGAGCAAATAGGTCTGTTCGACGAGCGTCGACTCGCTTAATAATTTGTTAACTTTGCCGAGGATGATGCCTTCGAGAATGGCGGCGGGTTTATTCGCTAATTTCTCATCGGATTTGGCTAATTCGCGAGCGATGTTTTTTTCGTGTTCGATGACATCGGCGGGAATCTCATCGCGAGTTACGTATGTCGGGCTATTGGCGGCGATATGCATCGCCAAGCCTTTGCCGAGCTCTTCATTGGCCTTGGCCAGCAAGACGAGGACGGATATTTTGCCATTCATGTGAATGTATGAGCCGAGGCCTTGACCATCAGCGGCTTTGAGAATTGCAAAACGGCGGTAATCGATTTTTTCGCCTAACGCGACAGTCGCATCGGTGAGGTGCTGAGCCACTAAGGCTTTCGCGGCATCGAGATCGGATGGTTCTTCATGAAGTGTCTCTTGAGCGAGATTATCGACGAGAGCGATGAATTTGTCACCGCGGGCGACAAAGTCGGTTTCGCAGTTGACTTCGAGGACGATGCCTTTGCCGCAGCCTTCGCAGACGCGGACCCTCGTCAATCCTTCAGCGGCGATGCGGCTGGCTTTTTTCGCGGCTTTGGCAATGCCTTTTTCGCGGAGCCAATCGATGGCTTTTTCGACATCGAGAGCGTTTTCTTCAAGGGCTTTTTTACAATCCATCATGCCCGCACCGGTGCGTTCACGAAGGACTTTAATGAGTTCAATTAAGTTGCTTGAGGCCATTATTTCTCCTCCTCTTTGGCTGTATCTTCTTGAGCTTTAGGGGCTGCTTTTTGGGTTGTTTTTTTCACTGGCGCCGGTTCTTCAACCTTCGCTTCTACTTCAACTTTTTCTGAAGCGGCAGGAGCTTCTGCAACTTGTTCTTCGACTTGCGGTTTGCGGTCGCGGCTGTAATCGTCGCGTCTGGCGGCTCTCATCGCCTGATAGCGCTCATATCTTTCCTGGCGCTCCTTGCGAGCGGCGCGGATGGCGGCGAGGCGTTCCTGATTTTCTTTGTCAGCTTGACGGATGGCGTCTTTCATCGTCACTTCTTCACCTTCATCTTTGGTGTAGGCGACGAGCGGAATTCCACCCTTGGCTTCGACGATGGCATCAGCCAGGACGCTGATGATTAAACGGACGGAACGGACCGCGTCATCGTTGGCGGGAATCGGGAAATCTAGGACATCGGGATCGGAGTTGGTATCGACGATGCCAAAGACGGGGATTTTCAGTTTGCGGGCTTCGCGAACGGCGTTGCGTTCGACTTCGGGGTCGACGACGACGACGGCTTGCGGCAGACGGCGCATTTCTTTAATGCCGGATAAGGTATAGGCGAGCTTCTCTTTTTCTTTTCTTAAGAGGGCTGCTTCTTTCTTCGGCAGGCGTTCAAAGACGCCGTCGACTTCCTTGGCCTCGAGTTGCTTGAGATAGCGGATGCGGCTTTCAATCGTCTTATAATTGGTTAGCGTGCCGCCTAACCAGCGGTTGGTGATATAGAAACTGCCGGAGCGAAGAGCTTCTTCGGTGACGGCTTCCTGACATTGTTTTTTCGTGCCGACAAAGAGGACTTTGCCGTTTTGGCTGACGATTTCAAACAAGGCTTTGTAAGCGACGCTGATCGCTTCGGCGCTCTTGGCTAAATCGATGATGTAAATGCCATTGCGGGCTCCGTAGATGAAACGAGCCATCTTCGGGTTCCATTTGCGAGTTTGGTGGCCAAAGTGGACACCGCCCTCTAATAATTTTTTCATCGTGATGATCGGCTGCGATTCATCGTGCAAAACCATCTTCATCACATCGTCTTGTTTGGGCGCTTCTTCGGCTACTGCTTCGATGGCGACCTTTTCTTCTTCACTCATTTGTGAACCTCCAATTTGTTTTTCCCTCCACTACTTCCAACAACGATCCCTCATCGGTGCCCCGTGGCGTTGATGAGACTAGGACGTTGAATCCATAGTGTGTGTAGTCTCTCTTTTGAGAGCCGATTTATTATAACACACGCGCCCCGGCATAGACAAGGAAAGAAAAAAAGAGCCATGATACTAAGTATCATAGCCCTGTTTAACTCTCTATTTGCCTTTCTTCTTGGCCCGAGGATGGGCGAAGAGGTATTGATTTTTCATCGCCTCCTGCGAGACGTGGGTATAAACTTGCGTCGTGTTGAGGCTTTCGTGACCGAGGAGTTCCTGAATGACGCGGAGATCGGCGCCGCCCTCGAGGAGATGAGTGGCGAATGAGTGGCGGAACAAATGCGGATGAAGACCGAGAAATAGACCTGTTTTCTTTTCGCATTCGCTGAGGATGAATTCGAGTCCTCGCGTGGTTAGTCGGCGACCACGAGCACTGAGAAAAAAGAAGCGAATGTCCTGAAGCAAATCATCCTTGGACAACAGTTTTTCGCGCGTCGAGTCGCGGTAGGTTTCCAAGGCTTCTTTCGCTTTTAGCGAAAAAGGAACAATTCTCTCTTTTTTTCCTTTGCCGAGAACTCGGATAGCCCGCATGCGAAAATCGATATCCGACAATTTGACATTGATCAGTTCTTCGGCTCGCATCCCCGATGCGTAGAGGAGTTCGATTATCGCCGTATCGCGAGGGGCGAGAAAATCCTTCCGTTTGGCGTTTTCCAAAATGAGGTTTTCGACTTGCTCGAGGAAGAGGGTTTTGGGATAGCGGACGTCATTTTTCGGTGTCTGAATAAAGGCGAAAGGATTGCTTTTTACATATTTTTTATTCTTCATGAACTCGAAATGATGGCGAAGACTCGCCAATCGACGGGCGCAGGAGCGCTTGGAAATTCCGCTTTGCAGTTCAACCGTCAAAAAATTGCGAATCACGCCTGAATCGACTTCATCCATACCGAGTCCTTCCCGGTGAAGATAGCGATAAAACTTCTCGAGATCACGGCGATAGGAATCGATGGTCCTCTCCGAAAAAAGCCGCTCATCGCGTAGGTGATCGATAAACTCCTGCGTCTGCTTATTCATTTGCGGATGTCCAGTACTCCTTGATGGCCGCGAGGGCTTTTTCGGCGTCTTTTTGGCGATGCCGTTTGTCGGCGTTTGCAAGGATGCCGAAGTTGGCGTTCATCGGCGAGAAGCCGTGGGGATTAGCTTTCGTGATATAGCGGATAAGCGATCCGATCATCGTTGATGATGGGGGAATCGGTGCCTCTTTGCCGATGGCGATATGATGAGCGATGATGCCGGCGATGATGCCGGTGGCGGCGCTTTCGACATATCCTTCAACTCCGGAGAGCTGACCGGCGACGATAATATTGTCCTTGTTCTTGATTGCTAAATTGTCATTAAGGGCTAACGGGCTGTTGATGTATGTGTTTCGGTGCATCAGGCCAAAGCGCTCAAATTCAGCGCTTTCTAAGCCGGGAATAAGGCGGAAAACGCGTTCTTGTTCGCGATAAGTCAGGTTTGTCTGAAAGCCGACGATGTTATATAAGGTGGCAATCAGATTATCCTGCCTAAGTTGAACGACGGCATACGGGGGACGGCTGCGATCAAGAGCGAGCCCCTTCGGCTTAAGCGGCCCATAACGAAGGGTGTCGACACCCCGCTTAGCGAGCACTTCAATCGGCAGGCAACCCTCAAAATACTGACTTTCAAAATCGCGCAGCTTGACGGTCTCGGCTTTTTGCAGTTCATCGACAAAATGATAATATTCATCTCGTGAGAACGGACAATTGATGTAGCTGTCATCACCTTGCTCATAACGCGATTTATAATAGGCGATATTCTGATTGATGCTATCTTTGCTGATGATGGGAGCGCTGGCGTCGTAAAAAGAGAGAGCTTTTACGCCGATGATGTTTGATATGTCATCGACCAGTTCGTCGCTGGTCAGCGGTCCGGTCGCGAGAACAGTCAGCTCGTCCGGAAGTCTTTTGACATCCTCTGAATGAACGAAAATATTGGCGTTTTGCCGGATTTTTTCAGTGATTAACTTCGCAAATTGCTCACGATCGACACTGAGAGCGTTACCGCTCGGAACCGAAGAAAACGAGGCCGCTTCCATCGTCAGTGATTGCATCGCTCGCATCTCTTCTTTTAAAAGTCCGCAGGCATTATCAAGGCGGTTGCTCTTCAGCGAATTGGAACAGACGAGTTCACCAAATAAGCCGCTTTGATGAGCGGGCGTCATCTTGTGGGGACGCTTTTCAAATAGATGAACTTCATGCCCTTTGTTAGCTAGGAAAAAAGCTGCTTCAACACCCGCTAGTCCGGCGCCGATAACATTGATTTTGCTCATTTTTATATTATATCGCAAAAGCAGATGGTTCGGGCCATCTGCTCTTTATTTCTTGTCGTAGTTTTTACTGAAGTCACACTTCGGATAGTTGCTGCAGCCGATAAATTTTTTGCCGCGGTAGGTTCTGACCTTTAAATCACCGCCGCATTTCGGACATGTCCCGACATTTTCCTCATCGACGCTATGATCGTGATCGTGACGAATATGAGTTTTAGGTTTATCATTGCGCGAATATGTGCATGATGGATAGCCGCTGCAGGCAATAAATGACTTGTTCCTGCCATATTTGCGACGCAAAAGAGGCTTGCCACATAACTGGGCAATCTTCACCGATGAAGTCAGGCGCGATCGGTTCGGGCTTTTTTATATATTTGCATGTCGGATAGTTACTGCAGGCGACAAAGGCGCCGTGACGGCTCTTTTTGATGACGAGAGGGCTTCCGCATTGCGGGCATGTCTCACCCGTTTCTTCCTCGGGTTCTTTATACATCGCTTGATAAACCTGCTGAACTTTTTGCTCAAACGGACCATAGAAGTTGGTCAGCATCTCGAGGTGCTTGATTTTTCCGAATTGAATCTGGTCGAGTTCTGATTCCATCCTTGCGGTGTATTTTAAATCGGCAAACTCCGGAAAATACTTGGCGATGACGGTTGCCGTCTTTATGCCTTGCTCGGTGGCGCGAATGCCTTCTTTGGTCATCTCGATGTATTTGCGGGTGAGCAATAGTTTAATCGTCGAAGCATATGTCGATGGTCGTCCGATTCCGGCTTCTTCCATCAATTGCACGACTTTAGCTTCGCTATAGCGGGGGGGCGGAGTCGTAAATTTCTGAACTTTTTGCTTTTTTATTATCTTGAAAGTCATGCCTTTTTGCATGAGGGGGGTACATATCGTGTCAGCTTCATCGTCTTCGTAGAGGCGGCGATGCCCGTCGAAAAGAACCTTTTTGCTATCGAGTTTAAATTCGAGATTGCCACTTCTTAGAATCGCGGTTGAAACTTCTTCCTTGGCATCAGCCATGAGCGAGGCGAGGGCCCGGTTATAGATGAGACGGTATAGTTTCAATTGGTCGGGCGTTAAGTATTTGGCAACGCTTTCGGGCGTTCGATGATTCGCGGTCGGACGAATAGCTTCGTGGGCATCCTGACCAAGCGGCGTCGCTTTTTCTTTTTTGACGATTCCGATGTAGTTTTCTCCGAAATTTTCGGTGATATAATTGCGCGCTCTTTGAATGTAGGTATCGCTTAACCGCGTCGAGTCGGTGCGAATGTACGTGACGAGGCCAACGTGTTCATCACCGACGCTGAAGCCTTCATAAAGACTTTGGGCAATCGAAGCCGTCTTTGATGTCGAAAAGCGAAAGCGATTGGAAGCTTCCTGCTGCAATGTCGAAGTTTTGAAAGGGGGTTTGCTCGGGACGATGCGCACTTTTTTGATGATATCATCAAGCGTTAAGGTATCGCCGAGTAGAGCAAAGATTTTCTCAGCTTTTTCTTCATCACCTAAGTCGGGTGAGGAACCGTTGTATTTGGCGAGTTTAAGCGTATAGATCTTGCCGCATATTTCGACATCGGCTAAAATCTCCCAGTATTCTTCGGGGATGAATTTGTCGATTTCTTTTTCGTGATCCGTAATGATTTTTAATGTCGCGGACTGAACGCGCCCGGCCGAGGGCGAACGAAGTTTTTTCTGCATCAAAGCCGAGAGTTTAAAGCCGATGACGCGGTCCAAGATGCGCCTCGTCTCCTGAGAATTAACCAAATTCATGTCGATCGTGCGCGGGGTTTTAATGGCCGACTGAATCGAATCGCGCGTGATCTCGTGAAATTCGAGGCGCTTCGTCTTATCAATTTTCAGTTTTAGCATATCGGCAAGGTGCCAGGCGATGGCTTCGCCTTCGCGATCAGGGTCGGTCGCCAGCAATATTTCTTCGGCTTTTTTGGCTTCCGATCGAATTTTTTCCCAAACAGCGCTCTTTTTGGGCATCAGTTTATAGTTAGGTTTAAAATTATTCTCGACATCGATGCCGAGGCCGCCTTTGCCTGAGGTTGCCAAGTCACGTAAGTGACCTTGGGTCGCCAAAATAGTAAAGCCCGGGCCGAGATAACGGCTGAATGATTCACTCTTTTTTGGCGATTCGACGATGACAAGTTTCATGGAGGTCCTCAGTTGTACAATTGATAAATATAGATACCCCCGCCATCTTTGTCAATCGCTTTGATGTGTGCTTTTTTTCTTAAAGTAAATACTTATTTCCTTTAAAGATAATCAGTTATATTTTTGAGCATCCCGCATTTCCTTACCGACGATGTCAACTCCCATCTCTTCATAGACATCATTGGCGTTTTCGACTAATTTAGCCCCTTGTTTAATAAGGCTGTTGCAGGCTGACGAGATATCGGCGGGATAAGGAACGCAGCAGACATCGCGCCCTTGCGAAAGGGCATAGCTGACGGTAATCAGCGTTCCTGATTTTAAGTCGGCCTCACCAACGACCACCGACTTGGCCAGCATGGCAATGATGCGATTGCGGAGCGGAAATTGGCTGTGGTCGGGTTCGACGCGATTCGGGTATTCGCTGATTAGAAGGTGATTCTCTTTGATGCTTCGATATAATTCGATGTTTTCGCGGGGGTAGCAATAGTCGATGCCCGAACCGAGGACGGCGATGGTTTTTCCTTTGGCGTTAATCGCCGTTTCGTGAGCGACGGTGTCGATGCCTTTTGCCATTCCCGAAATGATGACCATCTTTTTAGCTAAGTCGGAGACGATGAGGCGCGCCATCTTCTTTCCGTATTCGCTGGCTTTGCGGCTGCCGATGAAGGCAACGGTTTCCTGAGGGTGATCTAAAAGGCTCAAATCGCCGTAGTAAAAAAGGACAAACGGGGGCTTGTGGGCTTGTTTGAGATGGTCGGGATAGTTTTTATCAATAATTGTGATCGCATTAGCCTTAAGAGTTGCCAGCAAATCCGTAAAGGCCATATCGTCAATCGGCTCTTTGCGTTTGATCGCTCCATAAATATCGTCCCAGTTGCCCTTATACTTCATCGCCAAGTAAATCAAAATATCTCTTCCGGTCATAAAAAACCTCCACTTGATATATAAGGGAGGATTCCGCCTTTTGGAAGAATATTTATAAGAGGGAAATTTTTTCGATTAAACAGCGGGCAACCGGGCCATAAGTATAGCGATGTAAGCCTTTAATCGGACCGTGGTGGCGAAGAGCCTCAAGATGGGCTTTGGTCGGATAGCCTTTATTGTTTTTAAAGTGATATTCAGGATAGCGTTTATCAAAATCGAGCATGATATCGTCACGAATGACTTTGGCGACGATGGAAGCCGCGGCGATTGCCCGCACTTTGGCGTCGCCTTTAATGATGTCATAAACCGGAATGTCATAGCCGTCGAGGGGCATGGCGTCGGTCATGATGCAGTCGACCGGCACGTCCAGTTGCCCGATGGCAATTTTCATCGCCAATTTTGTGGCTTGATAGATGTTGACTTCGTCGATGGTTTCAGGGCTTACGATGCCGATGCCATACGACAGGCAATGAGCGATGATGTCCTGAAAAAGAATCCGCCTTTTCTTATCGGATAATTGCTTCGAATCATTAACCTCATTATTTAAATACGCGCGTGGGAGCACGACGGCACACGCGACCACGGGACCGGCCAGCGGGCCGCGGCCGGCTTCATCGACACCGGCAATGTTGCTTATTTCCGCGGAATAGTATTCGTCTTCAAAGGTTAAAAGCATGCTAGATGGTTTCAAGGCTGAGACGAGTGATTTTGCCGTTGCGAAAATCGCTTAACAGCATCATTATGGCCCGGTTCAGATTTGGCTGTCCGCCTTCGATCACACCGGCGCCGCGGCCAATTTCGGCGATGATTGCCGGCGCATCTTTTTGTGATGTATTCGATAAAGCATAGGCGGATTCAAGGGAACCGGGGTGTTTTACCTTTAAATAATTAACGATTTTATTAGCGAGTTCTTCTTTCGGAAGGATTTCTTCTTTAACCATTCCGAGCAAAGCTAAATTGACGGCCAGATCGGCATGTTCAAATTTCATCGGCAGAATTCCGGGGGTATCCAAGAGCTCAAATTGATTGCCGACTTTGATCCACTGCTGGGCCTTTGTTTTGCCCGGGCGGTTTTCGACTTGGGCCGCCCTCTTTTTGGCCAGCTTGTTAATGAGGGTTGATTTACCGACGTTCGGGACGCCGACGACCATTATCCTCAAAGGTTGGGGTTTCATGCCGCGCGCGGCTTCTTTTTGCCGTTTTTCGCTGTCTGAGGAGGCAATTGCCTTAATCAGCCGGACGATATCCTGCGCGGCGGTCAGGTTGACGCTGATCGCCATCTGACCGTGCGAAGTAAAATGTTCTATCCATCTTGTGGTTTCGCTCTCGATGGCTAAATCACTTTTTGTCAAAACGATGAGTCGCTTGCGGTTTTGAAGTTGTCGGATGACATCTTCATTGGCCGAACTTAAAACGGCGCGAGCGTCGCGAAGTTCGACGACGAGGTCGACTAACGCGGCCTTAGCGCCGATTTCGCGCAAAGCGCGATTCATATGACCGGGAAACCAGTGAATATTAGGCATCTCTCCACCTCAGCGACTGCGGCCACATAAAGCGGACGCGTCCGGCCTGGCACGCCTTGCCGGGTTCGCACACCAAAGTGCATGTTCCTTCGAGGGCGATGGCCACCCCTTCAATCCATTCATATTTAATAGGCCCATNNACGATTATCGCCTAAGACATAGTATTCGTCTGCACCCAACGTTAGAGGATTATCGATATTTGGAATATTGACGCCGAAGTAATCTTTATCACGTAAAATTTCTTCGTCACCAAAATTTTGAGGGACAAAAACGCCTTCACTCTGACCTTCGGGAATGACATATAAATCGCCGTTAGTTTCTTCATTTGGCGAAGTGCTGATAAAGTAAAAAGTTTCGCCGGGAAGGGCGATGACGCGCTTAATTTTATCGCTTGCGTCGGTCTCGCTATATTTAGTGACGATAATGTCAAAGCGGCGAATGCCTTGCTTGGTATATTCATGTGTATCCATTATGCCGTAGTCGACAGTCGCTCCGTTAAGCGAGCCGGAGGGAGGTTTCCGGCCAATCAGGGTGCCGTTGCTATATGTCGCATTGCCGTTAAGGGTCGGATACATCGACTGGCCGTTGACAAAGAATGAGCGGTAGTAGAGGTTATGAAAGATGACGGCGTTGCCGACGATGAGAGCCGCGACAAAAAAGATGGTAAAAAGTGTTTTCAAAAAGATGCGCAAAGGATTTCGCTTCAAACCTAGTTCTTTGCGAATTTGCCGATCGTTTTTGGGGTTTCCGGTTGGTTCTAAATATGTGTCGACCATAAATATCTATGATTAAGTATAATCCGTAATTAATTTTTTACAATAAAACCAAAATGGTTTTATGGCGGAAAGATAAGAAAAAGCCCTCAATTAAGGAGGGCTTTTTTTGCTAGTTATTAAAGAATTTCTTTAATGCGGGCTTTTTTGCCGGATAGGTGACGGAGATAATTGATTTTGTTGCGGCGGACTTTACCCTTTTTGATCAGCTCGATTTTGGCGATGGCGGGCGAGTGGAGCGAAAAGGTCCTTTCGACGCCGACACCTGACGAGATTTTTCTGACGGTAAAGGTGGCGCTAACACCCGAGCCGCGGCGTTGCATAACGACGCCTTCGTAAGCCTGGAGACGTTCTTTTTTGTTTTCGATGATGCGAACAAAAACCTTGACGGTGTCTCCGGAGCTGAAATCAATGAGGTCGGATTTTAACTGTGAAGCGGTAACTTCATTAACGATGTTGGAATTCATTGTTCTTCCTCCTTTTTCATGTGGTTTCTTAAGGCGTTCTTGTCCCGATTTTTGACAGCGGACCGTCCGCAGCGCATTTTAACGCGCTTAGTTATATTACCAAATAAGTATTTGGTTGACAAGAAACATTTATNNGCGTGATTGCTGTCAAGTATTTTTGCTTGACACCAAATCTTATTTATAATAAACTTTCGATGGAAAAAGGAGAAAGCAAATGTCAGTAAAAATCAGATTAACCAGAGTCGGTCGCCATAAAGATCCGTTCTTCCGCATCGTCGTCGCCGATTCGCGCTACTCACGCGATGGCCGCTACATCGAACAACTCGGCTTCTTCGATCCCGCCAAAGGTATCGAGAATGCTGTTATCGACGAAGAAGTGACTCTTAAATGGCTGCGTCAGGGCGCCACTCCATCCGACACGATTCGTACTCTATTTACGAAAAAGGGTTTGATGGCTAAGCTCGCCGAAAGCAAGAAAAGCGTCAAAGGAGACAAATAATGGATTACGAGAAGATTATTCACGCCTTGATTGATCCGATCGTCGAAAACAAAGACATCATCATGATTCGTGAGCTTCCCAGTGACTCCTCGCGCGAAGTCGTCTTGCTCATCGTCGCCGAGAGTGATGACACCGCTCGTCTCATCGGCCGCAAGGGAGCGATTGCCAACGCTCTTCGCGAACTGATTTCAGTCGCCGGCAAAAGTGAAAATAAACGCATTCATCTCAAATTTGAATCGTTTGAACAGAAGGACGAGGATTAATCCTCGTTCTCTTTTGTCTTATGGAACAAGTATCAATCGGCAAGATTACGAATACGGTCGGACTTCGCGGTGAAGTCAAGGTTTTCGTTACCACCGATTTCCCGAGCAAAAGATTTAAAAAGGGGCAGCTCGTTACGCTCTTAAATGAAGAAAAGGATGAACGTGTTGAAGCGGTGATTGCAAGCGCTCGTCAAAGCAAAGATCGCTATGTCGTCTCGTTTAAAAACATCACCAGCATCGAGGAGGCCGAGAAATTGATTGGCCTGCTTGTGCTGATTGAAAAAAAGGTTGAGAATCTTCCCGAAGGTTTCTATTATCACATCGATCTTATCGGATGCGGTGTTTATGACGACGGCAACAATCTCATCGGCACCGTCACCAAAGTTGAAGATTATCCCGCCCACCGCACTTTGCGAATCACGCGGAATGATGGCCCCGATGTGCTCATTCCGTTTATCGCCGCCTTTATCAAAAGTGTGAATATAGAGAAAAAAGAAATAGTCGCCCGCATCATCGAAGGTATGCTATGAAGATAACAATTCTCACTCTCTTTCCGCAAATGTTTGACGGCTTTTTGACAAACTCGATTATTAAGAGGGCCATCAGCAAAAAAGCCGCCGAAATTGTTCTATTAAACATTCGCGACTACACCAAAGACCGCTATCGCCGTGTCGACACGCCACCAGTTGGCGGGGGCGCGGGCTTAATCATGAAAGTACAGCCTCTCGTTGATGCCATTAAAGATGCAAAAAGCGCGAANNTTTAAGTCCCCGCGGCAAAACTTATACGCAAAATACGGCGAAAAGACTCGCAAATTGCGATGAAATTGTACTGATTTGTGGACATTATGAAGGTGTGGACGAACGCGTCAGTGCCTATGTCGATGAAGAAATTTCGATTGGTGACTTCGTTTTGACCGGTGGAGAAATCGCCGCGATGGCGATCGCCGATTCGCTCATCCGCCTCCAAAAAGGCGCCATCACCAGTTCATCGCTCGATGAAGAATCTTTTGAAAGCGGCATGCTTGAGTATCCCCAGTATACCGAACCTTATGACTATGAAGGCAGAAGAGTTCCTGACATTCTCTACTCGGGAAATCACGCCGCCATCAGCAAATGGCGAAAAAAGCAAGCTTTGTATATCACTCGTCTGTATCGCCCGGATTTATTCGCTCAGTTAAAACTAGGCCGCAGCGATATAAAACTCCTGCACGAAATCGATAAAAACACCGAACCCGAATGGGAAAAAAAGGCCCTCGAAAAAGGGGCTAAGTTTATCAAAAAATAGCCTTTAAAAACCTAAACCGCCAAAGCCGCCTAAACCACCGGGCGGCATTTTATTTCCTTTTTGCATCTGCCCCATCTTGCGCATCATCTCTTTTGATTTTTCATACTTGTTGATGATGCGATTAATATCGGCATTTGTTTTGCCGCTGCCGCGGGCGATGCGCACTTTTCGCGAATTGCGAAGAATTTCGGGATGGCGTCTTTCTTCGGCGGTCATCGAATTATAAATGGCTTCAAAATTGGCGATTTCTCTTTCGGCCTGCGCTTTTTGTTCATCGCTTAATTTGGGCATGCCGGGAATCATGCTCATCAAGCCGCCGAGAGAACCGAGCTTCTGAATTTGCTTCATCTGACTCAGCATGTCTTCAAGATCAAATTTTCCCGACATCATGCGGTTGACGGATTTCTTCATCTCGCGCTCATCGAGTTCTTCCTGAACTTTCTCGACGAGGCTGACAACATCACCCATCCCCAAGATGCGGTCGGCCATGCGGTCGGCATGGAAAACATCGATATCGATGAGTTTTTCTCCGGTTCCCGAGAACTTTATCGGAATGCCGGTCAGGTGGCGAATCGACAAGGCGGCTCCACCGCGAGCGTCACCATCGAGTTTGGTCATGACGGCGCCGGTCAGCTTTAGACGGGCATTAAAAGAAGAGGCGACATTAGCGACGTCCTGACCGCTCATCGCATCAAAAGCGAGAAGAATTTCATCCGGTTCAACTTCGCCGATAATATCGTTCAGCTCCTTCATCAGGGGCTCGTCGAGATGGAGGCGGCCGGCCGTATCAATAATGAGGACATCATAATGGTCGTTAAATGCTTTCAAACGCGCTTTTTTGGCGATTTCGACAGGACTTAACTTGTTTCTTTCAGCGATGATATCGACGGCGATATCGCCGGCGATTTGCTCGAGTTGATCGATGGCCGCCGGACGATAAGTGTCGCATGCTGCCAACAAGACTTTTTTATTCATTTTGCCCTTCATTAAAAGAGCGAGTTTTCCAGCCGTCGTCGTCTTTCCCGAACCCTGAAGACCAACTAGCATGATCAGCGTCGGCTTGTTGCGGTTAAAGGTGAGCTGATCATCGCTGGAACCCAGCAATTTCTCGATTTCATCATGGACGATTTTAACGATCGTTTGCGAGGGGTTTAATTTGGTTAACACCTCTTCGCCAATCGCCCGCTTTTTGACTTCGGCGAGGAAGTCTTTGACGACTTTAAAATTGACGTCGGCTTCAAGGAGGGCGACGCGAATTTCCTTGAGCATGTCATCCATATTGCTCTCGGTCAAGCGCGACTGGCCGCGCAGTTTTTTAAAGATGCGAGCAAATCTTTCGCTCAGCGACTCAAATGCCATGTTTAATTTTTCCTTCTAATTCTTCAAGGGCCGCGAGGACTTGCCCGCGACTTTTTTCTTTGCTTTCTTTAAAGAGTTTGACGAGGCCGAGTTTTCCTTCGAATTTTTCGAGTTTCTTCGCAGTTTTGGCGATTGTATCAAGAACGGCACTGCGCGAAATCTTGCGATTCTCACTAATTTCGCCGAGCGACAAGTCAAAGAGATAATAATCGCTCATAATCTGCTGCTGTGAAGTCGTTAAAAGGCGGCTATAAAACTCCATCAGTTCACTATATTTTTTTGTTTGTTCGAGGTTATCTTTCATCGTTCGTCTCCAAGACATAATCCGTAGAGGTATTCGTCGAGGTCAAATTCCTGCAAGTCATCCATCTTTTCGCCGAGGCCGATAAAGCGCACCGGAAGGGCGAGTTCATCGCGAATCGCCAGGATGATTCCGCCTTTGGATGTTCCGTCCATCTTTGTGATGACGATACCCGAAACCGGCGTCGCTTCTTTAAAAGCTTTAGCCTGCAACACGCCGTTTTGGCCGGTTGTCGCATCGATGACGAGGAACGTCTCGTGAGGGGCACCGGCAATTTCTTTGGCGAGAACGCGCGATATCTTTCCGAGTTCGGCCATGAGATTCAGCTTTGTCTGAAGGCGTCCCGCCGTATCGACGATTAAAAGGTCAATCTTATCTTTGATCGCCCTTTGAGACGCTTCATAAGCGACGCTGGCGGGATCCTGAGCTGGCTTTCCGATAACAATCGGACAATTGAGGCGTTTGGCCCATACTTCGAGTTGTTCGGTCGCCCCGGCGCGAAAGGTATCTCCGGCTGCCAGCATCACTTTTTTGCCTTGCGATAGGTAGCGATGGGCGATTTTAGCGATCGTTGTCGTTTTGCCGACGCCATTGACGCCGACCATCAGCATGACGGTCGGAACATTTTTTTGAAATTGAATTTCATTTTCGATGTCGCCGCCTTTAGTGGCATAGCTGACAAATAAGGCATCAACTAACAATTCATTGATAACTGATGGGTCGCTTATCTTTTTTTCTCGGGCCTCTTTGAGCAGATTTTCAATCGTCCGAATCGTCAGAGCAATCCCGACATCGGCCTCGATTAAAATCGTCTCAAGCTCTTCAAAATATGCCTCGTTAACCGCTGCATAACGCTTGGTGAGAACTTTAAGCCGATCGGCGAAGTGATGCCGCGACTTTTCTAGACCGCTGACATATTTTGTCGTTTTCTCGCTTGTGCGCGAAAACTTATCTTTTAGATAAGTAAAAAGACCCATTATTTGCTTCCCGCTTTTTTCTCAAGAGCATTTTTGGCCGCTTCTTGCTCGGCGGCTTTTTTGCTGGATCCGGTTCCCCGGCCGAGAACGACACCGCCGTCGAGGACGACTTCCATCTCGAAGACGCGGTTATGGGCGGGGCCATCAACACTCACCTGACGGAAGGTCACGGAATGGCGATGTTCGAGTTGCGTCTCTTCCTGAAGCCGCGATTTGTAATCGATTGTCTTCTCGGGCGTGTAATTTAAAATATCGTGTTCAAAGACGCGTTTGACAATGCCGTATGCGACCTTAAATCCGAGGTCGAGATAGACGGCGCCAATAAATGATTCGAAGACATTTTCGAGCATTTTGTCGGACTTGGCCACTTCACCGCTAAAACTATTGCCGACGACGATAAACTCGGCTAGATGGTGATAGCGGGCGTATTTGGCGAGCGCTTTGGTATTGACCAATGAGCTGCGAAGTTTTGTAAGAAAACCCTGGTCTTTATCCGGATGAGCCTGAAAGGCGAGGTCAGCGACCGAAGCGCCGAGAATCGAATCGCCGAGAAACTCGAGTCGCTCATAGTCTTCGTGACAACTTTTGGCGTCGAGATTATATGAGGGGTGCGTAAACGCCAATTCATAAGTTCTGAGTTCTTTTGGTTTTAGATGAAAGTATTTAAATAATTTAGCTAAGCGGTGCATTTTCTTTGATTCCTTTTTCAATGAGGGCCGGGACGTTGGCTTGGGCGAGGCGATAAGCGACGCGCAGGGCGTGCATGAAAGCGAGGCCATCGCTCGAGCCATGAGCTTTGACGGCCACTTTGCTTAAACCGAGAAACATCGCGCCTCCGTAGTTTTTGTAATTCATGGCTTCTGACATGCGCTTAAAGCCCTTTTTTGATAAAAGATAGCCGATTTTTGAAAAGATATTGCGCATAAAGGCGCCTTTAATAAAACCGGACATCATCTTGGCCACACCCTCACATGACTTTAAAAAGACATTGCCGGTAAAGCCATCGGTGACGACGACGTCGGCGGTGCCATTAAGAGCATCGCGAGCTTCGATGTTACCCATGAAGCCGGGAAAAGAACCGGCCAATAACTGATAGGCATCCTTTGATTCGGGTGAGCCTTTTTCGGGCTCTGAACCATTGGAGAGAAGATAGACGCGGGGTTCTTTGACTTCGAGGACGGCCTGAGCGTAAAGCTTGCCCATCAGCGCGAACTGGACGAGTTCGGAAGCGGAGTTTTCATTGGAAGCTCCAATGTCGAGAATGACGACTTGCTGACCGAGGTTTTTGGTCGGAAACGGGGAGATGAGAGCGGGGCGCAAAACGCCTGGCAACTTCTTGAGGCGGATCGATGTTGAACCAAGATAGGCTCCGGTGCTTCCCGACGAGACGAGGGCGTCGGCATTTTGAGCCAAAACTTGGTCGATGGCAATCGCCATTGAGGCGCCCTTCGCCCGAATGGCATCCATGACGCCGGCTTCCATAGGAAGAACTTCGCGGGCATCCACTAAAGTAGCCTTACCTTGAAGCAAGGTCAACTCTTCAATTTTACCGACGGCCGTCACTTCGACATCCCGGTGATCTTTTAAGAAGGCGAGAACGCCTTCGACGGCGGCCGCGCTTCCGAGGTCACCGCCCATCATATCAATAACAATTTTAATCATAAATATTCCTTCTTTGCTATTTTAACATTTAGCATCGTTTATCTAAATAAAAACGATGCGCACGAGGATTAGACGTTTGTAAATTTGGCCTGGGCGATTTCTCTTTTGGCTCTTGCGATGATGCGTCGGTAGGAGGTCTCAAAAGGGCGTTCCAGAATTGTTTTAGCGTCGTTGCGGGCATATTCGAACATCTTGAAATCATCGATGAGATTAACGAATTCGAAATTGGTGATGCCGGATTGGCGGAGCCCGCTCAGCTCACCCGGTCCGCGCCTTCTTAAATCTTCCTCGGCGATAAAGAAGCCATCATTTGATTCNNTCGCTTCTTTGCCATCGCGGCCGATGCGCCCCCGCAGCTGATGTAGGCTTGCTAAACCAAACGATGTGGGAGCATAGATAACCATCGCTGAAGCCTCTTTGACATCGATGCCGACTTCGATGACGCTGGTCGAGACAATAATCGGCGTCTTGCCGCTGATAAACTCGCCGAGAGCGTAATTCTTGTCTTCGATGCTCATCTGCCCGTGGAGGAGGCTGACCTGCCCGGGATAGAGCTTTTCGTAATACTTGAATAGCTCTTCGACGGAGACGAGGCCGGTCGAACTGATATCGATGACGGGAGCGACGACATAGACGCGCTGCTGTTTGTTAATCGCTTGCTTAATCGTCTTATGAATCAGCGAATCGCTGTTTGAGACGACTTTGGTCATGATCTTTCTTTGGCTGAAGGGGAACTGAGTGAGCGTCGAGACATCCAAGTCGCCGTAGAGCGTCAGAGCTAACGTGCGTGGAATTGGTGTGGCCGACATGAGGAGCAAATCGGCGTGTTCGCCTTTGGATGCGAGAAGGAGGCGCTGATTGACGCCGAAGCGATGCTGCTCGTCAATAACGGCAAGACCAAGCGAAGAAAAAGCAACATCCTCTGAGAAGAGGGCGTGAGTTCCCACCACCACATCAATCTTATGATTGATAAGACCCATATTGATTTGAAAACGCTCTTTTTTGGGTGTGGCTCCCAAGAGCAAGGCAAGGCGCACCGGCGTATCTTTGAAAAGTTCGCGTAAAGTGCGAAAGTGCTGCCTGGCCAGGGCGTCGGTCGGAGCCATCAAAGCGCCTTGATCATTGCGGAGGAAATTGCCATAAAAGGCCAGGGCGGCCACTAATGTTTTGCCGGTTCCGACATCACCTTGCAAAAGGCGATACATCAGGCTTCTTTGATCCATGTCTTTGACGATTTCGGCGACCGAACTAATTTGATCTTCGGTGAGCTTATAGGGGAGGGACCGAATGAAGGTTTTTAATTTGGTGCGGTCGATAAATTGCTTTTCATTTTTAATGAGTTCTTTATTTTGCGAGCGGATAATCTGTGTTTTTAACGAAAAGAGCAGACACTCCTCGTATTTTAAAACGCGAAGCCCCTCATAGATGTCTTTAGCTGAAAACGGGCGATGGACGAGATGGAGGGCTTTCTCTTTATTTAGAAGGCGGTATTTTTCTTGCAGAGGCGCGGGTATATCGCTTTCAATCGCTTCTTCTTTGCCATCAAAAGCTTTTTCCACGAGGTGAGAAAACTGGTAGTTAGTGATCGCGCGGGGAAGCGTGTAAACCGGGCGCAGATAATCGCCAGCCGGCGGTTCACCTTTGGTGAGATTAATCATATTGAGTTTATTTTTGTAGTAATCGTAGTTAGCGACTAAGGTATAGACGCTTTCACTATCGAGCATCTTGGTTAGATAGGGGCGGTTCCAGGCTTCGACGGCAAAGGTGTTCCCGGCCTTGGTTGTAAAAGAAAAACGGGTGACTTGGGCTCGCGAAAAGCGCGAGTTGACCGGCGGCCTTGTCACGCGGCCGAAAAAGACGACGCGCTCTTTGTCTCTGAGGCCAAATTCGCGGGTTGGCTCGAGATTATCATACTTGCGGGGTAGATGAAAAATAATGTCTTCAAAGCTATATAAACCCATGTCATAAAGGGCTTTATTTATGCGCGGAGACTTCGAAAATTTCATAGTCATATTTTACCAAATTCATGGGCTGATATCAAAAAAAGACCGATATCGGTCTTATTTCGTTTTTATTCGACGCCAATCAGGAAGGAGTAGACAGGTTGCTGGCCGCGCTTGATGTCGATTTCAAGTTCGGGATATGCTTCAAAGAGCGATTCGCTCAATTTCGATTCCTCGCTCTCGGTGACATCTTCGCCGAGGATGACGGTTAGAATCGCCGCATTTTCATCGATCATCGCTTTCAAGAGTTCGTGCAATGCTTCAATCTTGTCTTTGACGCAGACGATGATCGATTTATTGCGAAAGCCCATGTAGTAACCTTTAGTGACATGAATACCTTCGATGTCCGTGTCTTTGATCGCATAGGTAACCGAACCGGATACGACATTTTTAAGGGCCGCTTTCATCTCTTTAAAATTTTCTTCGGGATCGAGATCAGGATTAAACATCATCGCAGCGACAATACCTTGTGGTATTGTTTTGCTCGGAACCACGCGGGCGATCGTCTCGCCTTCGATGACGTCGCAAGCTTGGGAAGCGGTCATGACGATGTTGGAATTATTTGGAAGGATGTAGACGTTTCGGGCGTGAACCTTTTCGATGGCTGTCAAAAAATCTTCGGTCGCAGGGTTCATCGTCTGCCCGCCGCTGACGATGTAATCGACGCCGATATCGGAAAAGATCTGATTGAGACCATCGCCGGCGCTCACCGCGATTAAAGCGTAATCCTTAAGCGGTTTTTCTTCGACTGCGAGTTTTGCTTCTTCGCCGGGCACGATGTCGAGATGGCTGTGCTGTTCGGTCATGTTTTCAATTTTTAAAGTGACGAATTCGCCAAAATTTTGCGCGTAATT
>DCUC01000029.1:34044-34268 GCA_002329705.1 Caryophanales bacterium UBA1424
ACGAGCGAGTTGCCGTGGCTATTCAAGACGCCGGTGAAGCGCTTTTCGACAAACGGCTTTTTCTCGGCGTCCGGACCGAGGCGAAGGATAAATTCCGTACAGTAACCGAATTCGTCTTCGCTCCGCTCGCCTTTAAACTCCGGCTGCGGCATTCTTTCCTCGAAGACGGTGGCCTGCGATTTCTCGACGACATCGCCGAGCAATGCTCTTTCCATCCCTTCAAA
>DCUC01000029.1:34321-35452 GCA_002329705.1 Caryophanales bacterium UBA1424
GCAAATGCTTTTTCGATGGCAAAATCGCTGTTGACATGCGCGAGCATAGCTTTCGAAGACTCGCGGATGACCGTTAAAATCGTGCCCTCGACGGGGCGGATAACGGCTTTATAGGCGACTTCGCTGCCGTTGACAAAAGCTTCGGCGAGATCGACGGCATTCATGACTTTCTTGCCTTCGAGCGACTGGGCAAAACCACGGAAAATCTGGCTGGTGATAACGCCGGAATTGCCGCGCGCGCCCATCAGGAGGCCTTTTGAAAAGGCGACCGCGATCGGATAGACTTCGCTGTCGTTGCGATTTTGAATTTCCTTCATGCCTGACGACATCGTCAGATTCATATTCATGCCGGTATCGCCATCCGGCACTGGAAAGACGTTGAGGGAGTCGACTTCAGGATAGTGATTATAAAGATTATTCGTTCCCGAAATAATCATCTGTTTTAATAATTGGCCATCGATATTTTTCATTCTTTTTTTCCGTTAATTAATTGTTTTAAGACTCTGGACATAAACATTGATCGCCTTAAAGTTTAAATCAAACGTTTTTTCTAAAACGTATTTGATGCGCTTTTGCACTTGCGAGACGATCTCGGTAATTTTCACGCCGTAAGCGACGACGATATAGACGTCGACTTCATAGGCATCTTTACTCTTGAGCACCTGCACGCCTTTCGCGTACGAATCGGATTTCAAAAGCTCGGCGATGTTTTCGCGAATCGAGGATTTGCTGGCTAAGCCGACAACACCATAGCATTCAATCGCGGCGTTTCCGGCAATTGTGGCAATGGCTTCCGTGGATATGTTTATGTCGCCATAAGGCGTTGATTTATCAATTGTCATTGGTTTTAAGGCAAAGGTAATTATTACCTTTTAAGAAATATAGCACATGTAAAAAATAAATCCAAGTTATATATCTTCACGCTCCTAGATAGTATCGTTCTTCGTCCGTCAGTTCTCAAATTAGTTCAAGGTTTGGATCCAGAGCTTTTAAAGCTGTTCCAAGTCGTTGCTTATGATGCCCAAACATGATGAGATGGTGGTTTCCTAATGGGTGGCGAAGAATTTTTTCGAGTCCGCTATTCATCTTTACGACAATCTGCGTCCGGCAGAGATTCTCAAGCGCCAAGTT
>DCUC01000029.1:35461-36247 GCA_002329705.1 Caryophanales bacterium UBA1424
TTCACCGCGCACGCCGATGCCGAGACCTGATTCAAAATGGGTCATGAAAACATGGCTTTGGCACATCGAAAACGGCACGGTACAATGCGCGAAAGTAATCGTTTTCTTCGCCTCGTCAATGCTGCTCGGATTGGCCTGAAACGAATCAAGAGACAGCAGTCTTTTGACTAGGTGCATGGCGAGTAAAAGCGGGAGATCACCTTCGCAACCAGCGCTGATTCCTTCGTCGTTTAGCATGGCGAGGGCCAAACACGCGGTATTGCGATAAATAGTTAATAAATCAAAGCAGCGAATGCTTAAACCGTGTAAATCATACTTTAAAATCAGCCTTTTTATCGCGCCGTAAATATGGAGCGCTCCTTCTAAATACTCGTTATTCGCGAGCTTTTTTTTGATTTGCTGCACTTTTTCGTTATCTGCAAATGTTTTTTTGTCGATTTCATAGACGAATTCATCATAATCGATGTTGATAATGGTGGCGCGGTATCTTTTTTGAGCTAAATCCCGATTGAGGTCGGAGGCGATGAGCCAGGAAGATGGTTTGCCGATTGCTCCAAGACGAAAAGACAATCTGGATTCACCTTCCTCGGTGGGAAATAAAGAGGCGATTGAAGCGGCTACTTGTTCAGGGCTCCCGTGGAAGATATTATATGCCAAATTCTGATTGCCGAGATAGGCTCCGATCTCGAGGGCCGCAGGTAAAGAATTGCGCCGCTTAGTGGTCAGTAAATAATAGGGTGGATGATACTTTTTATAGATAGATAAAAAGGTTTCTTCGGTGCCGCC
>DCUC01000029.1:36273-36926 GCA_002329705.1 Caryophanales bacterium UBA1424
TTTTCCCGGTCCAATTCATCGGCGTTCGAGCCGATGCTGGAGCGTAAAGAAATGATATTTATTGGTTTCATACTTGTCTTTATTATATCTAATAAACAGACAAAAAGAGACCTATAAAAGAAAAAGCCCGGCGGCTCGCTATTCTCCCCGGAAACCGGATACCTTCGCCACTACGGTGCTTAACTTCTGTGTTCGAGATGGGAACAGGTGTGTCCACCGCGCCATCGCCACCAGACTTTTTCTAGAGAACTATGTTCTCTGAGAACTGAATACTATTAAATAACCCGTCTTCCTTGTTACATCACTTTTTTACCCAAAGTTTACTTTTTTTGATTCGTAATAAAATCTTAGAAATTAAGTCCTCGACCTATTAGTATCAGTCGACTGAATGCATCGCTGCACTTACATCTCTGACCTATCAACCTCTTAACATTAGAGGGGTCTTACTTCTTTCGAATGAGAAGTCTCATCTTAAGGCTGGTTTCACGCTTAGATGCTTTCAGCGTTTATCCATTCCGTAGGTAGCTACCCAGCTATGCCACTGGCGTGACAACTGGTGTACCATTGCTACGTCCGTCCCGGTCCTCTCGTACTAGGGATGGATCCTTTCAAACTTCTTGCGCCCACGATAGATAGGGACCAAACTGTCTCAC
>DCUC01000022.1 GCA_002329705.1 Caryophanales bacterium UBA1424
ACGATCGGCATCGTTTCCACTCGGGCGGTAAAAACCGATTCTAGTGTCGCATTGCAGTGCGTGACAAAATGCACCCAGTGCGGATCGTTTGAAACTTCTGTACCCGACGAATTGTTCTCCGAGGATGAATCTCCGCTTGTGGTGTCACCTGAGGAATTATCCGTTCCGCAAGCCGCCAAAACAAAAAGAAGCGGAAGAAAGACTAATGTGTATATTTTTGATTTACCCATATTGGTTACCGTTATAAGTAGAATTATAGCAAGCCGGCGAATAATCACAAATATGATTTTGTCAGGTGTCCAAAACCCATATTAAATTTTTATGATTTCTTGTATAATAATGCCAATTACCATGCAGGCAGGACACTCCTTATGAAAATAATATCGCAAATCGCCGTTCTCATCACGACCATCTTCAGCGTTATTACGCCGATAAAAAATAGCGAACCGGTGTCCGCCAATCTTAGCACGGGCATCATCGTTCACTATCGCGGTGATTATGCCACTCCTTATATTCATTATTGGGATGCCGTCCCTGCTAGCATTCCCGGAACGTCCTGGCCGGGCGAGATGTTAGTCAAAGATACCGGAAGCGAATGGTATACCAAAAGTTTTGCAGGATTAACCTCAATCAAGCTTATTTTTAATAATAACGGTTCGCCTCAAACCGGCAATATGCAAAGAGCGACCGGCGAGTGGTGGTTTGAAGGCAAGGGAACCGGGGGCAAGTGGTACAGCCAAGATCCCGATACGATCGAAGAGCCAGAATTTGAAAACACCGGTCTCATCAACATTCACGTTAAAACCAATGGTTCAGTTCCTAAGATACGCTATTACGGAAGCGAGCCGACCGGCGTTGTCACCAACTCGCCGATCAATATGCTTTCCGAAACAAATGGTTGGTATCGCTATAATTTCAACAAAGTAAATAGCATCAAAGCCAAATTTACTATTAATGGTGGGGAGACCGCCGAATATGCTTTCACGAATGGTGAATGGTATCTAAAAGATGGGCTCTTAACCGATTTTCGCCCCATAGAAGGGGCGAGTCCCGGAAACGACTTTCGCGAAGAGACGATCTACTTCGTGATGACGACCCGCTTCTATGACGGCGATCCAGCAAACAATGTTCACTGCTGGGATGATGGCCAAGCGCAAAACCCCGCCAGCGATCCGGCCTGGCGCGGTGATTTCAAAGGTTTGATCGAAAAGCTCGATTATATTAAAGCTCTAGGTTTCTCGGCGATTTGGATAACGCCGGTTGTCGAAAACGCCTCCGGATATGACTATCACGGCTATCACGCTATCGATATGTCGCAAGTCGATCCGCGCCTTGAAGTCCCGGGTGCGACCTATCAAGATCTAATTAATGCCGCTCACGCTAAAGGCATGAAGATTATTCAAGATGTTGTCTTTAATCACACGGGAAATTTCGGAGAAGAAAATCTCTTTCCCCTCTTTAAAAAGGATTACACCAAGCCCGATACTGTTAATAATCTCGTGATGACCGACCCATATAACCTTCTACCCGATGATTACCAATCGCTAAGCGGCGGGCGTCAATACGATTCGCGAATCAACGCGATGAAGGAAGATATGAACGACTTTCGCCACATCTATCACCATGAGAAGAGCATGGGCTATGAACAATATATCGAACAGACCGGACAGATCGCCGGCGACTGTGTCGACTTGAACACCGAAAATCCCTATGTCACCAATTACTTAGTCGATGCCTATAATCGCTACATCGATATGGGTGTCGACGGTTTTCGCATCGATACCGCCAAGCACATCTCGCGCCTCGTCTTCGATAAAGTTTTCAATCCTTCTTTTCAAGCTCGCGGCGGCGACAACTTCTTTATGTTTGCCGAAGTTTGCACGCGGGTTAGAGAAGTGTGGAATCACGGCCAAGCTGCCGATTCCGCGCCTTTCTACACATGGAAAGAGCAAAAAGATTATCCGTGGGCGACGATGGAGCAAAGAGCCGCATCCGCGGAAGCCAACTGGTATGATAATCTCTCGACTTGGGATCAGCCGACCAGCAATAACCACTACCTAAATGGCAATAGTTACCGCGCCGTCGATTACAGCAAGAAGAGCGACCTCAATGTCATTGATTTTCCGATGCATTGGAACTTTAAAAATGCCTGGGATGCCTTTAATATCGCCAAGAATAATGATCATGTCTACGCTGATGCGACATGGAATGTCACCTATGTCGATTCCCACGATTACGCCCCTGATGGCGCCCCAGAAAAAGAAAGATTCAACCAACCTCAAGACGTCTGGGCCGAAAATCTAGCTTTGATGTTCACTTTTCGCGGCATTCCCGCTATTTATTACGGAAGCGAAATCGAATTTCAAAAAGGAGCAGTTATCGATGTTGGCCCGAATCGGCCATTAAGCCAAACCGGGAGAGCCTACTTTGGCGATCACATTTCTGGGAGCGTAACGGCTACTGATTTTGGCAAATACGCAAACGCTAGTGGCGCTGTAGCTACCACCCTCAATCACCCATTAGCCAAACATATCCGTTCTCTAAATCTTATTCGCCATGCTGTCCCGGCTTTGCAAAAAGGCCAATATTCCACGGATAATATCAGCGGTGGAATGGCTTATAAGCGCCGTTTTACCGATAGCACGACCGATAGCTTTGCTCTCGTCGCCGTCTCGGGAGGTGCGACCTTTAATAGCATTCCTAACGGCACATATGTCGATGCCGTCACCGGCGATACTAAGACTGTCTCAAACGGCAGTTTATCCGTCTCGATGTCGGGTAAAGGCAACGTCCGCGTCTACGTCTTAAGCACGAGCCTCACACCGGCCCCGGGCAAAGTCGCCGACTTGGGAACTTACATCCGTTAAATCTAGACTATAAGGTCTAAATAGCATTCGCAACTTTGTTTTCATTAGTATTGAAATACACTAATAAACAAGATAATATATTGAAGTTGTTTAGACCCTTCGGGGCTGTAGCTCATCTGGGAGAG
>DCUC01000005.1 GCA_002329705.1 Caryophanales bacterium UBA1424
CGACTTCGCCGAACCTGGCGATAACGTCGGCGTCTTACTCCGCGGCATCAACCGCGATCAAGTCGTCCGCGGCCAAGTTCTCGCCAAGCCGGGAAGCGTCACCCCGCATACCAAATTTACCGCCAGCACGTATGTCTTAAAGAAGGAAGAAGGCGGCCGTCACACGGCTTTCCTGAGCAACTACCGCCCGCAATTCTACTTCCGCACGACTGATATCACCGGTGTCATCACCCTTCCGGCCGGCGTCGAAATGGTCATGCCTGGCGACAACGTCGAACTGACCGTCGAACTCATTCACCCCGTCGCGATTGAAAAGGGAACTAAGTTCTCCATCCGCGAAGGCGGCCGTACCGTCGGTTCCGGTTCCGTTACCGAAATCATCAAATAAGTTTACTTAAAAAAGCAAACAGTATACGCTTAAGTCCGAACGACGAATGGTGTATACTGTTTTTTATTGAATTATGAATAATTCGGGTAATGGTAGAAATAATGGAAAATAACTACGGCACTTCAATTGAAGAAAAAAGAGGCGAAAAAGGTCCTTCCCCCCATCTGCTGCAAGCCAAAAAAACCAGGCGGATGTTCGGGGCGATCATCGATATGTGCATCGTAACTCTCGCCGGTATGATTTTATCGGCTGTGGCAGCTATCCCTTTAACGGGCTTTAATGAGATGAACACGCAGGCTTATGTTGAATTTGAAGAGATGCGCGCCTTATTCGAAGCGACCAAATTATACAAAATTGATGAAGAAGGCAATGCCGCCGGCGATGACGAGATGTACGCCGACTATCTAACGGCAAAGCTCTCAAGCGATGCAGAAGCATATGTAAACGATGATGTTTTGATGTATTACTATGTTGTGAATCAAGAGCAAAGTGTCGCCTATTATAATCGCGAGATTTTAGGGCTTCCTGAGGCGATTGACGGGGAAAACGCCAGCCCGTTTTGGCAATATGGCGACGATGTGAATGAACCTGCGCTCCTCAAGGCCGATGTCAAAGATCAACTCGCCCTTCACCTTGCGGGAACAACAAGTGAGAGCACGAGCGCTCTCTATGCGAATTTTAAGACTTTTTTTGTCGATTCCATGAAGGAAGCGCGCACTCATTTCTCTGACCTGGCGACGACGATTAGCGCCTACGACGAGTATGCCGTCATCATCCTGGCAATGATGGAGCGCTCCGCCATCGCCGCCGGCATAACTTTTATCGTTGTCTCCATCATTTTTTACATCGTGCTACCTCTGATCAAAAAAGATGGTCGCACCCTCGCCAAGCGAGTGATGGGAATGACTGTGGTGGGAATGGATGGCGAGAAGCCAAAACCGGGGTCGATTATCATACGCGGCGTGCTCGAAATAATCACCTTTTCCCTGACGCTTGTCTTCGTTCCCTTTTTGAATTGGGGCTATAGTTCTTTCGATTTGCCAATTCTTAGAATTGGCGATTTCGCCATTACCTATTTATCAATCGGCCTTGCCTCCTTTGCCATCAGCCTCGTTTCTTTAATCGTAATGGCCATCTCAAGCGATGCCCGTTCGATTCATGATTTTGCCGCCCATACGATGGTCTATGACACCAATATGTGGAAGACATCCAAAATCAATGAGGATTTAAATAAATGACGGAAATTTCCGCAAAAATAGAGACGATTGAACTCGATTATCAGAAAGCCAAATATTCGAAACGGCTTTTAGCTTTTATGTTTGACATGCTCTGCGTCGGTATTATGACTTCTTTGCTTTTTCTCGGGACGCGGGCCATCGCCGAAAAACAGACGATTTTTACCGATGCTTTGGAAACGCGAGCAAGGCTCCAATCCGAATCGCATCTCTATGTGCTGAACGATCAAAATAACTATGATCTGATAACTGACTTTTATGCATCGAATACCGACTACGCCGATATCATCATCGAATACGAAGCGGCCCTCGTCGCTTTTTACACGAGCCCGACCTTTTTTGACCAGGATGATCCAGCCGGCGGAATTCATCTTTACAACGAGCAGAAAATTGGGGAGAACGCCGTCGCCGGCAACTATTTCGTATACGCGGACAGCGAGCACACAAGCATCGTCGCCAATCCGGCTTATTCGGCTGAAAAGATGGATGCTTTTTACCAAATAGCCATCGAGGATATCGCTTATGCCTATCTAAACTCGCATCCTGATTACAGTCAGGCTTCGCGCGTGATTTTGGTGTTTTCGACGATTTTCATCCTGCCCTTTTCAATTCTCGTCAGCCTGCTTGTTTTCGAATTGCTTTTCCCGCTTATTTTTTCCCGCGGAAGGCAGACTCTCGGCCGCAAAATTTTTCACATCGGTTTAATCACCTCGGATGCCATCTCGCCGAAGACGGGTCGCTTCTTAGCCCGCTTCGCCCTTTTTCTTTTCGTCGAGATCATCGCTTCCGTTTTTACTTTCGGCATTCCGATAATCTTTTCCGTTTCGATGTTTTTCTTTACAAAAAACAATCAGTCATTTCCTGATTATATGCTGGGAATTTACTCTGTCGATGTGGAACTCAAGACAATTTACAAGAGCATCGATGAGTATGAGGCCTCTCATTCTGGAGCGTCTTTTAACTTGTAAACAAAAAGCTTTTTGAGGACTTGATTTTACAGCTGTTACAATATGTAAGCGGTTAGAAGTAGTTGTTTATTTCAGTATGCCCCTGTGATATAATCACAATGTAAATAACCCATAGGAGAGATTATCAATATGGAAATTCGACTTAAGAATCTTACGAAAGTTTTTCCTGGAAATCCAAAGAAAAATATCGAGGATACGGTGGCCGTCAACGATTTTAATGTGGTCATTCCCGATGGTAAACTGATCGGATTGCTAGGTCCGTCAGGTTGCGGAAAATCGACAACTCTTTACATGATTTCCGGACTGCTGGAACCGACTTCCGGCGAAATCTGGTTCGGCGATGAAGATGTCACGAGACTTGCCCCCGACAAACGCGGTATCGGCTTAGTCTTCCAAAACTATGCCCTTTATCCGCATATGTCGGTTTATAAGAATGTCTCATTCCCGCTGACAAACATTCGCATAAGTGACTTTAAAAAGTATAAGAAACATGTTCCTTGTCCGGCTGGCGTCGAACCGCTTCATCGCATCGGCGAATTAGTCAAAGATGGCGAAGGCCAACCCGTCATGGAGCGCCTCACCCTTTCGAAAGTTCGTATTTTTGATGAGAGCGCCAAGCAATTCGCGCCGATTTCGGCGAGCGAGGCAATTTCTCTCGTGAAAGAGCAGTATGCGGAAGCTAAAGTGCTGCCCAGTGAGAATCCGACTCTGGAAAATCTCGAGTTTGAATTTCCGCTTTATTACACCAAAGATGAATTTGAAAAAGACGGGAAAACGCTCGTAAATAAAAAAGGTGATCCGGTCTTAGATAATCAGGGTGTTCAGAAAACGAGAGTGTATCGGGCCTCGCAAATTCGCGTCAATGTCCGCGAATATTATCCATTTGACGTCATCGCCAGAGCCGGCGACCTCATTCTTGGCGAGAATGGCAAACCCATTCCGACAAAGCGGCGCCTGAGCAAAGACGAAATCGATAAACTGGTTGTCGAAACAGCCAAATTGGTGCAAATCGAAAACCTTCTCGAACGCAAACCNNAGCGGCGGTCAACAACAACGCGTGGCCATCGCCCGCGCCCTCGTTAAAAAACCGAAAGTTTTGCTCCTCGATGAACCACTTTCAAATCTTGACGCTCGTCTCCGCTTGCAAACGCGCGAGGAAATTCGCCGCTTGCAAAGAGACACAAAGATTACGACCATTTTCGTCACTCACGACCAGGAAGAGGCAATGTCGATTTCTGACGAGATTATCGTCATGAAACTCGGCGTTGAACAGCAGAGAAATGCTCCTCAGGAAGTGTACAACAATCCCGTTAATAAATTTGTCGCCAACTTCCTAGGCACTCCGCCTATCAACCTTTTCAAAGGCGTGATTAAAAACAAAAAAGCCTATATAGGTGGCGAGTTTGTGCGCGATATTGAAATCGACATAGCCAATCAGGAGGTTATCGTCGGCATTCGCCCCGAAGGTTTTGTCGTCGATGCGGATGGGCACTTGACTCTCGACGTTAAATCCATCAATACGATGGGGCGCGACGTCATCTTGAATATCGAAGACCAGGACGCTCTTAATGACACAAAAATTATTATCGATGCCCTTGTCAAAGTTAATGTCGGAGAAGTTCGCTTCTCGGTCAAACCGGTCAAGTGTTTGATCTTCGATAAGAGCACTGAGGAAAGGATCATCTAACCTTGGAAAAGAAGAATAACTGGAAAGCTTGGCTCTACTTGGCCCCGGTTGTCATCTTAACGGGTGTTTTCATCTTTTATCCACTCATTAACACAATCGGAATAGCTTTTCTTAAAAATTATAACTACCTAACCGGCACAAGCGATGGCTTTACCTTAGATAACTTCGGTTATGTTCTAGGTATCACGCCAAGAATGTACATGGGCATACCACTCTATTATAAGGATGTTATTCAAATCGCCGTCCCCAACACCTTGCTCATCGTGTTTGTGACCGTTCCCCTTTCGATTATCATCTCACTTTTGATTGCCGTCGGTCTTAACTCAATTAAATGGTTCAAGAAAATCCTGCAGACAATCTTCTTTATTCCCTATGTCACCAACGCCATCGCCGTCGGCATGGTGTTCGCCGTTATTTTTGACGGTTTCGGTCTCTGGAACTATTTGTTTGGAATAGCCATGCCGACTTACTGGATCGACATGGGTGCCGATCCATCCAAAGCTATGTTCGCTCTTTGCGTCTACATTATCTGGCACTCACTGCCTTATAAGATTTTGATTTTCTTATCTGGTCTACAAAATATTGATAAACAATATTATGATGCCGCCAAAATCGACTCGGCCGGACGTTTCAAGACATTTGCAAACGTTACCGTGCCCCTTCTTTCTCCGCAGATTCTTTACATCATGATCACCTCCTTCATCGGAGCCTTTAAAGAGTACTCGTCGGTCATGGGTCTTCTCGGCCGCAGCGGTACCGCTCCCGGAAATAATAATATGTATACGATCGTCTTTTATATTTATGACTCGATTGCCGTCAATAAAGTCCACCAAGGCGCTGCCGCGGCCGTTTTGCTCTTCATAATTATTCTCGCCTTCACGGGAATTCAATTCTGGGTGTCAAAGAAACGCGTTCACTATTAAGGAGGAGATAAAAATGAAATTTGATCTTCGCAAAATGTTAAATCTCAAGTCATCCTCCGAGCGCGCTGACGCCCGTCGCGAACGCCCTCAGTACAAGAGCATTGACACAAAATCGATGACATTAGTGCTGAAGGAGGGCGGATTAACCGCCGTCCAAATGGAAACCCTTCAAAAAATCATGAAGGTTATTTCCATGGTGTTAATCTACGCTTTCCTCGCCG
Organism: Caryophanales bacterium UBA1424; assembly: GCA_002329705.1. GTDB lineage: Bacteria > Bacillota_I > Bacilli_A > RFN20 > CAG-826 > UBA1424. The sequence goes on from DCUC01000005.1 coordinate 5,423, forward strand.
TCATGGCTGTCATCATCCTTTTGCCTTTCTACTGGATGATTATCACTTCATTAAAAACGAATACCGAAATTCGCGCTTCTCAGCAAACTTTCTGGCCTGAAGTCGTGATGTGGTCGAACTATGTTGATGTCTTTGACCGCTTTGACTTTGCCACATATCTCGTCAATACTTTGGTCGTCGGCATCCTCTCGACGATCGGAACGCTATTCACGACCATCTTTGCCGCTTTCGCCTTCGCCCGCCTGCAATTTAAAGGCAAGAATTTCCTTTTCACGCTCTTGCTGGCGACGATGATGATTCCAGGCGAGATGATGGTTATCACCAACTACATTACGGTCGCTAACTTCGGCTGGTTAAAAGACCAGACCGGCGTCTTCGCCGCCATGATTGTTCCCTTCTGGATCAGCGTTTTTTACATCTACCTGTTAAGACAGAACTTCCTGCAGATTCCCAACGAACTTTACCTTGCAAGCAAGGTCGATGGAAAAACGGACTGGAATTATTTGTGGAAGGTCATGGTACCGCTCAGCATGCCGACGCTCATCTCGATCTTCATCTTAAAATTGATGGGTGCCTGGAACTCCTTCGTCTGGCCGAACTTAGTGGCCGACAAACAGGAATACCGACTGATTACCAACGGTCTTCGTTCTTCTTTCTCGACAACCGCGGGCGAACCCGAATACGCTCTGCAGATGGCGGCGACGGTCCTGGTTACCGTTCCGCTTCTTCTCTTGTTCATTTTCTTTAGAAAATATATTATGAAAGGTGTCGGACGGGCCGGCATCAAAGGTTAAGTCGTTTCTTATAAGCGCAACTGCTTAAATTATAGAAAAGGAGATTTTATGAAAAATCAGAAAAGCAGATTCCCATCACTACTTGTCGTTTCTTTGATTGGCGTTCTAGCTCTTGTTGGATGTAATCGAAGTGGAGATTCCTCAAGCGATACCACCAGCGGAAGCTCTTATTCGGAAGAACCGCCGATCAACGAATACGAAGGCAACCTTCTCGAACACGAAGCCAGCATCACATTCTGGCACACGATGGGCGCCGCCAACCGTGCCGTTCTCGATCAGATGATTACGGGCTTTAATGCAATCTATCCAAACATTACGATTACCCATGCTTCGCAAGGCGACTACGACGCTCTTCGCGATAAAGTTTCGGCCGCCATTCCCGCCGGAACAACGCCGACGATGGCCTATTGCTATCCCGACCACGTTGCCGACTATATGAGCGCGGGTGCCATCCAAAACTTAAATCCGTATATTAATAGCACCATTTTCGGGCTCGGTCTTGAAGACGATCCGACGCTCGCCGGTCCAGTCAGCGATTTTATTCCCGGCTATTGGCAAGAAGGCCGCGAATATATGACTCCGGGAACATATTCTGTTCCATTCAGCAAATCAACCGAATTGATGTTTTACAATAAGACATTCTTTGATGCTCATTCCTTAACCGTCCCGACTTCATGGGAACAATTGATTGCTGTCGCTCGCCAAATCAAAACCATCGATCCGTCCTCCACTCCGTTTGGCTACGACTCCGATGCCAACTGGTTCATCACCCTTTGCGAGCAGATGGGCATTCCTTATACCTCACTTAATGCCGATGAACATTTCCTTTTTAACAATGATCAAGCCAAAGACATGGTTGAGATGATTAAAGGCTGGTACGATGAAGGACTTATCACGACTCAGGGTTCTTCGCCGAATAACGCCTATACTTCCACCCAATTCACCGAAGGCAAATTATACATGACGGTCGGTTCCACTGGCGGAACCCGTTATAATTTCTCGACGAACTTTGAAGTCGGCGTCGCGGCCGTCCCTCAATATCAGGGCTCGACCAAAATCATTTCCCAAGGTCCGTCAATCACCGTTTTTAAGAGGGCGACCGACGCTGAAAAAATCGCCGCCTGGCTCTTCTATAAATGGATCAGCAACACCAGAAACTCCGCCGTCTACTCGGTTTTAAGCGGATACAATCCGGTGCGCAGTTCTTCTTTTGAAACCGATGTTTATACGACAAATCGCGTCGTCACCCCCGGCACCGAATCAGAACTCATCGCCGATGTCGCAGCCTTTGTTCCGGCCATCGAAGACTGGTATTTCGTTTCGCCAGCTTTTAAAGGCTCATCGACCGCTCGCGAAGAAGTCGGTGGCATTCTCGCCAACGTCTTGCTCGGTTTAAAGTCGATTGACGATGCCTTCTACGACGCTCTAGTCGCTTGTGTCTTCAGCTCGGAGGAATAAGAATGACATTTAAAAAAAGAGCCATTATCTTACCCCTGTTATTGACGTTGCTTTTAGCCGGCTGTGATGGCGGTGGTTCGACAACCGACGGCGAAAGCGGCCCCGTCGAACTCACTTTCTGGCACACGATGGGTCAGGCTAACCAAACCGTGGTTCGCGACATGATCGCCAATTTCAAAGTCGATTACGCCGAAAAATATCCCGGCATTAAAATAACCGACAGCTCGCAGGGCGGATATGATGACTTGTTCTCAAAAATTAAGTCGGCAATTCCGGCCGGTACAACCCCGACGATGGCCTTTTGCTACCCCGACCACGTCGCCCACTACATCGATTCGGGAGCCGTCGAGAACCTGCAAAATTATGTCGATTCCGAAGAAGCCGGTTTCGCCGATGATTTTGTCTCTGGTTATTGGAACGAAGGTCGCGAATATCAAAATCCCGGCCTCTACTCGGTTCCCTTCAGCAAATCAACCGAAGCTTTGTTTTATAACAAGACGTTCTTTGATATGCATTCTTTAGAAGTACCGACCACCTGGAACGAAATGCTCGAACTCTGCCGTGATATTAAGGAGATTGCTCCCAACGTGACCCCGTTAGGTTACGATTCGGATTCGAACCTCTACATCACGCTGAGCGAGCAACTAGGAATTCCTTATACTTCCAGCAATCCTGAAACGCCATTCTTGTTTAATAATAATAGGGCCAAGGAAATGGTCACATATTTAAAAGATTTATATGACGAAGGACTCTTCGTGACTAAAGGAGCATCGCCGAATAATTCTTATACTTCGACGCAGTTTACCGAAGGGAAAGCCATGATGACAATCGGTTCAACCGGCGGGACAAGCTACAATCAATCGCCTAATTTTGATGTCGGAGTCGCGATTCCTCCTTCATATGTCGCCGATGAGCCGGCCGTTATTTCTCAAGGCCCGTCGATTACCATCTTTTCAAGATTCTCCGCCCGGCAAAAAGAAGCTGCCTGGGATTTATACAAATACATCTCCAACACCGCAAATTCGGCCCGCTACTCAATCATGACGGGTTATGAACCGGTTCGCACTTCTTCTTACGCTACCGAAGAATATCAGATGCATCTTAATGCCGAAGGCGCTAATGCCAACCTCTTTACCAATGTCGCGAAAGTCACATACACGATGCGTGATTCGTATTTCTTCTCGCCCGTCTTTGTCGGCAGTGCCGTTGCCCGCGATCAAGTCGGAGGCATTATTTCAAACGTTCTATTAGGAACGAAAAGCGTTGAGGCAGCCTTTCAGGACGCGCTGATCGAGTGTGTCAATTCACTTCCGGAGTAATGGGCTATGAATATAATTAAACAAAAAGCATTTCTAGCTCTTATCCCTCTCTTTTTGCTTGTTCTCAGCGCCTGCAATCCCAATGGCCAAAGCGATTCAAATACTTCCGGCGGCTCGACTTCCGGAGAAGTTGAATTTATCGACTATGTCGCGCAGACGCATTTGACAAGCGAATACGAAGGGCGCAATTTCTTGACCGAGGGCATCGGCGAAGTGACGCTTTATAATGCCGTTGACGGCGATACCGCTCACTTTACATCCGTCGTCAGCGACGAGCGGATTAAATCCCGTTTTATCGGTGTTGACACGCCGGAATCGACCGGGCAAATTCAGCCTTGGGGCAAAGCGGCAGCTCATTTCACCGCTGAAAAATTACGAACAGCGACGGTCATCGTCCTAGCAAGCGAAAGCCAGGCCATCGCTCCCGCCCTCGCCGACTCGACTGGCACGCGCCATTTGTCTTTTGTTTGGGCAGCCTATGTCGCCAGCCCCACATTAAATGATTTTAAACTGATAAATCTCTGGCTTGTTCAGGAGAGTTATTCGGGTGCCAAGGGCATCTCGTCCTCCCGCTACGCTCAGCCTTTCTATGATGCCGATATGCAGGCTCAGGCTGGCGGTTTGCGTATTTGGTCTGACGATCCCGATCCCGACTTCTATTATGGCGAAGCTTTTTTAACGGATTTAAAACAAGTCAATGAAAGTCCCGACGACTGGATTGATAAAAAAGTATATCTCGAAGGCATTGTCGCCAAGACGATTTCCACAGATGCCTATATCAACCTCGATATCGAGGATGAAGAAACAAGCGAAATTCAAAGATATGGCTTGTTTATCTTCTCCGGCTATAAGTCATACGCGCCGCTATTAACGATCGGTAACTATATCGGGCTGACCGGAACCATCACCGAGTTCAACGGTAATCTGCAGATGACCAGCGTTAGCTATTCACCATATTATCCTTCCGAAGATGATATCAAACTCATCTCGACGGGTCACACAATCACCCCCCTTGTCATCACGGCGGCTGAGGGCAACGATCCGAAGTACATCAATGTCGTCGTGACCGTCAACAATCTGCACGGAACAGGTGGCTACAAGGAAGATGATTCCAACGCCATGACAATCAACTGCATGGACAATCTGGGCGGCACTCTCAACCTTCGTATCTCCGATGGTGTTCACGTCTATGACCGCGAAGGCTCGGGCTTTGACCGCATTTTAGATCCGATGTATTTCCAAGTCGAAGGAGAAACGTTCAATGTCACCGGCGCCCTTTTGCGTTTTGAATCGATGTCCGGCAATGTTTCTTATCAAGTCAATCTATGCAAAAATGCCGATTTAGTCTTTAACGATTAATCAAAGGAGAAAAGATTATGAAAAAAATTCGTTCATTTCTCGCCATCGCCTTATTAGGGATTGTTGCCTTAGCTGGTTGCGGCGAAACCACCGATTCGAGCGATTCGGTGTCCGAGACATCAACAGAGCCCGTCTCGGAACTCACCATGGCCGCCAGGGAAGCCGTCAAACTCATTTTGTATCCAAATATTTCGACGACGGGCGTGACGAGTGATTTTGATCTCATCACCGAGGTCGTCCATCTCGAATACACCTTTGAAGTCAGATATACGGCCATTAACGACCTGTACGAGAAGGGCTACACCGAGACATATGTCGCAATTAGCGAAGACGGACTGAAATGTTTGATTACCCCTCCATACAGCAGCGAATTCGATGATGAGTATGTAACTTCGCGCATTGTGGCGACCCTCTTCTATGAGGACGTGAGCACGGAAGCGACGAAGAATTTCAATGTTCGCGTCAACGTTTTGACGGTTGTCGCGCTCTCCGACCTCTATTCCGCCAATGATGGCGCCGGAATGACGAAAGGCGCGGGCGTAGTTGTCGAAGGCTATTATCTCGGCGAGTTTACCGGCAACTTATATCAGGGACTCTTTATCGGCGCCGGAACGTCAGCCGTCCTTCTCTACGGTTTGGAAGAAGATGATCTTCCTGAAAACTTATCTACCAGCACGATTTTCCGCGTTACCGGCACCATCGACATCTATTACGGTCTGATGGAAATTAAGCCCGATAAAATCGAAGTTCTTGAATCGAGCACGATTGAAGCTCCCGTCCCCCTCGTCTTAAACGATTCGACGACGATCACTTTTGCTGATCAAAATCGTCTCGTTAACCTTACTGGAACCGTGACCGCAACCGATAAAGGCACAGGACATTCGGGCATTACAATCACCGTCTCAACCGGAACAAAATCGTTCCAGGTTTACGTTCATAAAACAAACGTCGCTGCCGATCAGGTCGCTCTGTTTACCGATGTTGACGTCAGCGATGTCATCACTTTGACGGGTTTTGTCGGTATCTACAGCGGCAATTATCAGATTGTCACTCCGACAATGGTCACCGCCTAATTATTCCACCATTATTTGCAAGGGATTCGCGACTTGTTCTCGAGTCCTTTCTTTTTGCGTCTACGCCGAAACCAATTATTCTTATAATTGACTAAGCGCAGCAGATTTCATATAATTACAAAGGTAGGAAAATAATATGTATTATTGCAGATTTTGCGGTCACGAAACCAAAGAAGAATTAGATGCCTGTCCAAAATGCGGTGAGCTCTTCGGCAAGACGGAACTGACGCATAACGACGCGCGTAAACTTGTGCAAACACTGCACAAAAACGAAACTTTTTCTCGCGAGAAAAGCGATGCCGCCATGGTTTTTATCATCCTTGGCATCATCTCCTTGATTCTCGGCGCTTTATTCTTTGTCCTCGCTTATAAACTGGCGGATGCAAACGCCTTGGTACGGACCCTATCGACGACGGCGTTTGAGTTTTGGGTCGCCCTCTTTCTTCTTGCCGTTGGCGCGACAATTTTAGTTTACGGACTAATCGTTCTTGTCATTCACTTTTCGCGTTTGAAAAGACTCTCACTTAAAATTGAAGAAATCCGCGCTTTTTATCTCGGAAAAGACCAATAACCCTGCCGCTCTTAAAATCGCTATACGCACCGTTAGCTCAGATGGTAGAG
>DCUC01000075.1:0-1464 GCA_002329705.1 Caryophanales bacterium UBA1424
TCAATCGCTTTTAGCGTCCCGTCTTTATTCGCTCCCAGGCGCATTCTGATGCGCATCGGGTGGCGTGTGTAAGATGATTCAAATACTTCCTGGCGAGAAAAGATGATTTTGGCGGGCTTCTTCGTTTTTAAAGTGACGAGCGCAACGAAAAATTCGCCATGCAAGGCTTGCTTGCCGCCAAAACCGCCACCCACTCGCGGTTTGATGACGCGGATTTTGCTGATTGGCAGATCAAGCGTCTGCGAGATGATGCGCCGGACGTGATAGGGAGTTTGCGTCGCCGTGTAGATGACGAGGCGGTTCAGGTAATCAAGGCGGGCATTCGCAGTGTGAGGTTCGAGCATCGCATGAGCCTGAGCTTGCGTGTAAAATGTTTCGTCGATTACGACATCGCACTTGGCAAGCGTCGCTTCGACATCGCCAACGTGCATGTGATAGGAGGCGGCGACATTTTTCTTCGGTTCAAAGCCGATGGGAAACATCTCATTAATGCCATCTTCAGGATGAATAATGCTTTTGTGTTCAAAGGCGGTTTCAAAATCGAGGACCGGTTCAAGAATTTCATATTCGACTTCAATTAACTTTAACGCCTGATTGGCGATGCTTTCGTTAATGGCCGCGACGCAGGCGACTTCATCACCGACATAGCGAACATACTCATCAAGGATAAACTTATCGTGAGGAGAAGGTTCGGGATAGCCTTGGCCGGCTCTCGTAAACGACTTACGCGGAACATCGTGATGAGTCAAAACAAGTTCGACACCGGTTAAGGCTTTGGCCTTAGACACATCGATGCTTTTGATGCGGGCAAAGGCATGGGGGCTTCGTAAAATCTTGACGATTAAGGAATTGGGTTCGGCGAGATCATCGGTAAAAGAGGGACGACCCATCATAATTCCTTTGCCGTGGACTGAAGGCGTTTTGTGATTGACGACTTTCGTTTTCATTTATGAGCCTCCAAATAACGTTTGATCGCTTTAAACTGGGCTTGATAGCCGGTGCACCGACACAGATTGCCGACGACAAAATGTTTGATTTCTTCGTCGGTCGGATTTTTCAGTTCATTTCTTAGGGCGAGGATGGTCAGAGCGAGACCGGTATTGCAGAAGCCGCATTGATCGGCGCCTTCATCAGAGAAGAAATCACTGATTTCCGAGACTTCATCCTGGACGGCCTCGACTGTCGTCACGCTTCTTCCTTCGACGCGCGCAGATAAAAACGAGCACGATAAGATGGGACGCCCATCTAATAAGACGGTGCAAGCCCCGCAGGCTGCTTCATCACAAGCTTTTTTAACCGATAAGATGTGATTGGCGCGAAGGGTGTCGGCCAAATACTCGCCGGGAGCAATCTCATAAGAGATATTTCGGCCGTTAAGAACAAAATTGACTTTCATTATTTGCTGACCTCCTCAAGACCGCGCTTGATGTAAGCCCGGACGAGGGCTTTGCGATATTCGGCGCT
>DCUC01000075.1:1497-7415 GCA_002329705.1 Caryophanales bacterium UBA1424
GACAACGCTTTCATGCCATTAACTGTGTCCATCGCTTTGACGGCGAGGGCGGCCACGGATGGGCGGCTGCCAATCGCAATGCGATATTCATTATTCAAACGGCTGATAGCAACATTAATGACGGCAAAGTCAAGAGCGGTTGTCTTAACTTTCTTAAAAAATGCGCGACCTGTATTTTTTTTGATGACGATATGGGTGAGGATATCGTTAGAGCGTCCTTTCTGATTTAAAAAATCAGCGAGGCTCATTTCTTTTTTTGGATAAAAGATTAAAGTTGTGTCAAGCGCCAGCAGGGGCGTAATCAAATCGGAAAAGGGGAATTTCCCAGCGACGGAACCGCCGACGGTCGCGCCATTGCGAAAGGCGACGCCCATAATCTGGCTGACGGCCGAGACGAGGATGCCTCCTTGGATGTTCTTGACGAGGAGGCTCATTTCAAAATCCCGCAGGCTGACCATTGCCCCGACTTCGATGTGGTCACCGGTGTCCTTGATTTGATCGAGGCCGAGAGCGCTTAAATCGATTAAGGCATTCGCGGAAGATGTCGATTTTTTTAGCCAGAGACCACCGCCTAGCAAAATGTTTTTGGCATCTTGAAGCAGGAGCTGGTGAGCTTCTTCTAAGGTTGCCGGTCGTAGGTAGCGATTTGCTTCCATGTGTTGTTTCCTTTCTCTATTTATCTAAATTTTGATAGTCATGAAGGGTATCGATGTCCATCAAAATCTGTAAATCCTCTGTCTTGATTATTTCATAATCGTGGCGATTGCGAAATACTTTGAGGTTTGAAGTAACCGGCTCATTAAGCAATTCGTCTCTTAGCGAATGCTTAAGAAAAAGAGGGTGGCCCGTCTGTCCTCGATAGGCGGGAACGCGTATTTCTTTGCTTCCGGCGAGCATTTTACGATAGGTATCGGCAGTGACGAACGGGCAATCGCCGGGGAGAACAAAAAAATCACCATTTGTCTTGCGGACCCCGGCTTGGACCGAGCTGAACATCCCCTGGGCATAATCGCCGTTATAGACGATGGTGACTTTATCGTAAGGTTTAAGAGCCTCTTTAATGGTTTCGTGGAAATGACCGGTGACGACGATGACTTCATCGACAAACGGCATCATTCCTTCCACGGCATGGGCGAGTAAAAATTTGCCTTTATAAACTAACAGCATTTTATTCGTCTCGGCCCGGCTTGAGTAGCCGGCCGCTAGAATAATCCCTTGGGTCATCAAGTTTACTCCTTGTTTGATATCGGTTCTTCCCATTCAACAATGTTGTCTGAGATAACCGCGTCTTACTGTCGTGGTGTTTACAACAACTAAATTATAAAGGGTGGGGCAATTCAATGCAAACGCGTATTTGCGCATGCTGAGAAGTGCGGATGATGAGCGCTCGCGTGCTTGCCCCTCAGGCTTGAGCGCCCCTTGCCTCACGAACGCATGCAAAAAAATACTTTCTGTGCAATATATTGCACAATAAGGCAAATCGTTGTTGATAATTTTGAGGGGTTGTATAATATTTAAGTTGTGCAAAATTAGCGCACGAGAAGGAAAACAACTATGAGCAGATATGTCGTCTCACTCGGGGGGAACGCCCTGGGAAATAACGCTGAAGAACAGAAGAAATTACTTATTAATGTCGCCGAGCCGATCGTCGCCTTAATCAAAGCCGGTCACGAGGTGATCATCGTCCACGGAAACGGTCCGCAAGTCGGCATGATCAATTTGGCTTTTGCCGAATCGAAGTCGACACCCGATATGCCTTTTCCGGAATGTGGAGCGATGAGCCAGGGTTATATCGGCTTCCATCTGCAGAATGCCATTTATAACGAACTTGCTAAGCAAGGCATTGCAAAGCACGTCGCCACCATCGTCACTCAAGTCCTCGTCGATGAACACGATCCCTTATTCCAGAATCCGACGAAACCAGTCGGCGCCTTCTATAGTAAAGAAGAAGCGGACATCATTGCCCAGGAAAAAGGCTATGTCATGAAGGAAGACAGCGGCCGCGGATATCGCCGCGTCGTCGCCTCGCCGATTCCCGTTGATGTCGTCGAAAAAGAGATGATTCTCTCACTTATCAAGGATCAGCATGTCGTCATATGCGCCGGCGGAGGAGGAATTCCCGTTATCTACAAAGGAAGTCATCTTGAAGGCATCGCCGCCGTCATCGATAAAGACTATGCCAGCGCGAAAGTCGCCGCATTAGTCGATGCCGATTATCTCGTTATTCTGACCGCTGTCGATAACGCTTATATCAACTACCGCAAGCCGGGTGAAAAGCGCCTCGAACTCATCACGATGGCAGAGATTGAGAAATATTCCGAGGAAGGCTATTTTGCTAAGGGGAGCATGTATCCAAAAGTTCAGGCATGTTTAATGTTTTTGAAAGCCAAGACAGGCAAAACGGCGATTATAAGTTCTCTTGAAAAAGCCAAAGAAGCGTTCCTGGAAAAGACGGGAACAATCATCAAATCGTAACTTTTTAGCGTGAAAAACACCGCAATTGCTCGTTTTTTCAGTAATTTGCGGTGTTTTTTTATTCGTGCAGCAAGAACTATCTTATCTTCGATTCTTTATGACAATTTGCTTTATGGGCATCAAATATAATCGGAACAAGAATCACAAAATTATGCTTTTTACGAATGAATCTGAAACCGCAATAGTAAGCAAGATATCGCCATATTTAAGTGACTAAATTTCTGAATCATTTAATATAATTAACGTCGATAACAAAAAAGAAAAAGAGCCATATAATGGCTCTTTGTTCGCTACCGTGTTAGTTAATGAATGACGCGGAGGCTGATGATACCGGGCAGTTCGCCCAGTTGATCACCTAAGCACACACCTTCTGAGCATTCGCCTTTCGTCTTGACAAAGTCGACGAGCGTGACGCCAAAGTCGCCTTTGACTTTGCTGGCGATTTGTTTGACGACGCCGCGGGTTTCGACAACCTTGATGATCTGGCCCGAAAGCCCTTCGTTAGCGTCGTGGAGCAAAACGATGCGGTGAGCTTCCGTTTTCGGACCAAGCTCGATATTTGGATAATTCACGGAATTGACGATGTTGCCGTTTTCGATAAAATCGACAATTTGTTTGACAGCCATCGTTGCACAGTTGTCTTCGGCTTCTTCAGTCGAGGCCCCGAGATGAGGGATGGCGACGACGCCTTCCATGTTGGCGGTCGCATGATTGGGAAAATCAGTCACATAGCGACGGACTTTGCCTTCTTTTAAAGCTTGGCGAATGTCATCATCATTAACGATGGCATCGCGCGCTAAGTTGATGATGACAACACCGTCTTTCATCTTGGCGATACTCTCGCGGTTTATCATGCCTTTGGTGGCAGGAAGGAGTGGGACATTTAAGCTGATGTAATCGGCCGCAGCGTATAGTTCATCGGCACTTGCGACCAAGCGGAGACCGGCAGGAAACAGATCGCGGTTTTTATCAATCGTTGTTTGTGACGGCTCATAGGCCGCGACACTCATACCCATGCCATAGGCACCTTGAGCGACCAGAGTTCCGACCGCGCCTAAGCCAAAGATGCCAATCGTCTTACCAAGAATTTCGGTCCCGGCAAAAGCGGCCTTGGCTTTTTCCATGTTTTTGTTAATCTCGACATCATCTTTATTTGCTTCAACCCATTTCATGCCGCCATGAATATCGCGGGCGGCAAGAAGCATTCCGGCAATCGTTAATTCTTTGACGGCGTTGGCGTTCGCGCCGGGCGTGTTGAAGACGACGACGCCGGCTTTCGCGTATGCATCGAGCGGAATGTTATTGACTCCGGCTCCGGCCCGGGCGACAGCGACGACATTATCAGGTAAAATCATCTCGTGCATGACGGCTGAGCGCACCAGGATGGCATCGGCCTCATTTATTTCAGAGGTGACCTCATAATTATGAGGAAGGGTCTTTAATCCGACGGGGGATATCTTGTTTAAGCAAAGTACTTTTTTCATGGCGCGACCTATTTGACGTGGGCGGCTTCAAACTCGCGCATGAATTTAACTAAGGCTTCGACGCCAGCGAGGGGCATGGCATTATAAATCGAGGCTCTCATACCGCCGACGGAGCGGTGACCTTTGAGGTTGGCAAAACCGGCTTTCTTCGCGCCTTCAAGGAAGGCTTCATTGAGTTCTTCGCTGTCCGTCCTGAAACAGACGTTCATTAATGAACGCGAACCCTTATCGACCGTGCCTTTAAAAATCTTGCTGTTGTCGAGGAAGTCATAGATTAAAGCGGCTTTCTTCTCGTTTCTTTCTTTCATGGCTTCGAGTCCGCCGTGAGCGAGAATCCATTTAAAGACGAGACCGCAGATGTAGATACCGTAAGTCGGAGGCGTGTTATACATCGAGCCAGCATCGGCCAGCACCTTATACTTCAATAAAGTAGGCGTTCCGGGAAGGGGTTCGTTTTCCAGCAAATCTTCGCGGATGATGACGATGACGACACCGGCCGGACCGACGTTTTTCTGGGCGCCGGCATAAATGAGGCCGAACTTCGTCACATCCATCGGTTCGCTCAGAAACGAAGAGGAAGCATCGTTGACTAAAATCTTACCAGGAAATTCGGGATACTTTTTGTATTTGGTACCAAAGATGGTGTTGTTATCGCACATGCAGACAAAGTCTGAATCGGGTGAGGCTTTGACATTATCAAGATTGGGAATATAAGAGAAATTCTTATCTTCAGAGGAGGCGATGACATTGACTTTACCAAAGATCTCCGCTTCTTTTTTGGCGGCTTTTGACCAGTGACCCGTCAAAATAAAGTCATAAATTCTGTTCTTTGAAAGATTCATCGGAACCATCGCAAACTGAACGGTGCCTCCGCCTTGAACGAAAAGGACTTTGTAGTTGCCGGGAATGTTTAAAACCTTGCGCAAATCGGCTTCGGCTTCGTCGATGATGGCCTGATAAGTTTTGGAGCGGTGCGACATTTCCATAACCGACATTCCCGATCCTTTATAATCGAGCATCTCATCGGCGGCCTGTTGCAACACCTCCTCGGGCAAAACGGCTGGCCCGGCAGAAAAGTTGTAGATACGTTTCATATGTTTCTCCTTCCGTTATCTATTTTATTCTCTTGCATTCGAGATAGTAACGCTTCTCAACGGCATGCCCCATCGAAAAGGTTTTGCGAGGCAGCACATCGCCTTTGGCGATATAATCAAACAAATCGGCTTTAGTAAGGGCCGGCATCGCCACCGCGACCGAGGTCGGATGTTTGTCGGCGACTTCATGAGTGTAATCGATATCGTGAATGTAATCGACGGATGAACCGGGATTATTTTTAACATAGGTATCGATGTAATCTTGAATGAGGCGGTAGGCGAGAGGGGCATTCGCCGGTACCGATAGCGGCGATTGTCCTTTCGGCTTGCAGTAGACATGTGTTTCATGAGTGCCATCCACCACTTTTCTAAGGCCGGGAACAAAGTCGGATTTGACTTCAAACACGACGCGGTGAATAGGCTCAAAATCCAAGCCTTCATCATAGAGGTTAATAGCTTCGACCAAGGCAAAGCGGGCCGGATGTGTCTCTCTTTCCTTGGCGGACAAACCGACTTTTAAGCGGTCCCAATGGGCTTTCGCGGTCGCTAAAGAGTGATTTCCGTCACCGACGACAAACATCAAATCCTTGCCGTTTTCTTCGGTTAATTTTGTGAAAGCGTCGATGACTTTTTGTGTATCTTTAACTTGATATCCGCGCAGGTGGCCCCCGTTCTGATTAAGGTCAAAATCGTACAATAACGGCATTTCTGCACGCTTTTCGTAGATTTTTTCAATAATTGACTTCTTGGGATCATCAAACAAGAAGAGCGTATGAGTGAGTTCGACCGGAGCATTTTCGCGAATCTTCAACCGCGGCGGAATGCGTTCGACAATCGTCGCCTCGGTCGCCCGAATCAAAGCTTT
>DCUC01000075.1:7430-11491 GCA_002329705.1 Caryophanales bacterium UBA1424
GTGTGCGGGGTGTTCCGTTCGACGAGGACAAAGCACTCGCCGATGTCTTTAAGAACGTCTTCTTTTAAGTAGCGGTCGATGTTTCGATTGATGCCGGCAATATAATCTTTTTCATTTACCAAAGTGAGATAAGCCTCGGGAAAAATCATGTGAAAAGTCGATGGCTTGTCACCGATTTTTTCTTTAAGACCGTCCCAGTAATCGCATTGACTCGTAAACTGGTCGCAGGCGATAACGGCGAAGGCATTCATGTCGACGCCGTCTTTGGGAAGCAGGATATGCGGAGGTCGAATCGGATTGACGATTTTCATTATTAAATGACACCCTCTTGAAGCATCGCGTCATAGACTTTGATAAAGCCGGCGATGTTCGCGCCGAGGGCCAGGTTTTTCGGCTGCCCGTATTTTTGAGCTGTCTCGTGGCATTTGCGGAAGATATTTTTCATGATTTGTTCGAGTTTTTGGTCGACTTCTTCATAAGTCCAAGACAAGTGCATGGCGTTCTGACTCATCTCCAGGCCGGAGACGGCGACGCCGCCGGCATTGCTGGCTTTGCCGGGAGCGAAGAGAATACCATTTTCGTTGCAGAAGCGAATGGCTTCCACCGCCGTCGGCATGTTGGCGCCTTCGACGAGCATATAGCAGCCGTTAGCCTTCAGCTTTTTGGCGTCTTCGAGGTCAATTTCGTTCTGAGTCGCACATGGAAGAGCGATATCGCAGGGCATGCCCCACATTAGTTTCGGGGTCGGAACAAACTTCGCTTCAGGATAGATCTTCATATATTCGAGAGAATACTCGCCTTTCGGCTCAGACAACTTATCAATTAATGGCACATCGAGACCGTTTTCGTCATAGACGAAGCCATTAATATCTGACATGGCGACGACTTTCGCCCCTAAGGCGTGGGCTTTGACGGCGGCGTGCTTGCCGACTTTGCCGGAACCGGAAATGATGACGCGCTTACCTTTTAAGGTATCGTTATGGAATGTCTTTAACATTTCTGAAACGAAATAAAGAAGGCCGTAGCCGGTCGCTTCTTTGCGGCCCAGGGAACCGCCATAGGAAATACCCTTGCCGGTAAAAGTGCCGACAAAGTCGTTAGATAGTTTTTTATACATGCCATACATATAGCCGATTTCGCGGGCGCCGACGCCGAAATCACCGGCCGGCACGTCGGTGTCGGGACCGATGTGGCGGAACAATTCGGAAACATAGGCTTGGCAGAATCTCATAATCTCTTCATCGGAACGGCCGCGAGGAGTGAAATCCGCACCGCCCTTGCCGCCGCCGAGAGGAAGGCCGGTCAAGCTGTTTTTGAAGGTTTGCTCAAAGGCTAAAAACTTCAGAATCGAGAGGTTGACGGAACTATCGAAACGAATGCCGCCCTTGTAAGGTCCGATCGCCGAGTTAAACTGGACGCGCCAGCCCTTGTTGACTTGGACTTTGCCTTTGTCATCAACCCAGGCGACGCGAAAGGAGATGACTCTCTCCGGAATTAAGATGCGCTCAAGAATGGCGTACTTTTCGATATTTGGTTCGTCGTCGACCATGTAGTCCATCGAATCAAAAAATTCCTCGACCGCCGAGATAAACTCAGGTTCTGAGGAATATTTCTTTTTGACATCTTCAAATAGTTTGTTGAGATAACTGCTCTGATACACTTGTGGTTTCCTCCTGACGTTTGTCGCGGGATGGCTTTCGCGCCTTCCGGGACGCACGATGAATAGTGTTTAGCGATTCGGTAATTATAAATTACCTCATAATATATTATACTGAAAGCGCTTACTTATCAAGGTCAAATGAATGACGCTCCGATTCTTTGAATCGCCTGTCGTTTTCTGTTTGAAGACTCCAAAGAAGAAACGCAAGTGCAGATGGGATAATGGAGGCCAACTGCAGGCTCTCGGCGTCTGAGCACGCAAATAAGACCACCTCGATTCTATATATTTTGTTAACTAATTTTCGTATATCAAAACCTAAGATGAAATAGACTGGATTATCTCTTTTTTTCTATCGTATTGCTATTTTCGTCATTGAAAAGGCAAATATAACGAAGCATGAGATATATAGAATTCTAAACAATTTCTGTTTTATGCTAGGATATCGATTAATTTGTATGTTTTTTTCTAATAATAGTATATTGAAATCTAAGGTAAAGCGCTTACAATAAAAATATAAATACTATGTATATTCCATTTGACGATGCCAAAAGGTATATCGAATTAAATCTACATGAATGCGGAAGGGAAATTTGCATTCCGGAGAAAGATTTTGTGTACTCCCGAAAAGATTACCATCTCTTTCACTTCATTGTTTCAGGACGCGGCATCCTGGAAATGAAAGGTGAAGTTTTCCATCTGAAGCCAAACACTATCTTTTATATCCCGCCGCACGGTGACGCCAAATACTACCCTGATCGCCAAGACCCATGGACCTATATCTGGCTCGGCTTTTCGGGATCCAACGCCGAAGAATATATGTCGCTCATGGGCCTTAGTAATGGAAACCCCATAATCGTTGATGAACATCATCGCTATCGCTTTTTCTTTGATTCGATTCATAACATTTATGCCGCGAAAGGGCATCTCGATATGTCGTGTTTAGGACTGGCTTATCAACTTTTTGCCCAAATAATCCAAGATCGGACTAAAGAAGGTAAAATCGTCTCGCACAAAGGGTCTTATATATTAGGCGCCAAGGAATTCATTCTCAATAATTTCCAGTTCGCAATCACAATTGACGATATTGCCAATAACGTTGGTGTAACTCCCAATTATTTAGCAAATATCTTTTCGAAATATGAGCGGATGTCGCCCAAACAATATTTAATCAAAATCAGGATTGAGAAAGCCTGCATCCTTCTTGAGACAAACCGTTACAAAGTAAAAGACGTCGCTGGCATGGTGGGTTATAAAAACCAGTTGCACTTCAGCAACGAATTCAAAAAGCACATGAAAGTATCACCTCTAATATATATGCAAAAAATGAAGGAGACGCGTGTATGAAAAAAATCTTTCGCTACACATCAATTGCTGTCTTTGCCTTGTCGCTGATATCATCTTTGACCTCATGTGACGGCACGCCCGAAAATGATCTGAAGTTCACCTATGACACATCGAATTTCACCGACGCCTATGGTTCGGGAACGAACTCCGAAGCCCATCCTTACGAGACGATAATGGTGCAACCGACGGAAAACCCACTCCGCGATGATTTTGCGATGGGCGTCGATGCCTCCATGGTCGCCGAAATCGAAGCGCTGGGCGGCAAGTATTATAACCAGGCCGGTCAAGAACAGGACGTCTTTCAAATCATGGCTCGCAGCGGCGTGAATTTTTTCCGAGTTCGTCTCTGGAATAAACCGACCGATAAATACGGCCAAAAATACGGGGGAGGCAATAATAATCTCGATCGCGATATCGCCATGGCCTTAAGAGCCAAAGCCGCCAAAATGAATGTCATGGTCGATTATCACTATAGTGATTTTTGGGCCGATCCCGACACGCAGTGGATTCCCAAAGAATGGGCGGCCAAGAATAAAGACGAAATACCGGCTCTCGTTCAATCGTATACAAGTCAGACGCTGCAGGCATTTAAAGATGCCGGGATCACCGTCGATGCCATCCAAGTCGGCAACGAGATTAATAACGGTATGATTTTCCCATACGGAAAAATAGATTGGAACGGCATGGATGCCAGCTTTGATTACATCGCTGAGATTTTAAAAGCCGGCATAACCGGCATGAAGGAAGTATTTCCTAATTGTTACTCTGTCATTCACCTGGCCAACGGCGGCAACAAGGAAGAATTCCGCGTTTTCTTTCAGCATCTTGAAGATCGTTCTGTCAACTACGACATCATCGGCGCCTCCTATTACCCGTATTTCCATGGCACCCTTGAACAATTACAAGATAATCTCGATAACGTAAGTACCACATTTAGAAAACCGGTAATGGTCATGGAAATGAGCTATGGTTATACCTTGGATTCTAATGAATTCACCGCGAACCAGTACGCGGCCGCCGATGAGGATATCGGAGGATTCATCACTTCTGAACAAGG
>DCUC01000026.1:0-7434 GCA_002329705.1 Caryophanales bacterium UBA1424
ATTATGAAAACTCGTGTAAGAAATGCCGGATCCTTTGGGGCGAGATTCAATGCCGAGATGGTGCGAACTGGCTATGTTTGGGGGCCGGCGATGACTCTTTTGCCGTATTAGCATTTCGAAACGATAGAAATAACCTTTGGTTTGATATAATAGCAATATATGGATTCGCTAAAAACTTTAATCGAAAAAAGGCAGTTCCAGCTCGTTTTGGACTTGACGGCAAATACGCGGGGAACTTCCGACATCCCTTACCGCATTTCCGCCTATATCGGATTAGGCAAACTCGATGAAGCATTGAGGCTCATCAAACAATATCAAGGCAAATTTGAAGACGCGACATTCAACATCATGAAAGTGCATTTGGAAATGCTCATGACGTTAAATAAATACGATATCGCGTATCAAGAGTTGAAATATTATCAAAACCTCCCTTATATTTCACAGGAGGTCGAAGAGTTTTTAAATGGGGCCGAAGGCATGATTCGCACTCATGAACGCAATTTCCAAAGAATCAAAAGAAAGAGCAAAGAGGAGATTATTGAAATTTTAGAAAAAGAGACCGACAGCCTCATATTATTGTCGGCATTAACTGAGATACGCAATTACAATATCAATGATTTCAGCACTCATTTAATCAAGTTAATGGCAAGAGAAAATATCAACTCATTTGTCGGCATATATCCGCTTTTTTTACTCGTATCAGGGGGATATGCACAGCCCCTTTCTTTGACCAAAAACGGCAAGCTATACACGGTCGTGCCCAAGGACTTAGAACCGCCTTTTGTGAATCAGAATTATGAAAAAGTCGTCGCCTTAATCGAAGAGGTGGCTAAAGATCCGAGTTTAAGCGAGGTTGCCGTCTCTCTTTTTAATGAATTGATTATCATCCTCTATCCCGAAAACATCTTTGATGAGTCTATTAATCTGCTGTCTGGCGCCCTTCTCGCCATCGCCTATGACCACTTTCAAATCCCGCGGCACGATGCTGCTCTCGCCGAGGGCTTAGGCATTGATGAAGGCGACCTTAAGGACCTCGTCCGCAAGTTCAAGCAGCTCTTAATTGAAAACCCGCCGATTAAAGCTGTTGAATGAGTTAAACAGTCATCAAAAAGCCATCTTTTTTTGTGTTTCGTTTGAAACTGATACGAATGTATTCTATACTTTATGCGATTGCATTTTTATTAAGGAGAATTATATATAATTATGGAAAAGAAAATCACCAAACTCGAACAATCAAAAATCGAAGTCCTCGTCAGCGTCGACAAGGAAATGTGGGCTAAAGCTCAGAAAGACGCTTTTAACAAATTAGCCGCCAACGTCGAAATCAAAGGTTTTCGCAAGGGTAAAGCTCCCGCCGACATGGTCAAAGCCAAAGTCGACCAAGGTCAAGTCTTTGACCGCGCGATTAATTCCCTGCTGCAAGATACATACCGCCAGGTCATCGCCGAAGAAAATCTTCGCCCCTTTGCCCGCCCCGTCGTCGACGTCACCAAATTGAGCGACCTCGAACTCGAATTGAAGTTCACGCTCGTCCTCGCCCCGGAAGTAACCCTCGGAGAATACAAAGGACTGCACGCCGAGAAAAAAGAAGTGGTGGTCACCGATCATGAAATCGAACACGCCATCGAGCACCTCGTTCACGATAATGCCTCTTTGGTCGTCAAAGAAGACGCCGCCGCTAACGGCGATACCGTCGTCATGGATTTTGAAGGATTTGTCGATGGCAAACCTTTTGAAGGGGGCAAAGCCGAAAACTATTCGCTCGAACTCGGTTCCGGACAATTCATCCCCGGTTTTGAAGATGCCTTAGTGGGCGTTAAAGCCGGCGAAGAAAAAGATGTCAACGTCACCTTTCCGACCGAGTACACGCCGGAACTGGCCGGTAAAGCCGCGACCTTTAAAGTCAAAGTTCACGAAGTAAAAGTCAAGAAAATTCCCGAGCTCAACGAAGAATTGATTAAGGATTTAAATCTTCCGAATGTCAAGACGCTGGATGAATTAAAAAGCTATCAGAAGGCTAAATTGGAAAGCCAGAAAGCCAATGATGTCAAACGCGATTACTACGAAGCATTAGTCAAACAAATCCGCGACAATGCTAAGATTGATCTCGCCAAAGAAATTATCGATGGCGAAGTCGAAGCCATGGAAGAAAATATGCTCAAGCAAATCGAGCAGCAAGGCCTGACCATGGAGAAGTACTTGCAAATCACCGGTCAGACTCATGAACAACTCCACGAGCAGATGGCCAAAGAAGCCGCGGATAACGTCCGTTCTGTCCTCGTCCTTGAAAAGATTGCCGAAATTGAAAAAATCACCGTCGAAGATGACGAGATCGAGTTCGAGCTCGCCAAGATTGCCGACCAGTACAAAATGCCTTTAGAGGAAGTCAAAAAAGTCCTCAAAGACAGCATGGACCGCTTCAGAGCCGATGTCCGCTCGCGCCGCATTCAGGAATTTATTGTTAACAATAACGATTAACTGTCAAATAATAATATCAGGAGGTCTTTAAATGGACGAAAACCTACCCCTTACCTTGCCGCTTCTCGTGACGAGGAGCTTAGTCGTCTTTCCCAATACGAACCAACCGATTGAGGCGGCTCGCCCTTTTTCGATGAAAGCCATCGAAGAAAGCCGCGATAATGCGAGTTCGCTCCTTTTTATCGTGAGTCAAAAAGACCCGAATATAGATGATCCNNGACCAGAAGCAGTTCTACCGCATTCGCGTGACGGCCACCAAACGCGTCGCCATTCAGTCGGTCCGCATCGAAGACAATCACTACGTCGCCGACGGCGTCGTCCTTGAAGACTTGCCGAGCGACGCCAATGAAACGGCGGTCATCGTCCGCAACATCCTCGAGCAGATTGAGCAGATGCCCAGTTTATCGCGGAGCTTTCCGCGCCAGGTCGTCAGCTCCCTTTCCAAAGGCCTTTCGCCGACCGAACTGACCGATACTCTGGCGACGTATCTGAACATGCCCAATGAGCAGAAACAAGCTTTGCTTGAAGAACTCGATATCAACAAGCGGCTGATGCTTATCCTCGATGTCATCAATCAGGCCAAAGCTGTCATCGAAATCGACAAGAAAATTCAAAACAGCATTCAGAAGTCGACCGAAAAGAATCAGCGCGAATACATTCTCCGCGAGAAGATGAAAGCGATCAAAGAAGAGCTTGGCGAGGTCACTCCCGGCGAAGACTCGGAAGAAGATATTTTAAAAAAACTCGACGCCAACCCCTTTCCGGAATACGTCAAAACCAAAGTCAAAGCCGAATTGAAGCGCTATGAGATGATGCCGCAAGCCTCGCTTGAAGCCTCGCTTATTAAAAGCTACATCGATTTGATTATGAATCTGCCGTGGTATCAAAAGACGGAAGATAATGATGTCTTGGAAGATGCCGAGCGAATTCTCAACGAAGACCACTACGGCCTCGATAAAGTCAAAAAAAGAATTATCGAATACTTGGCCGTCAAGAAGATGACGGGCAATTTAAAAGCCCCGATTCTCTGCTTTTATGGTCCTCCCGGCGTCGGTAAAACATCGTTAGGCAAATCGATTGCCCGCGCTCTGGGTCGCAAATTCTTTAAAGCTTCCCTCGGCGGCATTTCCGATGAAGCCGAAATTCGCGGCCATCGGCGCACCTATGTCGGAAGTATGCCGGGCCGCATTATCAGCGGCATGCGCAAGACCGGCGTCATCAACCCCGTCTTTCTCCTCGACGAAGTCGATAAGCTGTCCACATCTTATAAAGGCGATCCGGCCAGCGCCCTTCTCGAAGTGCTCGATCCCGAGCAAAACTTCGCCTTTAACGACAATTATGTCGAGGAACCTTATGATCTCAGCAATGTCTTGTTCATCGCGACCGCCAACTACTTGGAAAACATTCCCGCACCGCTTCGCGATCGCTTGGAGCTCATTGAAGTCAACTCGTATACCGAACTTGAAAAGATTCAGATTGCCAAGCATTTCCTGCTTAAAAAGCAGATGAAAGCCAACGGCATCGAAAACAAAAACATTAAATTCAGCGACGAAGCGTTTCAATACATCATTCAGTACTACACGCGCGAAGCCGGCGTGCGCGAACTCGAGCGTAAAATCGCCGCTGTCATTCGCAAAATCGTCGTCGAAATCGTTAAAAATCCTAATTTAAAAGTCTTGGAAGTCACCCCGGCCGATGTCCGCAAGCATCTCGGTGTCGAAATCTTTGAAAACACCAAGAAAGAAAAAGAAAACCAGATCGGCGTCGTCACCGGTTTAGCTTATACCGAATACGGCGGCGATATCTTGCCGATAGAAGTCAACTACTTTCCCGGAAAGGGCAATCTCGTCTTAACCGGTAAACTCGGCGACGTCATGAAAGAGAGCGCGAGCATCGCCCTCGACTACGTCCGCAGCAACGCCATCAAATACGGCATCGATAGCGATATTTTCGCCAAAAATGACATTCACGTTCACGTGCCCGAAGGCGCGGTTCCAAAAGATGGACCAAGCGCCGGCATAGCTATCACGACGGCAATCGTCTCGTGCTTGACGAGACAGCCGGTCGACGCCAACGTGGCGATGACGGGCGAAGTCACCCTGCGCGGTTATGCTCTTCCGATCGGCGGCCTCCGCGAAAAATCGCTCGCCGCCTTACGAAGCGGCATCAAAACGATCATCGTCCCCAAAGAAAATCAAAAAGCGGTGGATGAACTTCCCAAGGAAGTCAAAGAAGCCCTCAATATCGTCTACATGAAGACCGTCGACGACGCCTTAGATGTCGCCTGTGTCAAATAATGATCGACTTTCGCAATGTCTCGTTTATTAAAAGTGCGCCGTCGGCCTCGCAAAGGCCCGACGGCCTTTTCGATATTATGTTCGTCGGACGAAGCAACGTCGGCAAATCGTCGCTGATTAACGCTTTGTGCTCACGCAAGGATTTGGCGTTTACTTCCTCCAAACCGGGTCATACCAGATTGCTCAACTACTATAATGTCGATAATAAGTTTTATCTTGTCGATGCCCCGGGTTACGGCTATGTCGCCAAGGGTCCCAAAGATGCTTTCTCGGAGATGATGGAAGATTACTATGCGACCTCCAAACCGCGGCTCGTCGTCTTTTTGTTCGATAGCCGAAGAATTCCCAAAGATGACGATATTTCATTTATGAAGTATTTAAATAACGAAGGGATTGCTGTCTTATTAGTGCTCACCAAAGCCGACAAGCTAAACCAAAGCGAAAAAGCCGCCATCGCCAAGAATATCAAACCGCTGGTGGCGCACTATCCGGGCAGCGAATATATACTCGTCAGTATTCAAACCAAAGATAGCCTCAACGCCGTCAGCGCCGCCATCTCTTCTTTGCTAAAACTATAAAGTAATTAATTATTTGTTTAAAGGACGCCTGTGCGTCTTTTTTTGTTTGCAAACAATTGACTAAAAGCCTCGGGCGCAGATAAGACGCTGGCGGCGATGATGATTAAAAGGACGACTTCCGGAGTCGCCAAGTTGTTTGCCCGCAAGGTCGATCCGAGGGTTTGAAAGATGTAGAGGCCAAAGGCCAGCGCCCCGAGATAATCGAAGGCCACAAATGAGAAATTAATTTGAAAAAGAAAGTAGATTGAAAGAGCAAACAGCACCAGAAGAATCTGCTCTTTATAAATAAAGAAAGGCAGAAAGGAAATAGTCAATACCATCGCAAATGAGGCGATGGCAAAAATCGGGCGGAGCGCGGCAGTTTTTAGCTTGGGCACAAGCGTCAGGCAATAGCCGACAAAGACGCCGCCAAGCCCTCTTAACGGATAGCCAAGAATTGACCACAGATTACTAAAATAGATATTGTATCCGCCCTGGGCATAGGGAACAAAATCCGGAGGAAGAGCATAGAAATAGCTATAACCCACGACGGCGGTGACTAGCAAGATCGGAATTAGGATCTTCTTTCGCTTAATGAGTTTTAGAAGAAAGAAAAGAACGATTTGGGCGATGATTTCGACCGGGATAAACCACAGGTAGCCAAAGAGCCAGCCGATGTGGCGCATCGTTATCGTGTTATAAATCGCGAAGAGCAAAGACACAAGAAAAGGTAAGCCCAATCGCTTTAACCGCCTCGCCAGGAAGAATAGAAAGCCCTTGAATGTCGATTCTTCACTGACGCGAGCAAAGCTCGAGGCAAACAGAAAACCGCCCAGCATCAGAAAAAAATCGACTGACACACAAGTGACGCCCATATCGAGAATCGTCGTTTTGACCGGCATAAAGCCATGAAAGATAAGGACGCTTGAAGCCATGACAAAACGCAGCAGTTCAACCAGGCTGTTTTTCGGGGATTTTGAATGTTTAGTAACTTTGTCCTCGTTATCCATCTTGGTTTATTATATCAAAACGATAGGTAAGCCAATTAATTCGCAATCTTTTTGAAACAAATGTCAGCTATGGCCGCGTTTCGACATCTAAACCCAACCTCAACGACTATCCTGAGGCCTAATAATTAGATTCGGACTCATTATAAAACTACGGGCAGCCGTAGTTTTTTATTCCCATATTTCTTCTTTGCTTGTTAAACAAGCTCCCGCTTATTATAATGTGATTATTCCAATGACGAGGAGTTCACAACTTCTTTATTAGTAGAGATTCATCGCGCGGTGAAAGATGAAATTAAAGAGTCTGTGTTGTCGCCTCTGAGGAAGAATAGTAATATTCCGTCGCCTGCGTTAAGGGCTTCAAGATGCATATCATAGATATGAATTAAGGTGGTACCGCGCATTAGGCGTCCTTATGTGGACGCTTTTTATTTTTTAGGGAGAACAAAGCATGACATTAGAAAAACGATATGACCCCCATCTAATCGAGGATGGTAAGTACGCGACGTGGAAAAATCGCGGCTATTTTAAAGCCGGGGACTTAAGCAAGCCACCTTTTTCACTCGTCATCCCGCCTCCGAACGTCACCGGTAGACTGCATCTCGGGCATGCTTGGAATAACACGATTCAGGATGTCATCACCCGCTACAAAAAAGCCCAAGGCTATGATGTTTTATGGCTGCCGGGTATGGATCACGCCGGCATCGCCACGCAGGCCAAGGTCGAAGAGTTGCTAAGGGGTGAAGGCAAAGACCGCTATAAATTAGGGCGCGAGAAGTTTCTCGAAGAAATGTGGAAATGGAAAGAAAAATATGCGACCTCAATTCATGAACAATGGTCACGTCTCGGTTTAGCAATCGATTATGATAAAGAGAGGTTCACATTGGATGAAAAACTTGACCTTGCCGTCCGAACAGTCTTTAAAAAACTTTATGATAAAGGTCTAATCTATCGTGGCGAGCGCATCATCAATGTCGATCCCGAGCTGAGGACCGCCCTCTCAAATATCGAAGTCGTCCATAAGGACGTCAAAGGCAGTTTCTATTATTTCCGTTACCCAATCGTCGGTCGCGACGAATTTTTAATCATCGCGAC
>DCUC01000026.1:7468-7703 GCA_002329705.1 Caryophanales bacterium UBA1424
ATTCGGAACGGGTGTGATGAAATGTACACCGGCTCACGACCCCAATGACTTCGTATTATCTGAAAAATATCATCTGGCCAAGCCCATCTGCATGAATATCGACGCGACAATGAATAGTCTGGCCGGGAAATATCAAGGCTTAGACCGCTATGAATGCCGTAAACAATTGCTCGAGGATATCAAAAATAAAGGGCTTTTTGTCAAAGTTGAGAAAATCACTCATTCCGTCGGTCAC
>DCUC01000027.1:0-3864 GCA_002329705.1 Caryophanales bacterium UBA1424
ATGAACAAAAACACGACTTCATTTCGGCGCCTGTTTTCGTCTGCACTATTAGTTTTTTGCTCATCAGTTGCGGCGGCAAGGCGGAAAGCGATTTTGACGTTCTCAAAAAGGAAGGCGAAGCCAGCGGCGAAGAAATTCCCGTCGGCACTTACGATTCCAAAAATATCGTCTTTGCCTACAAAAATGCCGATAGCCCCTTCAGCGCGACCGAACTATATGTCGCCCTTGATTATAGCGGCGAAAGCATTCAGAGCCGACATGCACTTCTCGACGTTGAGGAATACTGCTATTTCCTTCCGGAATTAGGAACGGGCCGCTTTCAGTCCTCGACCGTCACCTTTGAATACGAAGCGAGTTTTGACTTAGAAGACGGCACGGCCTCAACGCTTAGCGAAGCGACCGCCAGCGCCGGCACAATCGAGGCGGGCGACACGACTTATGTCGAAGGTTTCTTAGAGGCTGCTGCGGAGAGTTTAAAGAATTTTCTCGACATCCGCGAGGAGTACAAGAGCAAAACCGAGGAGTGGCTCCTTAATAAACTCGATAATCTAGGATATGTGCTGACATCCTATGATCAGGATTCACGCGATTATTTCGAAGGTCAGATCTATGCGGAGCACGGCCTCACCGTCGAAATCGAAAAGTTATATCAAGGATATATTAACCAGGTCGAACGCTGGGTCCAGATGATCGTCTTCGCCAACGAAACACAGGCCGCCACCTATTTTTACAAAGAATGGGGTCCAAACGGCAACGGAAATTATAATTACCACGCTCATAACGAAAATATTTATTTCTTCACCAGTTCTTACGAGACGATTGACGCGACCTTTCCTTCAACCGGCAATCGACCATAATTAAGCGGGATTATCAGCGATAAAAAAGGCGAATTTTAATCCGCCTTTTGACTAGAATAAATTTTTTTACGCCTTAGGCGTATCTTCTTTGTGTTCGTTTGGTTCGACCGGAATTTCTTCCTTGGGCTCGGCTTTCTTTTCTTCAGTCTTTGGTTCTTCTTTTTTTGTTTCAGCTTTCGGAGCGGGAGCCGGTTTGACGGGTTTGACCCATTCCGGAACTTCAAGTTTAACGAGGCGTGCCTCATCTTTTAAGGCAAAAGCCATGAAGACGACCGGAGCGACCGCCAACATGACAAAGAGGGTTGGGAACAATGCTCCAAAGGCAAAACCACTGCGATTGACGATTGCAAATACCAAGATGGAAACAAAGGTAATTAAGAAGCTTAGGATGATGCCGCCGAAAGCGACAAAAAGCGTGATGTTGTGAATAGGCTTGAAGTCGGCTTTTTTATAAAAAGCCATCATCGTCAGCGAAGTTCCCAGGGCCAGCAAAGGCCAGATCATCGAGATCAAAAGTGCGACATTGAGCGTTCCGCTAAGCCCGGCGAGGCAAAGGCGCGCGGTTTGATAGACAAAAGCCAGGGAAAAGACGACATTGATCATATTGCCGATATAGATGAGCTTGCGGTTTTGCGATTTAACGGCGTATGGCACAAGCAATAACCCGACGGCGATGGGCAGGGCGAAGACCATGGCTTCCATAGGAAGGACAGGATCGATGTCGGCCGCTAAAGCAAAGATGAAATTATAGAGGAAAACGAGCCCCAAAATGCCTAAACCGACGAAGGCGATGATTGACAGTACTTTGTGATTTTTCATATTTAGTCCCCTTTGATAATTAAATAATAGCAATGATTATATGTGAATAAAATAGAAAACACGATAACAAAACACATGTTTTATAACTTCAGCAGTCTTGATTTTTTTGCTTCTGAATGTTAAATTAGCATTAGTTAGTAATCGCTAACTCCCCCACAATTGTTTTTGATATACGGAGGGAGTTGGTGATTTTTTAAAAAAATAATGTCCTGCATTGCGAAATTATTGTTTTGATTTGGAAAGGAATTAACATAAGTTAATAATGAAATTATGAAGAGCAAACATTATTCCCTATTAATTGTTTTGGCGGCGCTCGTTTTGGCTGGCTGCCGCAGCGATGACCCCTCGCAAAACCCAGACGCTTCTTCTGATGTTTCCTCAGGGGAGGTTTCAAGCGAGGATACGTCGTCAAATACGTCGAGTGATTCATCAACTTCCTCAACAGATATTTATAATACTGTCGATATCAGTTCGATTCGTTCAATGGAGGCCGGCATCTCAGTCCGCGTTCAAGGCATTGTCGCCAACATGAACTATACCGGACAGGCCACCCCTTATGTCACCGGCTTTTGGCTTGCTGACGAAACGGGCTCGATCTACATCTATAGCGAGCAGGCCGCTCAGCAAGTCGCCAAAGGATATACCGTGACTTTGTATGGCACAAAAGGCTATTACATTCCCGATACGGATAGCGGAGCAGCTGCTTCAACCGGCTACCTTGGCATGCAACAACTCATCGATCCGGAAATCGTCAGCGTTGTCCAGACGATCAGCCCGATTCCCGAGTCAGCAATTAACGAGCTGACAATCGCCGAGATTGGCGATATTCCTCTGACGACCGATATTACCGGCAACATTTATCGAGTTCATGGCCGCTATTATCGATATGACAACATTTCCTTTGTCAATTACTCAGTTTACGATTTGAACCGCGTTGACAGCTTATTGGCTTACACCCAATGTAACGGCAAAGATTACTACTGGACCGATGATTACGACGGCAAAACCGTCGAAATGATTATAATTGTCAGCTTGGGCAAACCTGGCGTGGGCATGTGGCGGATGAATCCCGTCACCTTCATCGAAGAAATTGCGGTTTCGCCACTTCAGGAAGCCGAATACGGTGCTGAACGCGCTCTTAATGAGATTGCAGATGCCTTTGATGTCGAAACAACCAAGGAAATACCGATTAATGACGAATTGTTGGAAGGTTTAACCAGAGAATATTCATCAGAATCCCCCAAAGTCGCGATTTCGCAAAGCGGAGATAATAATGTTCTTGTCTTTCGTGTTGATGTTTTAGGAACTCTCGAATTGACGGCGACGGCAACCTATGGCGGGCAGAGCGCATCGGTTTCTAAAGTCATCGCGATTCGCGAACCGAATGAATATGATGCGATTTCGATTGCGGAGGCCAAAAGTATGGCCGATGGCGAAGTGATCACGATTCAAGCCATCGTAGCTCGCGTAACATACAAGAGTTCAATGACCAAGCAAGGTCTGTTTTTGATCGATGAATCCGGAAGTCTGTTTGTCTATAACGGCGCGGACACGCAAGCCAATTTAGCGCCAATTGAAAACGGCAATAAAGTGGTGGTCACGGGGACGATGACACACTACATTAAAGATGCCGCCATCGCCGCTAATCAAAATTTCACGGGTAATGTTCAACTTGCCGATGTGACGGTGGAACATATCGATACTAATGTCTATGACCTTCCGACCGCCGCGATTCTCGACGGCAGCGTGGAAGATGTCCTTGCAACGCCGCCTTCAATAAATATCTCGTCACTCATCTACAAGATGGAAGTATCTGTCTCAAAGGTGGCCACCCAGTATTTCACCAACTATTATCTTGATTCTTTATCAAGTACTGGCCAGCTCCTTCTTTATTCGCAAAACAACGGGCGCGACTACGAATGGTTGGAGCCATATATCGGCTTAGAAATTGAAATATATGTCGGGATTCAAGAATTGAATTTAAAAGCCAACGGTTCAGTCTGGAGATCGTGTGCGATTGCCGTTGTCGAGACCGCATAAAGCAATACTCGCCTAAAGCGTCCTAATGGGCGCTTTTCCTTTAGGCTGTTGACAATCAATAAGATATAATGATGACGTTATGAAAGGCCAAATCGTCACCGCGAAATGTATCGACCTCTCGTTTGAGGGCAAAGGAGTTGCCAAATTC
>DCUC01000027.1:3965-5217 GCA_002329705.1 Caryophanales bacterium UBA1424
CCGGTTTGCACGGTTTGCGGCGGCTGCCAATTCCAGCAGCTCAGCTATTCGGCGCAGCTATCTTTTAAAAAGAACAAGGTCAAGAATGCTTTTCTAAGAACCGCCAAACTAGATGTTGAGGTCAGGGATGTTATCGGCATGGATAATCCGTATTTCTACCGCAATAAAATCCAGATGCCGGTCGGCAAAGACAGAAGCGGCAAAATTATCACCGGCTTTTATAAAGCCAATACCCATGATATCGTTCCGATTGAGAAGTGCTATATCGAAGATGAACGCTCGACGCCGATTCTTGCGACCATTCGCCAGCTGATGAAAGAGATGCGCGTCGAACCATACGATGAAGATAAGCGCACCGGTGTCATTCGCCACATTTTAATCCGGACCAGCTACCGCAAAAAACAAATCATGGTCGTCCTGGTCACAAACGTCAATAGTTTTCCCGGGCAGAGAAATTTTGTTAATGCTTTGACAAGCAAGCACCCCGAGATAACGACGGTGGTCCAGAATATCAATAAGCGCGACACGAATGTCATTCTCGGAAATTACGAAAATATCCTCTTTGGCAAAGGCTTTATCGAAGATACTTTAATGGGTTTAAACTATCAGATTTCGTCAAAGTCGTTTTATCAAATCAATCCGGTGCAGACGGAAAAACTATATTCGGCCGCGATTGAGGCCGCGGATATCGATAAAGACGATATCGTTTTTGATGCCTACACCGGCATCGGGACGATCGCCCTCCTGGCCGCGAAGCACGCCAAGCACGTCATCGGAGTCGAGATTGTTTATCAAGCTATTCGCGACGCGATTAGAAACGCCAAACATAACGGAGTAGCCAACGTTGATTTTCATGCCGCAGATGTCGCCGACTATCTCGACCAAATGGCGCTTGAAAATCAAAAGATTGATGTCTTATTCATGGATCCGCCCCGCAAAGGCGCAGACGAAAGATTTCTGGAAAGTGTTTTAAAAATCAAACCAAAGAAAATTATTTATATTTCGTGCGAGCCAGAGACGCTAGCCCGCGATATTAGAATTCTTGCCGGCCATTACAAAATTGTTAGCGTTCAGCCGGTCGATATGTTTCCGCAGACACACCACGTGGAGACGGTGGTTGCTTTAGTGCTGAAGAAGTAGTTCATTGTCATGTTGGCGGTATGTTGGCGACATTGGATGTTTTGCGAATAAGGGGCTTTTGCAGTAAAGTTTAAGCAAATTAACAACTTAGCCATGAATTTTGGCGAAAGTG
>DCUC01000032.1:0-1356 GCA_002329705.1 Caryophanales bacterium UBA1424
GCGGCTGGCAATTTCGATGATTTCGTAAATAGTATGATATTGTCCGGAAAGCAGATAACATCGCCCTTCAACTCCATGGTCGGCGGCTCTGATGATACCATCAGCGACATCGCGGACATCGACGATGTTATATCCTCCTCTGACGACGGAAGTTAGCGAGCCATCCAGATAGTTTTTTAAAACCGCGGTAAAATGTCCATTCATCTCGTCGTTTGGACCGATAATTCCGGATGGATGAACAATGATGCCGCGCAGGCCATCTTTAACGGCGTCTAAAACATATTGGCTGGCCTCGGCTTTAGTTTTGGCATAAAAACCGTTGACCTCATTTGGATCGAAGTGATTTTGTTCGGTTATTAGGTCCTTTTTGGACAGTTCCTTAAGGGCGTGGACGCTTGAAACATAGATAAACTTTTCGACGTTGCGTTTTTTGGCGCTGTCGGTGATGCGTTTTGTTCCGTTGACATTCACGTCATAAACGAGTTGATTAAACGAGTTCTCGACCGTGATAATTCCGGCGCAGTGAATGACAATCTGAGCGGCGTCCTCGGATTTGAATGACAGAAATTTTTCGACATCTTCATCTTTGCGGATATCGCCTTCGACGAAATACAGTTCGCCCTGATTTTGGTTTTCAAAGTCGCGCTTCTGATCGTGCGGAAGAATAAAAGCCACGATGGTTTTCTTTAGCGAAAGCAAAAGATTGACGATTGTGCGTCCGAGGTGACCGGTCGCCCCGGTGATGTAGTAGATTATTTTTTTCATGTTTGCACCTCCTTCTTTATTATGTAATAAAAAAGAATAATATAATATACAATTGGTATCATTTGCGCGAAGTAATTTCATTGTTATTAACGAGCGGGAGCGAGGTGTGATAAAATTATCTCATGGTTAAAAAAGCTATTTATCCCGGTTCATTCGACCCCGTGTCGAATGGCCACATTGACATCATCGAACGCATCTCCCGCCTTTTTGAGGCGGTTTATGTGGTGGTGGCAGTCAATCCAAATAAACGCTATATCTTCACTGCTGACGAACGCGTTGAGATGCTGAAAAAAGCGACCGCCCACCTTCATAATGTCGTCGTCGAAAAAAGCGACTTAATCCTCGTTGACTATGTCCGGCTTAAAGGCGAAGGCGTCATCATTCGCGGCGTTAGAAACGTCAACGACTATCAAAACGAAATCACGATGTATCAGTTTAATCACACCAGCGATCCGAACATCGAAACGCTGATTATGTTTCCGTCGAGCCACAATCTCTTCATCTCGGCTTCCTATATCAAGGAATTAGCCCTCTTCAATGCCGATATTTCGCCCTATGTCCCAAAAGGGCTCGCCGACTTTATTTCGCGAA
>DCUC01000032.1:1421-6466 GCA_002329705.1 Caryophanales bacterium UBA1424
ACTCTTGATATCTACGAAGAGAAGCGCATCAAGAAGATTAAACCTTTCGCCGAGATGCGAGGCTGGAAGGATGTTCCTTACATCGATGACGGAAGCGTTGAACACCTCCTCGATATTTATCATCCCGCTGAAAACGGTAACAACCACTTGATATTTGACATTCATGGCGGCTCTTATGCTTTTGGTTTTAAGGGCCTTAATTACATTTTTAACTCTTACTTTGTCGCGAAAGGCTTTTCCGTTGTGGCAATCAACTATACCCTCGTCAAAAAAGGAACGAGCATCTATAATCAGATTCTCGATATTTTCGCCGCTTTGCATTTTTTGGAGAAGAACAAAGAAAAGTACAATTTGTCATTCGATAATTTTATTCTTCTCGGCGATTCGGCCGGCGGCCATTTGGCCCTTCTTGCCGATCTCGTTTTCAAGTCTCCGGAAGCGCAGGAATACTACAAGATAAAAAGCCTCCCGAACATCAAGATTAAATGTGTGGCTATGAACTGTGCCGTCTACGATTTTGGCGAGGTCGTCGATTTCGGCAAGCGCGTGATTCATAAATCAGCGATGCCTTATCTTTTTTCTAGCAAATATCTCGACGGTGATTTTCTGAAGATGAACAACCCGGCTTATTATATAAGAAAAGTCAAACCTGATCCCATCTTTATCTCTTCATGTCGCAATGACTTTCTTAAGAAACACAGTTTTATGCTCCGCGACGAACTGCTCAGACAGGGGCTAATCCATCACTACGAATTCGAACCAACTCTCGATGTCAAGGTGGCCCATGTCTATAACCTCGTCCTGCCCGACAGCAAGCAAGGCAAGCGCACCAATGATGCGATGGCCGACTTCTTTCTCCGCGATTTCACTAAGTAGATGCTTTTCTATAATTTTCATTGAAAATTACTTTTGGTTGCGCGCATAGCGAAGATAATATAAGATTTATGTGCTATGAAATTAAACCAGAATCAAACGCCGTTTCTCGATGCTCTTATTAAATATGTCAGTGAAAATATCTCCCCTTTTGATGTCCCTGGACATCATATGGGTAATGTCGAAAACCGCTTAAAGGATTTTTTAGGTGCGAAAACTTTTCGCAGTGATGTCAATGCCCCCATCGGCCTCGACTCCCTTCAGCATCCGACCGGCGTCATCGCAGAGGCTCAGGAACTGATGGCTGATTTTGCCGGCGCTGATCACAGTTTCTTTTTAGTTAACGGCACGACGAGCGGCATCATCGCTATGATTATGGCGGTGTGCAAAGCCAAAGACAAAATCATCCTGCCCCGCAATGTCCACAAATCGATTATCAGCGCTTTAGTTTTGTCGGGCTCGATTCCGGTATATGTCATGCCGAAAATCGATCGCCAATTAGAAATCGCCAATCAGCCAAGCGCCGATGACTACAAGCGGGCCATCATCCGCTATCCGAGCGCCAAAGCCATCCTCGTTATCAATCCGACATATTTTGGAGCTGTCAATGACCTCAAGGAACTAACTGCTTTTGCCCATGCCCACAACGTGACCGTTCTCGTCGACGAAGCGCATGGCGCACACTATTACTTTAGTAAAAACGGTCCTTTGTCAGCGATGGAGTGCGGCGCCGATCTTTCCAGCGTCTCCTTTCACAAAACCGGTGGTTCGCTGACGCAATCAAGCGTCCTCCTCTTGCAAGGCAAACGCGTTTCGCCAAGCGAAGTGCAGAAGTCGCTTGGCATCATCAACACGACATCGCCGTCTAATCTTCTCATCGCCAGCATCGACGCCGCGCGCCACTTTGCCGCGACCAAAGGTCAGGAAGCGATGGATCAGGTTCTCGAACTGGCGCAGCATGCCCGCGAGCAAATATCAAAAATAAAAGGATTCATTCCGCGCGGCAGAGAACATTTTTTGCAGAAGGGCTGCTATGACTACGACGAGACAAAGCTCGTCATCGAACTCGATCATCTCGATTTGAGCGGCTTTGATCTTTATTATCTCCTTAAGGAGAAATATCGGATTCAGGTCGAACTGGCCGAAACTTATGTCATTTTAGGAATCTTAGCTATCGGAACAAAAAAAGAACATCTAAAGCATCTTTTTGCGGCCCTAAAAGAAATCAGCCGCGATCATTATAATCGCAAGATTACCTACCCCCGCCACTCCTTCAGCGTGGGTTTCCCCTTCCTGCTTGTTCGCCCTCGCTCGGCGTTTTATGCACCGAGCAAACGAATATCGATAATGGATGCCGCCAACGAGATATCCAAAGAATCTATCATGATTTATCCTCCTGGCATTCCGCTTATTATTCCCGGCGAAATTTTTACCAACGACCTGATTGAACGCATCAAAAGTTATAAACAGACCGGTATCACGATGATCAGCGATTATAGCGATGGAACTGTCAATGTCGTCGACAAAGAACACTGGAAGCGCTTCTCATCATATCAAAAGGCTTATCAAGATTATTCATCTAAACGCATCACGACCCCGCATAACGATGGTTATTCAATGCCCTTTGAAGGCGATGCCCATCAAGCTACCTTTATGCTCCTGCCCTTTCGCAAAGACACATGGCGGGAGGGAGCAAAACCGGCTCGCGAGGCTTTTAAAGATGTCATTCGGGCCATCGCTCAGTTTGAACCGGTCATCGTCGGCATTCACCCGAGCATATATGATGTCGCTTCGGGGGAATTTTCAAACATCGATAATGTCACCGTCATAAAAATAAAATACAACGATGCCTGGGCTCGCGATAATGCTCCGATTTTTGTAAAAAAAGGTACCAAGATTCGCTCTGTCGATTTTCGTTTTAATGCTTGGAGCGGCGAAGACGGCGGGCTCTATTCTAACTATTACGATGATGATCGACTAGCCGGCGTTCTTTCCAAAAAACTAAATATTAACAGCTATTACATCGAAGATTTCGTCTTGGAAGGCGGCAGCATTCATGTCGATGGCCAAGGCACTTGCCTTGTTACCGAGGCCTGCCTGCTTTCTAAAGGTCGCAATCCGCATTTAAATAGGCAGGAGATTGAAGAGACGCTGAAAACAAATCTCGGCGTCAGCAAAGTCATCTGGATCAAAAACGGAATCTATCAAGATGAGACGAGCGAGCATGTCGACAACATGGCTTGTTTTGTTCGTCCCGGTGTCATTGCCTTGGCGTGGACGACGGACCGCAAAGACCCTCAGTACAAGTATTCACAGGCAGCTTACAAAGTATTAAAAAGCGAAACTGACGCCGATGGCAAACCTTTCGAAATTATCAAGGTGCGCTTACCTCATCCAATGTATATGACGCGCGAGGAAGCCAAAGGCATCCGCGGCTCGCGTTCGAATGCCAAAAAGCGCGAACCAAACATGCGTCTGGCCGCCTCATACATCAATTACTACCAAGGCAAAGACTTCGTTATTTTGCCGGCCTTCGGAGTTAAGGAAGATAAGCTGGCCTATGAGCAATTTTCCTCTCTTTATCCCGACAAAAAAATCATGCAAGTGAATTCTCGCGAGATCCTTCTCGGCGGAGGCAATATCCACTGCATTACGATGCAAATTCCGGAAACCAAAAAAGGAGAATAACAATTATGAAAGTAGCTATTACCCAATTCAAAATGTCGTGGAATATTGATGAAAATCTTGCAAAAGCCGAACAAATGGTGCGAAAAGCCGCTCAAAAAGGCGCACAAGTTATCCTCCTGCCCGAACTTTTTAAAACGCCATATTTCTGCCAAAGGGAAAATTACGAATACTTCGATTTAGCAGAAGAACTCGATTCGTCGACGACAATTTCTCGTTTTCAAAAACTGGCAAAAGAATTAAATGTCGTCTTACCTCTTTCTTTTTTTGAGAAGGCCGGCAACGTGCACTTTAATTCACTGGTGATGATTGACGCCGATGGCAAAAACCTCGGCTTATATCGCAAATCGCACATCCCGACTGGTGAATGCTACGAGGAAAAGTTTTATTTTTCTCCGGGCGATACCGGATTTAAAGTATTTAAAACAAAATACGGACGCGTCGGCGTTGGTATCTGCTGGGATCAGTGGTTTCCCGAAGTGGCTCGCAGCCTCGCCTTAATGGGCGCTCAGCTCATCGTCTATCCGACAGCGATTGGCACCGAACCGGTCTTACCAAAAGATTCTAAAGATCACTGGCAAAACACAATGCGCGGCCATGCTGCCGCCAACATCGTCCCCGTCTTGGCATCAAACCGCATCGGAACTGAAAGCGACAAAGAATCGAGCATGACCTTTTTCGGCAGCAGCTTCATCGCTGACGAAGACGGGAATACTGTCATTGAATTATCCCGAAACGAAGAAGATGTTGCGGTGGCCGAATTTGATCTGGCCAAGATTGATAAAAAGCGCATCGCCTGGGGCGTCTTTCGCGATCGGAGACCCGACCTCTATCATAGCATAACCAAATTTGACGATTCCAAGAAATAAACTCATGGGTTTACATGCTTTTCTCGCCGGTGCGAACGCCTTATGCTATGTAAAAAACGGCCATAAATACGGCATGATTTGCGCATGGGCCATGATGATAGATTATGATGTTATCGCTCTGTTGGTAGGCGAGCAAAGCGCGACCGGCAAGAACCTTGAAGTAGGCATGCTCGTCGGCGTCAGTGCTCTCAGCAAAGAACAAAAAGCCGTGGCCCTGACATTAGGCAACGGACACAGTGATGAAATTGATAAGTTTGCTAATTTATCCTATGAAATCGATGAGAGCGCAATCCTGATCAGAGGTGCCAGAAACAATCTTGTCGTCAGAGTGGAAAAACTCATTAAACTCAATCCTGAAAATCAAGATATTCTCGTTATCGCCAAATTTGCGAAAAGCAAAGAAGATAAGTCAAAAGAATTTATCGACGCCGAAGAAGTGTTTCGTTAAGATTATTTTTCTTTGACGAGATTTTCAATTTTCTTAAAAGTTTCCTCAGATAAAACATGCTCGATCAGGCAGCAGTCGCGATCGGCATTTTTTTCTGAAACACCCAGGCTGAGCAAATATTTCTTAAGCGTCGTGTGGCGGTGATACACCTTTTTCGCAATCCGTTTTCC
>DCUC01000063.1:0-279 GCA_002329705.1 Caryophanales bacterium UBA1424
GCCGATTAAAAGCGTCGGCCGCCAAGCCTCTTTAAAAAAGTTAATGAGTTTTGCTTTCATGGATTAACCCTCTTTAAAACCAGTTTTGAATTACTTGCTGTCGTTTTTCTCGCTGGCGTAAGCTTTGACGATGCCGTCGACGAGATATGAAGGAACTTCCTGATACGAATCAAATTCGCGGTTGAAGAAGCCACTGCCCTGCGACAAAACGCGGAGGCGAATGGCGTAGTCAAGAATCTCGGATTCGGGCACGAGCGCGGTAATTTCCTGCTGATCATG
>DCUC01000063.1:425-976 GCA_002329705.1 Caryophanales bacterium UBA1424
TCGACAGGATGATATTTGCCGTCGAGCAAGACGGCTTTAATACCGATGACCGGAAAGCCGGAGAGCAAGCCGTGTTCGGTCGATTCGATAAAGCCCTTTTCAACGGCCGGGAAATAGTTTTTCGGAACGGCTCCGCCGAAGACCGTCTCTTCAAAGACATTGGCATCGCTGCCACTCGGCCCGAATCGCATCTCGACGACGCCATAGAAACCGCTGCCGCCGGATTGTTTGATATAGCGGCCCGGGGCTGTCGCTTCGCGTTTGACCGCTTCGCGATAGGCAATTTTCGGGGCGGCAACATCGACTTGAATGCTGAAGATATTTTTGACGCGCTCCAAAACATAGTTGAGGTGCGAGTCGCTTAAGCCGCCCATCAAGAGCTGCTTGGTTTCATTATTGCGATGGACATCAAGGCACGGGTCTTCGATTTGCAGTTTGGTGAGTGAACTGTAAAGCTTTTCTTCATCTTTGCTCACCTTCGCGGCGATGGCCCGATAATAGACGCTGGTCGGATACTTGGCGCGCGGATAGGTGATGGGATTAGCTTTATC
>DCUC01000063.1:982-9348 GCA_002329705.1 Caryophanales bacterium UBA1424
GTAATCGCCGTCTGCTTATTTCCGAGCAAGGTGAACATCTGTGATATCTTCATCGTCGCCTGCGTGTTCGGGCACAAGACCGTATCGCCGAGATTGAGCGTGCCAGAGGCGATTTTGACGACATTGATCGCGCCTTTATATTGATCGAAGAAGGTTTTGAAAACATAGGCGCTGAAAGGTTCGCTTGGTATCGTCTTGCGAATCAATTCCTTTCCGTCTTTATCAAAGCCGGCATAAGGTTTTAGTTCCGCCGGATTGGGCAGATAGTCAATCAGCATTTCGAGCATCGTGAGGATGCCGATATCCTTCTTGGCGCTGCCGACTAAGACCGGAGCGATTTCGCCACTGATGACGGCGGCGTGAAGACCGCGATGAATTTCTTCCATCGAAAGCGTTTCGCCACCGAAGAATTTTTCAAGCATTGCCTCGTCGGTGAGAGCTACTTGTTCGGCTATCACGTTGTGAAGCGAGAGAATTTTCTCCTTTTTGTCATCATAGATGACATCATCGATCATCTGCTTACCGTCGAATTTCCGGGCCTTTAAGGTGACGACATTGATAAAGCCGTCAAACGCCTCCTGATGACCGATCGGATAGACAAACGACACGGCTTTTTTGCCGAGCTTCTGATTGATTTCCTCAAGCAAGGATTCGAAATCGATCATTTCCTTGTCCATCTTATTGACGAAGATGAGGGTGGGGACGCCATGTTTCTTCAAGAGATTATAGTGCTTGATTGTTCCGACTTCGATGCGCTTGGTGGCATCGATGACGAGGACCGCGCCTTTAACCATGTCGAGAACGCCGATGACATCGAAGACGAAGTCGTCATTGCCGGGGGCGTCGAGAAGATTGAGGCGGTAGCCATTGTAGTCCAGAGATAAAACCGAGAGGTTGCAGGAGCTGAGACGCGCTTTTTCTTCATCGGTGTAGTCGCTGATGGTATTCTTGTTCTCCACCGCGCCTTTGGGGGTCTTGTTTATGATGCCGGCCAGGGACTCAACTAAAGTTGTCTTGCCGCTTCCCTGATGGCCCAAAAAGAGGATATTGCGAATTTTTTCTGTTTCCATAGATACTCCTTTCTGTTCTATTGCGAGCCCTTTTCTTCCAGGGCATTAAGTGTCTCGAGAGCTTTGGCAAAGACGATATCGCGGTCGCAGCCGGAAACGTCGATGTAATTGCGGGGAAGAACTTCTTCCTCACTCCGCCATTTGTGAATATAATCTTCAAATTCTTTAACGTCGCGAAGGGGATGAGTCAGGTGCACGGGGTGACGGTTTTTGTGCATTTCGCGATAGAGGAAGCGGTCGTAGAGAGCTTCGATATCGCCCGTTAAATAAAGAAGGACAACCTTACTATTATTAAACTCGCAGATCTGTTTGACCTTTTCTAGTTCTTCCTTATGGAAATTAGCTTCAAGTATGACGCTTTCTCCAACCGCGGTCACCCGCTCGAGGATATGAAGTAGAAGATCGATCGATGAGTTTGATAACTTCTTGTTGTCTTCCCGTTTGGAATACTCGATTTCTTCACCGAGAATTTCCTTGATGTGTTCCTTACTAAAGTAGGGCACTTTCAGGTGCGCTGAAAGCTTTCTGGCGAGATTTGACTTTCCGGCAGCCAAATCGCCAGCGACAATTAGGATTTTGGACATATTATCTCCTTGTGCATTATACATATATATTATAATCTTATGCGCTCTATAATCAATAAGAGAAACAACGGGCAAATGCTTCAATGGGCTATCGTTATATATAATATAAATAATTTGGATCGCGCTGAATGGCAAACCCATCCCGATCGACAATGGCTAATCGTTTGTGGCCGTCAAAGGCAATGAATCTAACTAATTTGCGTCTCGGGCGATAATATATAAGTCACCATCATCCTTAATGTCGCTATGGGAATCTTCTTTTTCGAAGCGCTTCATCTTCAATTAAACTCGTTTTACATATGTAATATTTTTCGCTTGGTTTTCACCGAATGTAATTTACTCGCAAAAAGCGATGTTTTATAATTTATAGTAGTGATGTCGTTGCTACTAGAAAGAAGGCGAAAGATAATGCCAGAAGAAAAGAAACCTTTATTCGCGCAGAAAAGTCAGGAAGAGTTGTTGCTCAACAATCGCCGCGAATTCCTCGCTCGGGAATTTGCCTATGCCACTCCAGAGTTCGTTGAATACGGCAAAAAATTTCTCCCCAAGAAGCATCATTTTATGGTTCTAGGCGACGAAATCGTCTATCTCAGCGATGACAAACTTGCCGTTAACGAAGTATTCATCAGCGAAGATCCTAAGATGCAGATTACCATCACCGCCCTCCTTGAGGATAAATACGTCTACGATCCTTTCGGAACCGAAAAGTTGCAGTTAGAATGCAATAAAGCGAAATTTAAATAAGCGGTTGCCAATCTATAAAAAATTAATCCCTGATGTCGAATGCGACAATAGGGATTTTTTTGTTCGAATATAAGGCTGTTTACATCTCCTCTGCCCAAAATGATAAGATTAGTGAGGATAATTATGAAATACGCGCTTATTGCCGGGGCTTGTTCCGGTCTTGCTCAAGCTGTCATCCATTCGCTTAAAGATGATTTTATTATCTTTGCCATCGATATCAACCCCATCATTCATAACCTCTACGAAAAAGACGATAATATCCGCGCCTTTATTTGCGACATCACCGAGCCAGCGCAAATCAAAGCCGTAAAAATGGAGATTGGAAAACAGACGACTTCGCTCGATCTTCTGATCAATTTCGCCGGCATCGTCGAGTTAGGTTCACTTATCGAGGTCCCGCCCGCAAAATTTGAGCGAAGCGTGCGCATTAACGTAATCGCCAACTATCATGTTACCCACTCTTTCTTTCCGCTTATAAAAAACGGAAAAGGCCGCATCATCGTCATCAGCAGCGAATACGGAAAATTGCTGGGTCTTCCTTTCCATTCTTTCTACACCATTTCCAAACACGCATTAGAAATATATGCCGATTCGCTGAGACGCGAAGTCAAGGGCCTCGGCGTCAGAGTGATCACCATTCGCCCCGGTTCATTTAAAACCGAGATGGTCGATAGTATCGAAAACCAATTCAAACGATTAGTCGATGAAACTGATCTCTTTAAAAAGCCGCTGATGCGAATGGAAAAAATGATGAAAGGCGAAATAAAAAACGCCGCTCAGCCTCAAAAGATTATTCGCACATTTCATCAAGCTATTTACAGGAAAAATCCAAAAATCGTTTATCGCATTCACAATTCGCTGAAGATGAAATTACTAAATGCCCTTCCGCCCCGACTCCAAGACTGGATTCTGGCGAAATTTTTCTAAGTATTTCGCGATTGTCTTGATTCGTCCGAAGAGGACTATTTTCTTATAAAATACCAGAGGATCATCGCCAATTGGGCGGGCGCGCCAAGGATAAAAATCAGCCAGAAATTCTGATTGCTCATCATCAATAGATATAAATAAATGCAGGTGAGCGATGTCCAAGTAAATACCGACCAGATGACCAGCGTCAGCAATTTCGTGCCCCACAGGCGGTTAAAGTAATAGCTGACGAGGCAGCTGATGGGCAGGGCCAGAATAAAGATGAGCCAGGCATGGCGAAAGTTATCGCCGAGCGAGGCTTTAAACATCTCGACATAGATAAAGCTGACAATCGCAAAAATCCAGACGATGGAAATCGAAAAGAGGGCGATGAGAACTCGCTTTAATTCGACGCCGCTTTTTGATTTCTGATCGAGTTCGGCATATTGCTCATCCAGCAAATTCGCCACGGAAACACCATAGAAATCGGCGACGATCTCAAGTGTTTCAATCACCGGGATGACCTCGCCGCGTTCCCAGCGACTGATCGCGTTATCGGAATAGTTGATGCGACGGGAGAGCTCTTGCTGAGTCAGGTTATTTTTACGCCTTAAGTAAATTAGATTGCCGGCAATAATATCGCGATACTTTTTCATAATGTCTCTTTAATTTTATCTAAGAAGTTAGCAAAATTGCCACAAATTGTCAATTTCCCTCTAAGTGGGAATCACACTCCCCAACAGAGGATACCAGACTTTTAACAATCCAATTGCAACTTTGTGTGCGCTTCTTAAAAATAGATGGGACTGAATATGAGAAAGCAAGAAATCTTTTATTACTCAGAGAGCCAAAACGATGAATTCGTCGCCTCTCCCAAGAGCGTGAAACCAATCAAGGGTGATTACAAATATATCGAGCAATCACGCGGCGGAAGAATTCTCGCTTTTGTCGCCTATCGCCTCATTGCCACTCCGCTCGCTTTTATTTATTCGCGAATACTCAAGGGTCAGCGCTACATTAACCGCCGCGCCCTGAAGCCGTTGGCCAAAACGGGCTATTTTGTCTATGCCAATCACACCCAAGTTTTAAGCGATGCCTTGACGCCGAGCATCATCTTATGGCCCAAGAAAAATTACGCGATCGTCAATGCCAGCAATGTGTCATTGCCTGGTTTAGGAAACGCGACCAAGCTCCTCGGCGCTCTGCCACTGCCTGAGGACATGCAGTCAAGCAAAAACTTTCTCAAAGCAATTGAGACGCGCATCGGCCAAGGTCATAGCATCTTAATCTATCCCGAAGCTCATGTCTGGCCTTTTTATACAAAGATCAGGCCGTTTGATGATAGAAGTTTCATCTATCCGGCCATATTTAATGCTCCCGTCTTTACGATGACCACCACCTATCAGAAGAAAAAGCGCGGATTTAAGACAGTAATTTACATCGATGGTCCTTTTGAAGCACCGGCAGACGGAGGGCGGAAGGTTAGGCAGGCCTTTCTTCATCAGCGGGCTCTCGAGGCGCTTAACGGGCGTGCTGAACTTTCAAACTACGAAAAACACATTTACCTTCCTAAGGAGAAACGATGAATCTTGTCTTCGCCGGCAACACAAAAGTATTTGATGGGCTATTAATCAGCCTTCTTTCTATTATCGAGGTCGATAAAAAACCGCTCACCGTCTATGTTTTGACGATGGATCTTCCTGAGCTTGATAAGGAATATGTTTCGATATCGCAAAACGATTTGGATTTCATTGAAAATGAGCTTAGGAAGGTCAATCCCGCCAGCCGCCTTGTTCGCGTTGATACGCGCGCTGTTTTTGAGCGAAAACTCGGCGCCTGCAAAAACTTGGTCAACCGCTATACGCCTTATGCGCTTCTGCGGCTTCTTCTCGACGAAATCGATGTCATACCCGACCGCGTTCTCTATCTTGATGTTGATACTGTCATCAATAAAAGCATCGAGGAATTATATCAGACAAATATTGAGAATTATGAGTACGCGGCGGTCAAAGACCGCTATGGACGATTTTTCTTTAATCCTCGCTACTGCAATACCGGCGTTTTGCTGCTAAATATGAAAAAGATTAGGGAGACCGGACTCTTTCAGAAAGTAGTCACTTTGCTTAATCAGAAAAAAGTCTTTCTAAGCGATCAGACGGGCATCAACAAAATGGCGACCAAAAAGAAAATTCTTCCCCGACGTTTTAACGAGCAGAAAAAGGTGAGGAAAAATACTGTAATCCGCCACTTCAGCATGCAATTTCGTCTGCTGCCTAAATTCCATTTTGTCAATGTCAAGCCCTGGCGCGTCGACGAGGTCCACAACATCTACCGCTGCCATGACTTTGATCACATTTTAAACCGCTATTTAGAAATTAAAAAACAAAGGAGTAATATCTAAATGAAGAACTTGCAAATTCCTGTTTTCTTTGCCTGCGACGACAACTACATTCCGTTTTTAGGCGTCGCCCTCTCATCGATGAAAGAAAACGCCAACAAAGACTATCGCTATCGAATCATCGTCCTTAACGAAGGGCTGAAAGAAAATAACAAAAAGCGC
Organism: Caryophanales bacterium UBA1424; assembly: GCA_002329705.1. Lineage (GTDB taxonomy): Bacteria > Bacillota_I > Bacilli_A > RFN20 > CAG-826 > UBA1424. The sequence goes on from DCUC01000063.1 coordinate 6,847, forward strand.
ATTTCGCGCCTTGCCGACCACATCTTTTCGATCGAATATGTCGACATCGGACCAAAGATCAGCATGTTAAGAAAAGATCTTTCTCTCCGCTTACGTGATTACTACAGCGTGGCGATTTACTACCGCATGTTCATCCCCGGCCTTTTCCCTGAGCTCGACAAAGCCCTTTATCTCGACGGCGATATCGTCGTTGTCGGCGACATCTCCGAACTATATTTGACTGACATTGACGACGCCCTCGTCGCCGCCATCAATGACCGCCTCGTCACCGACACGCCGGAATTTGTTCGCTATGTTGAGGATGCCGTCGGCATCAAGGCGAGCGAGTATTTCAACTCCGGTGTCTTAGTCATGAACTTAAAGGAATTCCGCCGCCAAAACATCGAAAAGCAATTCGTTGATTTACTTCTGCGCCATAATTTTGATAGCGTCTGTCCCGATCAGGATTATTTAAATATCCTCTGTCGCCACGCTAAAGTCATGATGCCGATCGGCTGGAACAAAATGCCTCTCCCCGATCATAACTTTGATAAATCAACGCTTAAACTCTGCCACTATAATTCATTTGAAAAGCCGTGGCGACACGATGGCGTTCTCTTCGGCGATGTATTTTGGGATAGAGCCGAAAAAACCGAGTTTTACGATGAATTAAAGGCGATGAAAGATCGCTTTTCAAAGCAAGACGCGGCTGCTGAAGCCAAAGCTGTCGCAAGCCTGGTCTCGAACGCGGTTCGCATCTCAAGAGAAGAACCGGTGACCTTCAAGAGGATCCTTAATCTCTAATTTATGCTCACTCAGGAAGTTAAAAACAATATCATAAACGCTCTCAGCAAAGGAGAGCTCAATAACAAAGTCATGACCGGCGATCATGTCGTTTCTGATACGGAACGAGACCGGTTCATTCTTCCCTATGACAACACCAAGCGCAAAATCGGTAACAAACTGAAACGCATCGTCGCCACGACGATTGTCAATCAGATTACCAAAAAGATTAATCAGACGACGACGATTGTCGGCCTGGAAAACATACGCCATTTTCCTGGTCCGGCCATCGTCACCGCCAATCATTTCTCGCCTGTGGATTCCACCATCGTCCGCCATTTTGCCAACGCCATCGGCAAGAAAAGAAAATTAAGCATTGTCGTCGCCGAAGCCAACGTTTTTATGCCGGGAATACTCGGGTGGCTGCTCAAAGGCGTCAATACGATGCCATATGCCCTAAACCTTCATTATCTCGAACATAATTTTAATCCCGCGCTTAAAAAGCGTCTCGAGCAGAAGCACCTCATCCTCTTTTATCCGGAGCAAGAGATGTGGCCCGGATATACAAAACCGAGAAAACTCCAACCGGGAGCATATCACTATGCCGCCAAACATAACGTTCCGATCATACCGACCTTCATCACGATGAAAAAGGTTGATGGCATCATCTATTACACGCTCAATATCTTTCCACTTATATATCCTGATCATGATTTACCATTTAAAGACCGCAAAACAGAAATGATGAATCGAGATTTTTATTATAAAAAGAACTGCTACGAAAATTTTTATCATCAGGAGCTCGATTACACTTATCAAGAATCCGATTTAGTTTATTAATTAAGCGACTCCATCTGCCGGTATCCGGCAATTTGCTGAACATCCTTATCGCCGCGCCCGGACAGATTGACGACGATTATTTTGTCTTTTCCTAATGTCGGCGCGAGTTTAATAGCTTCGGCGAGGGCGTGGGCCGATTCAATCGCCGGGATGATGCCTTCAGTCCTTGCCAGCATTTCAAAGGCGATTACGGCTTCCTCGTCGGTCGCGCTATGATAGATGACGCGTTTGATTTCATGAAGATGGGCGTGCTCGGGACCGACACCGGGATAGTCAAGCCCGGCCGAGATTGAATAAACCGGCGAGATATCGCCGTTTTCTTCGACTAAACACAAAGTGTTCATCCCGTGAATAACCGCCTCTCGCCCTTTGCTGATCGTCGCGGCGTGCCATTTGCTATCCACGCCTTTGCCGGCGGCTTCGACACCGATTAGCGACACCTGCGGTTTATCGATGAAGTCGTAGAAGGCACCGATGGCATTCGAACCTCCCCCGACGCAGGCAATAACATAATCGGGCAACCGCCCTTCTTGCTCTTGCATCTGCCTTTGAATTTCTTCACCGATAACTTTTTGAAAATCGCGGACCATCGTCGGATAAGGATGCGGCCCGACCGCCGAACCGATGAGATAGTACGATGTTTCAAGTTCCTGACTCCACGCCACTAAAGCGCTATCCACCGCTTCTTTTAAGGTTTTAAGTCCATCATCGACGATAATTACGCGGGCCCCGAGCAACTTCATGCGATAGACATTCATGCTCTGCCTTAAAACATCGACGCGGCCCATATAAATGTCGCATTGTAGTCCGAAGAGAGCTGCCGCTGTAGCCGTGGCCACACCGTGTTGCCCGGCGCCGGTTTCGGCGATCAACTTCGTTTTGCCCATCCGCTTGGCGAGG
>DCUC01000055.1:0-2217 GCA_002329705.1 Caryophanales bacterium UBA1424
TGTTCCCACCACTTCGCCGATTTGGCCCGGTTATGAGCCTGATCGCGCAGGCTATCCATTTCGGCCTTTGTCGCCGGAGCGAGTCCAATGACCTTCTTCATCGTGTTCTTGCGCTCGGCAAACAAATTGCTCGTCTTTTTACCGCCTTTAATGATGATTTTGAGATAGGAAGCATTTTCCAAAAGGGAACGCCAGATGATAAAAGCATCGGCGTATTGCTTAACCGAAATCAGCCGGATGCCCGAAATCATCTGATTGATAATCCGCTTGACCATCGCCTGGGCGAGGGAGCCATCGCCGGCATCCTTCAAAAGAGAATAATAACCGTTGATAATCTCTTTTAAATGGTCGACGCGCGAGTCGTCTTTGGGATTTACATAAGTAAAAATATGATCGGGATCATTTTTATTGATTAGTGATTGGCATTTCTGCGAGACGATTTTGCGTAAGTAATCAGCTTGCCGGAAGTAGTTCTGTTTGAAATCTTCGGTCATGCTGTTGAACTTGCTATTATGGGCCTGAATAATCTCTTTGGCAAATTCTTCAAAGGGTTTGACTCCGGCCGATTGGCTGCAGCTGATGCGATAGCTTTTATAGCCTTCGCTGATGAGGTCGCAAAAATAAGCTAATTTTGCCGGCGTATAAGGATATCGGCTCGAATCTTCGGCCAGCAAATTTTTGACGAAATTATGAGAGAGATGTTTATCCTTGGCCATACTATAGACATTATAAATTTTACTGCCATCATAAGCAAACAGAGGCTACGCTTTTTAAAAAAGCGCGCGATTTCGAAACGCTTTCACATAAAAATCGCTTAAATCTTGATTTAATTTCTTTATTTTTGCAACAGCTTAGATAGAATATAGGCGTCGGTCAACATATGATCTTTTTAAAACACTTTCGCCATTATTATTTAAAATACGGATTAGCTTTCCTTTTTGGAGTGGCGATTTTGGTCGTCATCGACTGGTATCAACTCGAGATTCCCCGCATCGTCAAAATCATCATCGACGGCGTCGACACGGGGGCGATCAGCCACTTATCACAAGTGTTAGAACCTCTTTTGACCGTCGCCTTGATCGTCGGAGGCATCACCATCGGTCGCTTTTTGTGGCGCCTTCTTTTATTCGGCACCGGGCGCAAGATCGAAACCGATATCCGCCAGGAGATGTTCACGCACGCCACAAAGCTCGACCAAAACTTCTACTCGCAGCAAAAAATCGGCGGTTTGATGAGCTATTTTATCAACGACCTCGGGACGGTCCGCGAACTCTTTGGCTTTGGCCTTCTGATGCTCGTCGACGGCGTCGTTCTCGGCGCCTTTGTCCTAATCCGCATGTTCACCCTCGACTGGGTGATGACCCTCTATTCGTTTATACCGATTGCCCTTATGGGCGTCCTCGTCTTTTTTCTCGAATTGAAAATGGAACAAAAGTTTAAACTTCGCCAGGAGGCTTTTGAACAAGCCAGCGATTTTGCCCAGGAATCATTTACCGGCATCACCGTCATTAAAGCCTATGTCCGCGAGGCCGCCGAAGCTCTCGGCTTCAAGAACAAATCGCAGGAAGTCTACCGCAAATCAATGGATCACATGCGCTATGCCATCATCGTCAACATCATCATCGATTCGATGATCAGCCTCGTCATCCTGGCCATCATCACCTTTGGTTCAATNNTATTTCTTCACCCTTTTGTGGCCGGTATTTGCCATCTCCTGGTTTATGAACATCAACGGTCAGGCTCAGGCCTCCGCCAAGCGCATCTATGCCTTTCTTGAGTCTAAAGCCATCGTCAACGAAAATGACAAGGCCATCAAAGATGCGGTCTTGGATGGTTCGATAACTTTCAACCATCTGACTTTTGCCTATCCGGATGCTGAAGAACCGATTCTCAAAGATGTTTCATTCGACATCAAAGCCGGCGAGATGGTCGGTATTCTCGGCAAGACAGGAAGCGGCAAATCGACTTTAGTAGAATTGCTCTTACATGTATATAATGTCGAGGAAGAAATGATTAAATTCGGTCCGTATGACCATGCGAAATTATCGCTTAAAACCTTGCGCGGGCACATCGGCTATGTCCCGCAGGACAACTTCCTCTTTTCCGACACGATCAAAAATAACATCGGCTTTGCATATGAGCAAATCGGCGAAGATAAACTTCTCGAAGTCGGCAAGCTCGCCGACATCCATGACGATGTGATGGGTTTTAAAGAGC
>DCUC01000055.1:2237-3551 GCA_002329705.1 Caryophanales bacterium UBA1424
CAACGCGTCTCCATCGCCCGCGCTTTAGCTAAAGATCCGACTATTTTAATCCTAGATGACTCGGTCTCGGCGGTCGACACCAAAACCGAAGAAGATATCATTCGCAATCTGCGCCGCGTCCGCAAAGGCAAGACGACATTGATGATTGCCCACCGCATTTCGACGGTCCGCCGCCTCGATAAAATCGTCCTCATCGACGCCGGTCGCCTCGCCGGTTTCGGAACGCATGCCGATTTATTAAAAACAAATTCTTTATATAAAGAAATGTATAACATGCAGAAACTTGAAGAGCTGATCGGAGAGGAGAAGACCCATGCGTGATTTTGTCGAAAACCACGTCGCCCATCAAGACGTCAAACTCCTCGTCCGCCTGCTCGGATATTTTAAACCATACACCGGCAAATTTATCGGGGCTTTCCTCCTGATGATCGTCACGACTTTTACGAACATGGTCATGCCGTTGGCATCCGGACTCGCCATCGATTTGATGGTCGATCCCGCCTATAGCCTCGAACAAAAAGTAACGGTTGTTTTTATCGGGGCTGCAATCTTGCTCATCATCACCGGATTATCAATTCTCATCGGTTATTTTCAAAGTATCATGCTCCAGCGCATCGGCCAAAAAATCACCGATCAGCTGCGCGCTGAAGTATTTAACCATATCGAATCCTTATCGATTGGCCAAATTAATCAGCTGCCGGTCGGAAAACTCGTCACGCGCGCCACTAACGATCCCGGCAATATCTCGGAGATGTTTACCAATACGATCGTCAATCTGATTCGCAATTTTTTGTTCATGCTCGTCATCGCTATCATCATGTTTATCATCGAATGGCGGATGGCCTTGATCACGATGGCTGTCGTTCCCCTCATCTTTGTCGCTTCGGTTTTGTTCCGCCGCTTTTCAAGAAGCGCCTACCGCAGCGTCCGCAATAATGTCTCGGAAGTCAATGCCTTCTTATCGGAAAATCTGTCAGGAATGAAGATAACGCAGGTTTTTAATCAGGAAGACAAAAAAATTAAAGAGTTTACGACAATCAATCAAAAGTTGCAAAAGAGTTATTTCCGCGAGATATATACCTTTGGTATTTACCGGCCGGTCATCTATTTTCTGGCCATGGCGGCAACCCTTATGACCATCTACTTCGGCGTCAGTTCGATCTTCGAAGGTTTTTTAACAATTGGCCTCTTCGTCTCCTTTTATGTCTATGTCGGTCAATTCTTCGAACCGATTCAGCAAATCGCCGAGCAGTTCAACTCCTTGCAAAACGGCTTTGCCAGCGCCGAAAAGATTTTTGATGTCTTAGATACCAA
>DCUC01000067.1:0-2194 GCA_002329705.1 Caryophanales bacterium UBA1424
TGGACTATTGAGCACCTATATTCCGAGTGGCGTAAACTTTAACAGCTATCTGTTTGGAAGCATCACTCTCGTCAGTCAAAATGACCTGTTGCTCATCGTTTCGATCGCCGCTGTCATCCTGCTCGTCTTTCTCGTAATTGTAAAAGACTTATATTTATTGACCCTCGACGAAAAAATGGCGAAATTATCCGGCGTCAAAGTCTCGCTTATCAATTTTATCTTCACCCTCTTGACAGCCATCACCGTCGGCATCGCCGCCAAGACGGTCGGGGCTTTGATCGTCTCATCGCTGATGATTCTTCCGGCCGCCTGCGCGATGCAGTTTGAAAAAGGGTTCTATAAGACGCTCCTTTTATCGATCGGCTTCGGCGTCCTTTACACCGTCGCGGGACTCGTCGTGGCGTTTTACGCCAACCAGAGAGCGGGTGCAACCATCGTTTTAATCGGTGCTATAATATTTGTTGCCGTCGTCTTTATCAAATGGATTATCAATAAGCGGCGCCTCGAAAGATTAAGGAGAGCGAATGACTGATTCGAAATGGCCGAAAGACTTAAAAAAAACGCGCGTTCGGCAAGCGATTGTCAATGTTTTACGGGAGGCTTCTTCGCCGCTTTCAGCTCTTCAGATCACGACCGAAATCTTAAAAAGTAACGACAAAATCTGGCCTTCGACGCTATACCGCGGCCTTGATGCCCTCGTCAGCGCCGAACTCGTCCGCCGCATCGCTCTGACCGAGAGCAGCGCCGCTCTTTATGAACTTTCCACCCACAGGCACAGCCATTACGCCATCTGCCTTGACTGCCGCAAGATGTTTGCGATTCACAATTGTCCACTCACTAATTACGAACCGCTCATCGCGGATAAAGACTTTACAATCATGAATCACAAGATGGAAATATACGGTTACTGCGGGGCTTGTCTTAAAAAGCGCATCGATAAATCAAATCGCGAAAGGAATCAGTAAAATGCAACCGATAAAGGTGCATTTTTAAAATTCGATCTTTTTACTTCTTTTTCATCACCTCTTTTTTTAGGATAAGCATATAATGTTCATAGGTGTTTTCGAGGTGAGATGGGGGCCGACACCGCCTTTACTTAAATTACCCCTGGTCATATGCCAAAAATACGAAAAGCCTATTCGACCGACATCGCCTTTTTAAAAGCGCTCGAGGAACAATGCTTTGCTCCAAATCGGCGTTTTTCTTTTTCCTCTTTGCTGCGAAGTCTTTCAAGCACCCATCAAGACCTTTATATCATCGAGGTTGATGATCGACCGGTGGGAAGTGCCACCATCTTTCGCTTTCGCAAGACTTGGCGTCTCTATTCGATTGCCATCTTGCCTGAGTATCGCCATCAATCGCTCGGCCATGTTCTCATGCAGCACATCATCGATCTGGCCCTCGGCGAAAACATCGGCCACTTGAGCCTTGAAGTCGATAGTAAAGATGCGGCCACAATTGAGTGGTACCGCTCATTTGGCTTTCGCAAAATCGAAGTGATCAAGGATTACTATGCAAGTGGCGAACATGCCGATAAAATGCTTCTTGTTCTCAAAGAGAACCCCAAAGAAAAACGCTACTTAGCCAATGTCGCCATCGTCGATCAAAAAATTGATTGGCTGACGCGTATTCCCAACTTAGAAGTCATCAGTGCCGAAACTTTTCTTAACGACACCAGTTATCAATATGCCAAAGAGTTGCGCGTCTTTAACTTCTGCACCAAACTCGGCTATCAGACGATCGGTTATTACGTCTCGCTTTTAGCGTCGGCGCGCGGCCTGCGCGCCATTCCTAATGTCGCGACGCTTGAAGACGCCACCGATGAAACAATCACCAAATCGCTCGGGGATGAAGTATTTGACCTTATTCAGGAGTCATTTAAACACTCGACCCGTAAAGAAATCGTTCTGCGAGTAATTTTTGGCCGAACGACGCCACCGCGCTTTGAAAGGCTTGGCAAAGCGATGCACCGCCTTTTTGAAACGCCGTTTTTAGAACTCAAATTCGTTAAGCAAGGAAATTGGCTCCTCTCAAAAATCCGCATTTTAACGGTTAACGACATCGAAGTCGACGACTATCTCATCGCCGATGCCAAGCGCTACTTCTCCAACAATCGCTATGCGATTTCAAAAATCAAACAATACAAATACGATCTGGCCATCCTCGTCGACCCCAAAGAGCCGGCCCCGCCGTC
>DCUC01000067.1:2289-2886 GCA_002329705.1 Caryophanales bacterium UBA1424
GATCCGTGGTCAATCTTGCGCTGCGCCAACAAGCTATATTTCCACGAGTGCATGAAAAGCGAAAACATCAAGACGCCGAAGACGATGATTGTCAGTTCAAAAACTCCGCTGGCAAAAATTACGGGTGAGTTCACTTTCCCGATCATCTTAAAAAGACCGGACAGCGCCTCCTCGCGCGGCGTCTTTAAGGTTTCTGATTTGGACGAATTAAAATTAAAACTCAGGGAGCTCTTTCGCCTCAGCGCCCTCTTGATCGCCCAGGAGTATATTCCCAGTTCGTTTGACTGGCGCATCGGCATTCTCGACGGCAAAGCGCTTTATGCCTGCAAATATTTCATGGCCCGCAACCACTGGCAAATCTATAATTGGAACGCCAACAAGAGCCGGGCCAGCGTCGGACCGGTCGCCACTTATTTAGTTGAAGATGCACCGGCCGCAGTCGTCGATCTGGCCCTTCGCGCCGCCAACGCCATCGGCGATGGTTTCTATGGCGTCGATGTCAAAGAAAAAGATGGTCAAGTCTATGTCATCGAAGTCAATGACAATCCCTCAATCGACCACCACTGGGAAGATGAAATTCTCGGCGAAAAGCTCTAT
>DCUC01000067.1:2952-3938 GCA_002329705.1 Caryophanales bacterium UBA1424
ATACTTATTTAGATGATGCCGGCCGGAATTAAGACGGCCAGAAGAATGATGGCAAGACCCCATGTCGCCAGAAGGAAGATGCGCTGGGTTTTGACTTTGGCGTCAGGGACCAGAAAGGCGGCCAGAAAAAACGGAATATAAGTCGTGATGAAAACAGGGATTGCACCCCACCACGGATATACCCATATAAAGGCGGATGTGCCAGCCAGGAAGATTTCAAAAATAGCGAAAAAGGCAGCATTGCCGATGGCGAAAAGCCAGCGGTTATTAATGCCGAGAATCTTCTTGTGCGGGTCATCAGGAAGAAGTTTTGACATGATGATTCCGGCGAGGGAAAACATCATTGAAAGCTCCCATGAAACGCCGATCAGCAAAATAAACGAAGTGCTCTCCGGCGAGACATTCCACAAGGCTGCTCCCGCCGCTTTGCCGATGATGGCATTAGCGATTTCATAGAGCCAATGGACGCCGTAAAGAGAGAGTCCGGCGACGATGCCGCGGTAGTTCTTCTTTTTTAATTCGGAAACGTAAACATAGATGACGACGGCGAAAATGAAGATGAAAGTCCAGTTAAAATTTCCGCCTTGGGTATCGCGAACATCGGCGAGGGTCGGAAAATTGCTTTCGGCCTGATTGGCTGCATCGCCCCAGAAAATGAAGTAAGTGCTTCCGCTAGCCAGAAGTGAAAGAAGATAGATAACGAGGCAGATGGCGCCGATTAAAAGCGTCGGCCGCCATGCCTCTTTAAAAAAGTTTAGGAGTTTTGCTTTCATTTGTTGACCCTCGACAAAGTTTATTTGCTATCGTTCTTCTCGTTGGCGTATGCTTTGACGATGCCATCGACAAGATATGAAGGAACTTCCTGATATGAGTCAAATTCGCGGTTAAAGAAACCGCTGCCTTGCGAAAGAACGCGCAGGCGAATCGCATAGTCAAGAATCTCAGATTCAGGCACGAGCGCAGTAATTTCCTGCTGATCATGGCCT
>DCUC01000042.1:0-541 GCA_002329705.1 Caryophanales bacterium UBA1424
TTGCGTCTACCAGTTTCACCACGCAGGCACTGAAGATATTATAATCATCGATGCTATAAATTCCAAATTATTTATAATTTCATTTCGCGATTATTTGCGGTCCTTTCCATTAATGCCTATAATGAAAAATTGAGGTGATAACATGAACATCCTTCTTTATCTTCTGCCCAAAGCCCAGGTCGAATTTATTTACGATGATTTCACGATTCGCCAAGCCCTGGAAAAAATGGAATACCACCACTACAGCACGATTCCCGTAATTTCCCGCAAGGGCAAATATGTCGGCTCTCTTTCCGAAGGTGATATCTTGTGGGAAATCAAGCGCTACCGCCTGAACCTCGACGACTGCGAAAAGCATCCGATCACGAGCATTACTCCCCACAAAAAAATCGCCCCCATCTCCGCCGATAAGGAGATGAATGATATCGTCGAAATCATCATCAATCAGAACTTTGTTCCCGTCGTCGATGACCGTGAAAATTTCATCGGTATCGTCACCAGAAAATCGGTCATCAATTATCTGACCAACGAACTAAATAAA
>DCUC01000042.1:555-6624 GCA_002329705.1 Caryophanales bacterium UBA1424
CGATGAAGTTGGTAATCTTATCTTGAAGAACACCGCCATTACTTTCGATGATTTTAATCGATCCCAGATTATCATCATCACAAGTGATGAGAACCTGTTTAAAGCCAAAAATCTCACGAATGTAATCAAGAGTCAGGCGAAGCATTTTAGTACCATATCCTTGCCTTCTTTTCTCGTAGCGAATGCGATATCCAATGTGGCCGCCGAAGCGGAGCAGGCCGTCCGTCAAGTCGTGGCGAATCGAAGTTTCGCCGATAAATTCTTCGCCCTTAACGAGCCATAGATAAGTACAGCTCACCCAGCCGTAAGGCAGGTTTTTGCCGTGCCTGGCATCTTCGATTTTCTTTAAGACATCCGGCACGAAAGCATTGACGAAATCATCGCCCGTCTTCTCTTCATGAACGCGTGTCTCAAGATATGATTTAAGGTATATTTTCGACGGGATGACAAGGCGCATCAAATCCTCTTCGCTATATTTAAGGCGCGGTTTATTAATAAGATAATTTCGGGCTTTGTTAAGCACGCCGCGATCGCCTTCATGGGTCAGCATTTTCTGGGCTTTTTTATAACTGCACCAAATGAGAGCATCAACCTCTTCTTTTTGCTGCTTCATGCGCCCCTTAACGGGCGTGGCCAGAAAGAAGATGACATCCTTAATAATGTCGGGATTGCTCGTATAAGGAGGATAGGAAATTATCTGACGAAAGTCATTATCAATAACGACTTCGAGGTTTGTCTCCTCTTTGATTTCGCGATAGGCGGTCATGATCTCACTTTCGCCGTCATCAACATGACCTTTGACCAGGGAGGTGTGGCCGTGATTCATCTCGGCCAGCAAAAAGACGAGGCGATCGCCCATATATTTATAGATGACTGCACCGCAGCTTTTTTCTTTTTCCACACCAATATAATAGCAAACCTCACTCGCCTTATTAATGAAAAAGACACCATTTATTGGCGTCTTATCACTTGGCGCGCTCGAGACGATTTGAACGTCCGACCCCAACCTTCGGAGGGTTGTGCTCTATCCGGGCTGAGCTACGAGCGCATTAACGTAATTAATGATACTGCAAAATCACGCGAAAAACATTTTAACTTATTAATCTCGTAACTACAAAAGAAAATGATGGCTACAAACTCTCAAATTAAGTGATTATAATGACTTTATCGGAGTCAAACAAATGAGAGACGAAAAAACAAAAGAAGAAGTCATATCGTTCTGGGATCACCACTTTCATAATCTCGAGGCGATGGCGAAAGCAAAAAGCGATATCGTTCTTGATACATCGCTTGATGAGTGCCTGCAAATCCTCGGTGATTCATGCGAGGAAGTTTTAGATATCGCCTGCGGCAACGGCCTCGCTCTTATAGAGACCAGATTAATAGGTGGCAAAATCAAAAGAGGACTTGGTTTTGACTCATCGAAAAATGCGATTGAATACGCCAACAAAATAGTAGCCGTGTCGAAGATTGATAATCTCCGTTTTGAAGTGGGTGACGAATCGTTTCTGGCACAAATCAACGATGCTAGTTACGACGGCATTTTCTGTTCGAACTTTCTCGATGTGATACCCGAAGAAATATCGCTGATGGTTATGGGCGAAATCAAAAGAATTCTCAAGCCTCAGGGCTTGCTCCTATTGAAATTCAACTTTTTCCTGACCGATGACTTAATTGCGCGCTTAAAGATGGAGAAGGTTGGCGAGAGTTGCTATGCCATGAATGGCGTGTTTCGCGCCAATAACAAAACAACGGAGCAGTGGCTCGGCTTATTCAACGGATTTGAAGTTGTCAAGCAAACCGGTTATCAAAGAGCTCCCGGCCTTCCCGAAGACCGCCTTATCCTTCTCAAAAAACTAAATAATTTAATTCTTTCTATATCTTAATGTGACAACACATTGTTTTCTAATATAACTCCTAGAGGAAAATCCCCCAATTGGAGATGCCCCGTTTTCAATGTAAACGCTTTTGTGTTTTGCGTCGCACAATATTCGTAAAATTTGCGCAAAAAGATGGTACCATTCAATCGAAGATATAACGATTTGTCTAGAGGTATTTATGTCAATTGGCGATTTCCTAGGAGAACTAGCGGGTAACTGGATTTTGATTTTGACCGTCATCCTCGTCTTGTTGGTCGTCATGATTAACGGATGGACCGATGCGCCAAACGCCATCGCGACGACGGTATCCACAAGAGCGTTGACCCCAAGACAGGCCGTCATCCTGGCAGCTGTTTTTAATTTCCTTGGAGTCCTCGTGATGACGTTGCTAAATGCCACCGTTGCCCAGACCATATACACAATGGTCGATTTCGGAGGCAATTCAAGCGATGCTCTTGTAGCCTTGCTCGCGGCTTTAATCGGAATTTTGGTCTGGTCAACCGCAGCTTGGTTTTTTGGCATCCCCACTTCGGAATCTCACGCCCTAATCGCCGGAATATCCGGTGCCGCTATTGCCGTTCAATCCGGCTTTGCCGGAATTAACGGATCAGCATGGTTAAACGTCATCTATGGCTTGGCTTTATCCACTTTCTTAGGATTTGGCTCAGGGTTCGTCGCAGCGAAATTGATTGAACTCATCTGCAAAAAGATGAACTGGCGTAAAACAAATAATTTCTTCCGCAGGGCGCAAATCGCCGGAGCGGCTTCGATGTCCTTCATGCACGGCGCTCAAGACGGTCAGAAATTCATGGGTGTCTTCCTCTTAGGCGTGGCGTTAGCAAAAGGCGACGCCAGCTCGACGACATTTGCCGTGCCAATATGGCTAATGATTTTGATATCGCTCATCATGAGTCTCGGCACTTCAATCGGCGGATATCGCATCATCAAAACAGTCGGCATCGACATGGTAAAACTAAAAACTCATCAGGGATTTGCATCGGATTTTTCGGCAACGTCCGGATTATTGCTGTGTTCTCTTCTCGGGATTCCAGTCAGCACCACCCACATGAAAACGACGGCGATCATGGGCGTCGGCGCGGCCAAGCGCCTCTCGTCCATCCGCTGGAAAATCGTCCGCGACATGGTGTTTGCCTGGGTCCTCACATTCCCCGGCTGCGGACTGATCGGTTTTCTATTAGCAAAATTGTTCATCATGATATTCTAAAAGGAGGAAACATTATGGTTTTGGAAAAGATCAAAGACAACTACTACTTCCGTTCTTTCGTAGAGCTATGTGAATACAGCATCGAGGCTTCAAATTATCTAAGTAGCATGGTCTCCGACTTTCGGCATGATGAACTTCAGAGATATAAAAAGGAAATACATGTCATCGAGCACACCGCGGATGATGAGCGGCGTAAAGTCCTGTCTAATCTTTACAAGGAATTCATCACCCCGATTGAACGAGAAGATATCATGGCGATTCTCTCGGCAATCGATGACGTCACCGACGCCATCGAAGATGTCGCCTTGCGAATATACATGTATGATGTCAAGGAGCTGCGCCCCGAGATGAAGCAATTTACTAAAGTAATCGGTAAATGCGTAGCTTCCTTAAAAGCCCTGTTAGAAGAATTCTCCCATTACAAAAAATCGACGAAACTCAAGGAACTCATTCTTGAGGTACTCCACCTGGAAGAAGAATGCGACGCCATCTATTCCGAATCCGTCCATCGGATTTTCACCACCGAGAGCGATCCGATAAAACTCTTCATCTGGGAAGATCTCTTTTTGCGGCTCGAAAACTGCTGCGACGCCTGCGGATTCGTCTCAGAGCAAATTGAATCGGCGCTCTTTAAGAATCTCTAAAGCATTTTAACGAACGCTCTAAACAATGTGATAAAGCAAATTATCAAGTTCGGTGATGTATTGCTGATATCCAGATGTATAATTGACCTCAACTCTTCCGTTATCGATAATATTTATCCAGGCAATTTCTAATTCCCTGCCTTGATTGTTGATGGATGCTTTCAATGCCAATCCCTCTTCAATCGTCATATTCATTAAAGCCGTTGAATAAGCATCGAGCATATAGGAAGGCAAATCCGCCGAGATAATGTTTATTTCCAGTTGCTGCTTCGCGGGATATCCCGTCTCGGGATTGACAATATGATGGCGAAGAAGATAACCATCGTCGATAGGTATATACACTCCTTGATAACCTCCCGATGTCGAAAAGGAGTATTGACCGTTACGATTAATATAAAAAGCATAAGGGGCGGCTTCGGTCGGCCCTTCTAGCTGCCACTGCCAAGGATTGCCGCTGTATTTACTTCCGAGCGTCGAAATCGAGCTCGACCCGCCATAGATAAATCCGTGTTCCAGTTCATTTTCTTTTAATAAAGGGGCTAATATGTCATTAGCGTAGCCTTTGGCGATGCCCGCCAGAGTAATCGACAAATCCCCATGAGGTGCGCCATTAAAACTATTGAAGCGAACATAGTAATCATCACCAACTATTTTCAGTTCCAAAGTATCATCTACTTCCTGTTGATTCGTGGGTATGTAACTAGTTAATCGCTCGAGCAAATCAGCCCGATCGGGGTTATAGTAGGGATCGCGATTTAAATAATCAGAACTATTTTCGAGAATGTCTTCCCAGAAGTTGACGACCTCGCCGACAAAGATATTGAACTTAAAATCGGTGGATATCGTTAATTCAAGCCCTCGTTCCAGAAGATAGTACAAATGGCTTGGTATTGGTAACCATGTCTCAGAACCATATGATTCGTTAATGACGAAAAGATTATTAATGATAGGCGAAGTAACATCGTTTTCGTCAAGGCGATATGTGTAATGGCAGTCGGCAACTTTATGAATTAATGGCACATTATCAATGTAAATGCCGCGCGCCATCTCGGCAAACGATTCGGGATACACTTTCTGATAGCGAATTTCGTAAGATGTGTTGAAGATGTTGCGAATATCACCACCGCTCGTTTTGGCAAACACATCGTAGCCGATTCGCTCAAAAGGAATGTCGTCGGGATCAAATTCATGGCTGTCGGGTTTAAGCAAGAAAATCGATGATACGAGCAAACCGCTTATAAGCAGCGTTGAAAGAAGGATTGTCCACTCGCGGGGGTCAAGCAATTTCAAGAGAAAAGCTTTTAAACTTGATAGTTTATTTTTCATATTCGTTAAGCGTTGTTGTCAAGCGCACGCGGGTCACTACTTCACGGGCGAGAAAGGCGATTAAAAGTCCGCTCGCAATCCCGGTGAAAAAGAGAATCGGTAAATAATTTATTATGTAGATTGTTTGATACAAAATGGCGACCATGATGATTTGCCCGACTCCGTGCATGACGGCGGATGCCATCGATAGACCAAAAATCGACAGACGCCTCCAATAATAAAAGACAATGACGACGATTGTCGCCAGGGCCCAGCCTGCCAATGCGATATAAAAATTTAGACCAAAGCCGGTGAATAACGCGGTTAAAAGGACTCTTAAAAACCCGATGCTGACGTATTCTTTAAGACCAAAATAATATAAGACGATGAGCCCGATGGTGTTAGCTAATCCTAATTTAACTCCCGGGGCAATAAAGGCTAAGGGAAGCAAAACCGCCTCGCCATAGCTGATGACAACCCCAATCGCTAGCAAAAGGGCTAGATGGGTGATTTTTTGAATTGACGCGTTAATCACAATCTCTCCTCGATGATGACCATAAAGTAATTTGGAGCGCAAATAATCGGCATTCCCGAATCGTCCACCCATCCTTGTATCGAACAGTAATTATGTGGCGATGTCTCCTCGGCGATGCGGACTTTTCCGTTTGTAATTTCAAGCGTTATATCGTCCAATAAACGCGGATAATCATCTTTTTTGTAGACATATGATTGATTGGCGTATAACTCATGCGTATCAATCAGATTAAATTCGTAATAAACATTGACGACTGAGTCGTCCATGCGGCGATTGAAAACGTTCGTCACGACCAAGAATAGGGAGGCAAAAATCATCAAAAAGCTAAAAACATATATATCAAATCGTGTCTTTTTAAGCGGTAATTGATTCATAACTCTTTTATAAAAAGGACCTTGCTATCAGGTCCTTAATTATACTTCTGTTTTAATAACCTTTCCATCAGGACCAGGTGTGGAATTAATGTAGTCGGCAATTAAC
>DCUC01000017.1:0-3853 GCA_002329705.1 Caryophanales bacterium UBA1424
ATGATGATTTTAGATAAAGCCTATGAACAGACGCCAGAAGGAGAGTTCAGCGCCCGTATCTACGCAATGGATGATCGCTCTTTTTACAAACCAAAGAAGAAATAAAAAACCCGCAAATTGCGGATTTAAAGAACTTTTGCGGCAATTTTAAATTGCTTTTGTCGACTGCTTGTCGATGTACATGCGGTCGTCGATAATTTCTAAAAAACGCGATGGCGTCATGCCTTCCGCTTTGCTGAATAAGGCAGAGCCGATGCTGAAATCGATAACGTGAGTGTTTTTTTCACTCGCGTTATATTTTTCGCAGGCCTGGCGAATAACTTTCTTATATTCCTCGATTTCTTCCTCGGTATTCAGATCGATAATCAAGACAAATTCGTCACCTCCGAAACGGGCGACATAATCGTTTTTTTGCGTCGTNNTGAATCAAGACATTGGCGACATCAATCAGCACTTGATCACCAAAGGAGTGGCCGTATTTATCGTTTATTTTTTTGAAGTTGTTAATGTCGAGCATAAATCCGGCAAACTTGTCGCCGTTACGGAGTTTGCGAATCTTCAAACCGACAAACTTGATCAGATTGCGGCGATTACCTAATCCGGTCAGGAAGTCGGTCACCGCAAACTGGTGCNNAAAAAAATGCTGGGCGATAATGGCGATGATAGGGATGAGGCTGAAGTTGAAAAAGGTGAACGGATTGCGGCGGCGGTGCATGATATTCCAACGGGCGAAAACGATGATTAAAGATGCAAAGAAAGGTATGAGGAGAATTATTGTATAGATGAAATAGTAAGTTCCAAAATGGAGTTGGTGGTCGCTCAAAGTATAGTAAATATCATAACCAGGTATAAGCGAAACGATTGCTAAAACAAAATTGATGACGAAAAATATTCCGGCTGTCAGATAGACAATCCACAGGCGAATATTGGCTTTCGTTGCATAGCAAGTATACATAAACCACAATAAACCGAGAAAAGGAAGAAAGGTCGTTCCTAGCGTAATCATGATTTTGCAGATAATGTCGTTATAGACGCCGGCGGCATGGTTGAGCCGCATGATGGCATCCGCCGTCAAAAGCAGCCCTGCTCGAAAAGTTGACGGAGTTAATCAATAATTTCCTCGGCGAAAATAAGATTGACATCGACTTTTATCCTCACTATGGTGTCAGGATCAGAAACGAAGAAGATATTTCGGCCGAGACGATGTTCCAGACGGCCTTAATCGCTAGCGATTACGGTCGCCTCAGCTCCGAGCGCGGCGGCATCTTCGTCTTTAACGAGACGATGTTTATGAAAAACGAGCGCATCGTAAGCCTGGCCCGCGATATTGAACGCGGTCTTCAAAACAATGAATTCGAAGTTTACTTTCAGCCGAAGTTTGATTTAAAACTCAAGCGTTTCAGCGGTGCGGAAGCCCTCCTCAGATGGCACCATCCCGAACGGGGGACGATTTTACCGGCCGCCTTCATCTCTTTAGCCGAACAATCGGATTTGATTATTCAAATCGACTATTATGTTCTCGACCGCGTGTGCAAGCACATCGCCGAGTGGCGCGATAAAGGTCTCAGGCTCCTTCCGATTTCCGTCAACCTTTCGAAGCGGACCGTCTTCTCCGCCAACATCGCCGACTATATCGAACAGACGATTAAAAAGCACCAGGTGAGCCCGCTGCTTTTAGAGATAGAAATCGTTGAATCGCCTTCGCCTTATGATGTCCTCTATCTTCTTTCGACGGTCAAGAAGATTAAGGCCCTCAATATTAGCGTGGCCATCGATGACTTCGGAACCGGCTTTTCATCCCTTTATCGCCTTTTAGCCATCAATATTAACAGCATTAAAATCGACAAGGCGTTCATGGATGGCATCGAACTGATCAACATTGATGAAGCGATTACCAAAGATATTATTTCGCTCGGTCAAAAACTGCGTTATACGGTCGTCGCCGAAGGCGTCGAAACCGAAATTCAAAAAGATTATTTGATGGCTTATGGATGTGATCGCGCCCAAGGCTATTTCTTCAGCAAACCGTTAAATGAACAAGACGCGATTATTTTTGCCGAGAAATTCAACAAATAAAAAAGCAAGGTCTGTGCCTTGCTTTTATTAAAGTAAAGGGTAATCTATAGACCCTTTTTAATTTCGGTGGCTAGCATCGGAAGGTTGAGTTCGGAGAGGCGGCGGTTTTTAAGCATCGTGATCTGAAAACCTTCGTCGGCGACGTAGCGGGGAATGACGTGGACATGAAAGTGCATGACGACTTGCCCGGCCTCGCGATTGACATTGGTCAGGATATTGACACCCTTGGCTCCCAGCATCGTGATGTCGGCCTGGGCGACGCGCTGGGCGACATCCATGACTTTGTGCATGATGCTCTTCGGCGTCGCGACATAATTGGGGTAGTGGCGTTTCGGCACGACCAAGGCGTGACCCGGGGTGACTTGCGAGATATCAAGAAAAGCCATGACATCATCGTCTTCATAAATTTTGGTGGCCGGAATTTCGCCGCGGACAATTTTACAAAAAATGCAATCGAGATTATTCATACTTTACCTCCTAGATAACAAAGGAGGACGTTTCCATCCTCCTTATATTATAGTTTTGCAGGTCTCAGCTATCAATCTTCATCGTCGAATAGATCAGGGAACTGCTCCTTGAAATAATCGTAGATGGTCGTGTCGTGATAGATGACGCTGTAGAGCTTGATGTAAGATTCGTAAGCATTGTTAATGTAGGAATCTTTGGCCGACAGCACATGAGTGACTTCTTTGGCGATATCTTCGCGTTCTAAGGTCGGATAACTGTTGTCGCTCAGGCGCGAGAGCTTGGAAGTCGAGACGGCTTCTTTTACTTTGATGATGTAGTAGGTGGAACTGGAGATGTCGTAGATAACAAAGTTATCTTTGCGAACATCGGTGCCCTGTTCGGAAGTCGTCGGCGTCAGATAGAATTCGCCGCGGAGATTGCGAACGTATTGACCGGACTCATAACTATGAGTGGCGTCTTCGGCCTCGATGCTACCGACTTCGTTGGCGACATTGATGTTAAAAAGGCGTGAGCGAATCGCTTCGGGAAGCTCGCTGAGACCGCCGCTTTTAACATACCAGCCGTCGTTGGTGTAGTCTTCGAGCTTCAAGGAATCGGATTTGATTGTCAAACCGACTTGTTTGGTGTAGGCGTTGCTGTTGGTAAAATCGGATTCGATCCCGGTGTCGTTGGTAAAGCGGTCATCGGTAATCTTTAGATAATCCTTGGCGATCGAACCAAACTGCGTCTGCGGATAATAGACGCTCGGTCCGGCGAGTTGGGCGAGGACATCGGCATCGGTCACCGGCACGCTGGTGCCCGTGAATGCTGTTTCAAGCAAAGTGACGGCGTCGGGGGAAAGGTCGATTCCTCTCCAGGCATTGGCCAGCACTTCGAAGTCGACTTCATCAGCGGCATTTACATCTAAGATGTATTTGTCGACAAAGGCGTTGATCAAAGACTTAGCTGCGCTCGGATAGGCATCGTTGTTGACGATTTTGATGTATTCTACCTCACGGGCGTATGTGCGGCCGAGAGAAGAATAATTGTTATCGTAGATGAATTGCTCGACGAGTTTCTCGCGATAAAGGCGCGGTAGCACGCCGCGTTCGATGTAATCTTGATAGCGGTCGATATGAACGAAGTTAACGATATCTTCGACTTCGACATCCGGGGTGACCAGGACGTCTTTGTACCAGACGGTCGCGTCTTCAAACACACCCTCGATGTCATAGAGATCACCGACGAGGCTAACCGCGTACTTCTCTTCATCAAAACGGCTGCGTTTGGAATAAGAACCGCCCGTCGCGGCATCGTGGAAGACTTCTTT
>DCUC01000017.1:3875-6547 GCA_002329705.1 Caryophanales bacterium UBA1424
CGGCATCATTTTCGTCGCGGTAGACATTGTCGTGAGCCTCGATAAAGGTGCGGACTTCGGCGGCGTTGGCGTCTTTGGCGGCCAGCTCTTCGACTTCGGCAAAGGAGCCGAATTGATCGACGGCGATGACATACATCATCTCATCGAGAACTTTTTTCGGATTGTCCGAGGAACTGGTTAAAGCATCATAGATAAGCGACATGATATTCTGATAGACATCGGTTTTGGTGCCGTCGTCATTGAGGATGATCGGATCTTCATAGAACTTCGGAAGAGCGGTCACCTCATTACATGAGGAAAGAACAAAAGCGGAAGTAGCGACAAGTGTGAGGAATAATCCCTTTTTCTTATTTGTCATTGTAGCATGCCCCTCCCTTGGCCCATAATTCAGCAGTTTTTGCCGTGCTCGAGTATTGGATGGCACAGGTTTCACTGAGTAATTTTCCGGATGCGCGAAGAGCATTTTGCTGCTCGAGGAATTCGACATAGGCATCCCATGTATCCTTCCAACTCTCGCGTGTGTTATAGTCGGCTTCATTGCGCGTGGCGGCAATCCAGTTTTCAATCGTATTCTTAAGGTCGATTGTGACGGTTTCGCCGTGGCTGTTGACATAAGAAATCGGTTCGCCGAACTTGATGTAAGGATTGCCGGTTTCAGTATTGATTGTCGTCAATAGTTTTTCGTAAATAAAATACTTAAGATTGGAATCAAAGCCTTTAATTTCGCCTTCGACTGACTCGGCGCGGCTCTTGTAATCTTTGATTTGCTGATCGAGGAAGTTGACATATGTCGGTTTGTAGTTATCTTTGCCTTCGACGTATTCAGGATC
Organism: Caryophanales bacterium UBA1424; assembly: GCA_002329705.1. Taxonomy (GTDB): domain Bacteria; phylum Bacillota_I; class Bacilli_A; order RFN20; family CAG-826; genus UBA1424. The sequence goes on from DCUC01000017.1 coordinate 4,706, forward strand.
GGTTGAGGCGTAGGTCGGATAATCTTTTTGGCCGGGATATTTGGTCGTGTAGTAATCGCTGAGCGAGACATTGTTTGTCGCATTATCAAATGCGCTTCTCTCGACGACGATGAAATGGAAACCTTGGTATCCGGAATCGCCGCTTGTCCCGCCGCGAACGGCGAGAACGACTTTGCCGTCTTTAGTCGTCAGAACTTTATCATCAGCGTCGACGACTGAGTCACCGTTGACATCGATGCCGAGTCCCGGGATATTTTTGAAGCCGGGCATGCCGTTATATGTGGCGTTATAAACACCGACATAGTTTTCATTTTCGACTGATTTGTTATCGGCGCTTAAGGTGCCGGCGACAAGGGAGTTCGGCGTGATGACCGAGATGTCGTGGCGGTTGAAGTATTTGTTAAAGATAATGTTACGAGGATAGAAATATGGATTATTATCGTTAACGATAAAGGAATCATCATCCTTCGTGACATCGGAGTAATCCTGAAGCTTTAAGAAGGCTTCGTAAGGAATCGTGCCGATCTTGTCTGATCCGGTGGCACTGACATAGTCGGCGCTCATCTCATCGGTGATGCCGAGGCCGGCTTTCGCTTCTGCCAAAGTCGTGCTGTTATTGATGGCTTCATAAGCGTAGACGCCGAGCTTGAATTCATTGATGAACGATGTGCTCTTCGACATGATGCCTAAGTCGCCGAATTTTTCGGCCGAACCGGTGTCTTCGGAATAGAGTTGAGCGAGTGAGCCAAAGGTTTCGCTGCCGAGGGCCAGGTTTTGACCGACGTTAGCGAGTTTCTTGGCTTCGGCCTCGGTGATTTCCGAATTGTAGAGCGCGTTGGCGCTGGCGCTCACTTTGACGAGGATGTGGCGGACGTGATACGGAGTCATCTTTTCAAGATAACCGCTGAATTTTAAGGTGTTTTCAGCAGCTTCTTTTTTGGCATCGCGAATGAAATCGATATTTCTTTCATAGAATTGATCTTCGAATTCAGTCGTCATGCGCTGATAGGCAAAATGCTCCCACAGTTCGTCTTCATCTTCGACGCCATAAGTATCGAGTTGTTTCTCGAACTCATCGTCATATTTCGTACCGTTGTCGTCGGCGGCTGATTCCGCCTTCGATTTGACGCCTGCGACGTCGTTGTCGGCACCTTTCTTAATATCTGGATAAGTGTCAATACCTCCGCCCTCTGTATCGTCGGTGATAAAGTAGTTGCGGACAAGAACTTTATAGACCGAGTCAAAGAGCGACGATGCACCGCTGGTTGTCTGCAAATATGAATCAAACAATTCTTCAGCGGTGTAGTGATACTCTTGGCCATTAGCGCCCGTATAGGTTAAAACATATCCGTCGCCGGAAAATGTTGGTCCGTCACAAGCGGCTAAAGCAAAGGTACTGAGCAATCCAGCTACTATTCCGAGCGTAATCTTACTTTTTCTCATAAGTAGTTGTTTCCCTCCTAAGCCTGAACATAGCACGAATATTCTATTACATTAATATTATTAATACAACAAGCAATTTATCAATATCAGCTGTTTCTCTTTAAAAAATAATCTTTCCTTTTTTTGGATTTTTTAAATCCGAAAAGCTTTTATCGCCAGTCTTTCAAAAGGCAAGTTCTTATCGTTCTGTTTGAATATGTATATTGATTAATATACAATATGAGAGATTTTAGGAGATGATAGCATGGATGTTCTTAAAATAGTCGATCTCCACGTTAACGTGGAAGACAAAGAAATACTCAAAGGTGTGAGCCTTACTGCCAGAAGCGGTGAGACGGTTGCTTTGCTCGGCCCCAACGGACACGGCAAGTCAACTCTCTTGCAGGCGATAATGGGCAA
>DCUC01000017.1:6558-11232 GCA_002329705.1 Caryophanales bacterium UBA1424
CGATCGAAAGCCGGCCTCTTTTTAGGCATGCAGTATCCAAGCGAAGTGTCCGGTGTCGTCAATGCCGATTTTCTCAGAGCCTCTATCAACGCGCGACGAGCTAAACCTCTATCATTATTTCAGTTTTACCGTTTGCTCGATTCGACATATAAAAAGATGGGCATTCCCTTTGAGATGGCCAACCGCTCGTTAAACGTCGGCTTTTCGGGCGGCGAAAAAAAGCGCAACGAAATCTTGCAGATGATTCTTTTGGAACCGCGTTTTGCCTTGCTTGATGAAATCGACTCTGGGCTCGATATCGATGCGATGACTATCGTCGCCAGCGCCATTCGCGAAGAACAAGAAAAAGGGCGCGGCTTTTTGGTCGTCTCACACTATGCGCGCTTATACAACATGATTAATTTAAATCGCACCATCGTTATGGTAAACGGAAAAATCGCGGTCGAAGGCGGACCGGAAATCATTCAAAAAATAGATACTAAAGGATATGAGTGGATTAAAACCGAACTGGGTATCGATATCGAAAAAGAAGAACCGGCCATGAGCGCGGTGTCGATTGGCGTATGCGCCACTAAAGAGGCGATTCGGGATGGCAAATAACATCCGGAAAATCATTCTTGCCGACTGCCAAAAACAAGAGCTTATCGTCGACTTCAGCGAAGGCTTTGACGGTTTGGAAATAAACGTGGGCAAAGGGGCTAATCTAGCTCTTAATCTCATTAATTTCGGCGAATCAAGAAATGGTAAAATCGTTGCAAAAGTCGAGGAAAATGCTGAATTATTTGCGACCATGGCCGACTTTTCCAATGGAAATTCTCGCCTTGATGTCGCGATTAATTTAGTCGGAAGCAACGCTCGAGGAACATGGCGTCTGTCCACTCTTGCCAGTAATCAGGATGATAAGAAATATGCGGTTCACTTTCATCATCTCGCGCAGAGTACATATGGCTTGATGGACAATTACGGAGTTGCCCGCAATTCTTCGCGTCTCGCCTTCAGCGGCGCTAACGAAATCGCCCGCGGCGCGAAAAAGAGCAAGACCAAACAGAATGCAAAGATTATCGTCTTTGATGAAGGGGCGGTTGCCAAAGCCGATCCACGCCTTAACATCGATGAAAATGAAGTTGAGGCCTCCCACGCTGCCGTCGTCGGGAAATTAAGCGACGACCATCTCTTTTATCTGATGTCCCGCGGATTGAATCTAAATCAAGCCAAGAAGCTCATCACTTATGGCTATCTGCTTCCGATTGCCAATTACTTCCATGACGAGGCGATGAAAGAGAAAATTGCTAAAATTATTGAGGAACGCGTATGAAAAAAATCGATCCGTATTTAATAAGAGATGACTTTCCGATGTTTAAAAATAAAGTCATGATGCAAGGAAAACCGCTCATTTTTCTCGACAATGCTTCGACGACTTTTAAACCATATGCAGTCGAAAAAGCGGTCAATGCATATCTTCAATATGAAACCGCTAACTCTCATCGCGGCGACTATGATTTATGCTATAACGTCGATGTTAAAATTGATGAGGCCCGCGCCACTTTAGCAAAGTTTATCAACGCCGAAAAAAGAGAAATTGTCTTCACGTCCGGAACCTCGATGTCGATTAACTTAATTGCTTATGGTTACGGGACGAAATATCTGACCAAAGATGATGAGATTTTGATAACTCAGGCAGAGCACGCCAGCAACGTCTTACCGTGGTTTAAAGTCGGCGAGATGACCGGGTGCAAAATCAACTATATTCCGCTTAATGAAGATGGCAAACTCGTCCCGGAAAATCTCCGCAAGGTCATCAGCAAGAAGACAAAGATTATCGCCGTCGCTCATGTGACGAATGTCCTCGGTTTTATCGTCGATATCAAAGAGATTACAAAAATCGCTCATCAATATGGCGCGATCGTCGTCTGCGATGGAGCGCAATCGGTGCCGCACATGCCGACCGATGTCAAAGATCTGGATGTAGATTTTCTCTCTTTTTCCGGCCACAAGATGGTCGGTCCGACCGGCATCGGCGTCCTCTACGGAAAATATGGACTTCTTGAAAAGACGGCGCCGTTTATGACGGGAGGAGGCATGAATGCCAAATTCGATATGTGCGGTGATGTCACCTATCTGCAACCCCCCTCAAAATTTGAAGCCGGAACGCAGAACATCGAAGGCATATATGGGCTCAAGGCCGCCACTGATTATCTGATGTCACTCGGCATGGAAAATATTCGTCGCTATGAAGATGAACTGCGGACATACGCAATTGAAAAACTTAAGAAGAATGAAAGAGTTATTTTGTATAACGAAAAAGCGGAATCTGGCATTATCACCTTTAATATTAAAGGTGTGTTTGCTCAGGATGAGGCGACATACTTGAATTCGCAAGGCATTGCCTGCCGTTCGGGACAGCACTGTGCGAAAGTTCTTCTCGACTATTTGGGCGAAGTTGCGACGGTGCGCGCATCTCTTTATTTTTACAATACCAAAGAAGATATTGATGCCTTTGTTTCGGCATTAGAAAAAGGAGGCGATTTCCTCGATGCCTATTTCGCTTGATCCGCAGATGATGCGGGCAATTATTATGGACCATTATGAGAAACCTCGGAATAAGCGGACACCGCATGATGACCGCTATCAGATGATGCACATCGATTCACCGAATTGCATCGATGATATCAATGTTTTTCTTCTTGAAGAAAATGGGGTCATTTCCGACTGCGCCTTTGATGGTATAGCTTGCACGATTTCGACCGCCTCGACCGACATTATGACCGAGTTGGTAATCGGCAAAAATGTTCAAGATGCCCTCTATATAATCGAACAATATCAGAAGATGATTCACGAGCAACCCTTTGATGATACGGTTCTCGACGAAGCCATCGTTTTTATCAACACGCATCGCCAGGCCGCCCGCATTAAATGCGCGACAATCGGCTGGGATGCCCTTAAGGAGCTTTTAGATCACGATCACAAACATGAAAAATAAGCTTCCCCAAAAAGAATACGAATATGGATTTAAAGACGAAGATGTCTCGATTTTAAACACCGGAAAAGGTTTAAGTGAAGAGGTTGTTCGCACTATTTCTCGGTTAAAAAACGAGCCGGAGTGGATGCTCGAATTTCGCCTCAAATCCTATCGCGCTTTTTTAAAGCTTCCAATGCCAAAATTCGGGCCTGATTTGGCATTCCTTAATTTCGATGTTTACACCTATTTCACACGCCCCAGCGAAAAAGAAGAATCGAGTTGGGACGAAGTTCCCGAAACGATTAAAAAGACGTTTCAGAAGTTGGGAATTCCCGAAGCTGAACAAAAGTATCTTTCCGGCGTTGCCACGCAATATGAATCCGAGATGGTGTATCACAACATGCTGAAAGAGGTTGAGGAAAAAGGCGTCGTTTTTCTTTCGACCGACCAAGCGCTAAAAATGATGCCCGATCTGTTCAGAAAATATTTCAATACCGTCGTGCCTTTTGCCGACAATAAATTTTCGGCGCTTAATGGCGCGGTCTGGTCCGGCGGTTCGTTTATCTATGTCCCCAAGGGCGTCAAACTCGATAAGCCGTTACAATCTTATTTCCGCATCAACAACGAGCGCTCCGGACAGTTTGAAAGGACGCTGATCATCGTCGATGAAGGAGCGGATGTTCATTATGTCGAAGGCTGCACGGCGCCTATTTATTCTCGCGAATCACTGCACGCCGCCGTTGTCGAAATCGTTGTTTTACGCGATGGTAAATGCCGTTATTCAACCGTTCAGAACTGGTCAAAAAACATTGTAAATCTCGTTACAAAACGCGCGATTTGCCATGATAATGCGCAAATGGAGTGGATTGACGGCAACATCGGAAGCCAGGTTAACATGAAGTATCCGGCCGTTATTTTATCCGGCGACGGATCAAGAGGAACTTGCATTTCGATCGCCGTTTCTGATCATGGTCAATATCAGGATGCCGGTGCGCGTATGATTCATCTGGGCAAGAATACGAGTTCAACGATTATATCTAAATCAATCGTACGAAATGGCGGAGTCGCCAACTACCGCGGCACAGTCCGCCACGAAAAAGGAGCGCTCAACTCGCGCAGCCATGTCGAGTGCGATACGCTGATTCTCGACGATATTTCAAAAAGCGATACGATTCCCACCAATCAAGTTTTCAATGATCAGTCGTATATCGAACACGAAGCGACGGTCAGTAAGATCAATGAAGATCAACTCTTTTACCTGATGTCGCGCGGCATGAGTGAAAAAGACGCCACACAGATGATTATCATGGGTTTTATCGAGCCTTTTTCGCGGGAACTTCCGATGGAATATGCCGTCGAACTTAATCAGTTGATTAAGATGGACATGGAAGGAAGCGTCGGTTAGTGGAATTCGATGTCATCGTCGTCGGCGGCGGTCACGCCGGCGTCGAAGCTGCTCACGCGGCGGCTTCCATGGGATGCAAAACTTTGCTTTGCACCCTGAATTTTAAAGCTGTCTCGCGCATGTCGTGCAACCCGTCAATCGGCGGATCAGCCAAAGGCATCGTCGTCCGTGAAATCGACGCCTTGGGCGGCATCATGGGAGTTGCTGCCGATTATCAATACTTGCAGATGAAAATGCTCAATACCGGCAAAGGACCGGGCGTCCAGTGTTTGAGGACGCAAAGCGACCGCAATATTTATCCGGGCCGCGT
>DCUC01000017.1:11283-25464 GCA_002329705.1 Caryophanales bacterium UBA1424
GATGTCCGACGGCGCTGAAATAAGAGCAAAAGCTGTGGTTATTACGACAGGAACATATATGGAAGCGCAGATTTTACGCGGTCTTGAAAAAACCGCAAGCGGTCCCGACGGCGAAAAGGCTTCCATCGGATTGTCCAAAAATCTCACTGAGATGGGTATCGAAATTTACCGCCTAAAAACCGGAACGCCACCGCGCATTCGCAAGTCGTCGATTGATTTTTCGAAGGCCAGCGTTCAATACGGCACGAATGCCAAGTTAGCTTTTTCTTACACGACAAAAGAATTCGTGGCCTTTGAAAATCAGGCGGTTTGCCATCTTATTTATACTTCTCCTAAAACGCATGAAATAATTCGAAATAACTTAGAACGCTCCGCCCAGTTTAATGGCCAAATCAAAGGTGTCGGACCCCGTTATTGTCCTTCAATTGAAGGCAAAATAACGACTTTCTATGATAAGCCGCGTCACCAGCTCTTTCTTGAGCCCGAGACAAAAGATGGCGACTCGATTTATATTCAGGGCTTTGCGACTTCCATGCCACGCGACGTCCAAGAACAGATGGTCCGCTCATTACCCGGATTTGAAAATGCTGAAATTCTCAAATATGGATATGCGATTGAGTATGATGCAATCGTTCCGACCCAGTTCGATGCGACTTTGCGTGTTAAAAAGTATCGAGGTCTTTATGGAGCCGGTCAGATTTGCGGGACATCCGGATATGAAGAAGCCGCCGGGCTCGGCATCATGGCCGGCATAAATGCCGTTTTGGCAATTCGCGGTCAAGCACCCCTTATCTTAAAGAGGAATGAAGCCTACATTGCCGTGATGATTGATGACCTCGTCACCAAAGGGGCCATCGAACCATATCGACTCCTGTCTTCGCGAGCGGAATACCGCCTGCTCCTCAGACACGACAATGCCGACTTAAGACTCACTGAATACGGTTACCAACTCGGCCTTATTCCCGAAGCGAGATATCAAAGTTTTTTGCAAAAAAATGAAAGCTTGAATCGCGTTCTGTCAATCTTAAGAAAAACGTATTTAGGCGCCAACAAAAAAGTGAATGAATATCTGCTTAAAATTGGGTGTACACCTTTAAAAGGCGGTACTCTGGCCTATGATTTGTTAAAGCGCCCCGATGTCGCTTATTCGACCATGATTGAACTCATCCCTGAACTGATATCCCATCCGCTCGATGAAACGGGTATTATGCAACTTGAAATAATGGTTAAATATGAGGGATATATCGCCAAGCAAGAAAAGGAAGCAAAATCTTTTGCGAAATTTGAAAGCCTGCTTCTGCCTGAAGACCTCGATTATCTCCATATTGACGGACTCGCTTTGGAAGCGCGTCAGAAACTGCAAAAAATTCGCCCCAGGACGATCGGTCAGGCAAGCCGCGTCGGCGGAGTTAATCCTAGCGATATTTCCGTGCTCGTTTTAACATTAAAAAGGCGAGGACTATTATGAACTTTGAACAATTTCAAGACTATTGCATGAATGAGTTGAATCTCACCTTGAGCGCATCGCAGATGGGGGCGTTTACAAGCTACTTAGCTTTGCTAAAAGAGTGGAATGTCATGTTTAATCTCACCGCCATCACCGACGAAGAACAGATTATCGAAAAGCATTTTTTGGATAGTCTGCTGCCGTTAAAATATGTTTCTATTAAGGAAAAATCGCTGATTGACATCGGTTCTGGGGCCGGTTTTCCCGGAGTCGTTTTGGCAATCGCGAATCCGCAAGCCAAAATTGTCTTGTTAGAACCAAACAATAAGAAAGCCCGTTTCTTACAGACCGTTAAAGACAATTTGCATCTTGATAATGTCACCATCGTCGTCGGACGGGCCGAAACGCAAAATACATTGCGCGAGGAATTTGATTTTGCAATCGCCCGGGCGGTTAAACAGCTGAACATCCTCCTGGAATTAGCAATCCCTTTATTGAAGGTTAAAGGCCTTTTTATCGCCATGAAATCCCAGGGGGCGAGCGAAGAAATCATCGCCTCGAAAAAAGCCATGCAAATCTTGAAAGCCAAAATTGTCGTTTGCCATGAAGATATTTTGCCGACGGATAAAGATTTGAGAGTCAATCTTCTTATCGTTAAAAACGATACGACTCCCCTTCGCTATCCGCGCATCTACAGTCAGATAAGTTCTAAGCCGCTTTAATTGTTTATGCTTCTTACCATTTAAGGTAAACTAATACATCATGACCAAAATCATCGGCATTGCCAATCAAAAAGGCGGCGTTGGAAAAACGACGACCGCAATCAATTTGTCCAGCGCCTTGGCCCATTTCAAAAGGCGCATTTTATTGATTGATTTAGATCCGCAGAGCGACGCGACCCGCGGACTCGGCTTTGATTCGACGCTCCTGAGCCGGAGCATTTATGATGTCCTGGCAAATGGCTATGACATCAATAAAGTGATTAAGCGCACGGCTCTTAAATATCTAGACCTCCTCCCGAGCAGTTTAAAGCTTGCCTCCCTTGATTCGACGCTGAGTGACAAAGTCGAAGACAAGACGCTCGTTCTCCGCGAGTCGTTAAAAAATCTCAAAAAAGAATATGACTATATTGTCATCGACTGCCCTCCTTCACTCGGCATTTTAAATCTTAATTCGATGGCTGCTTCCGATGGGATATTGATTCCGGTACAGTGCGAATATTTCGCCCTCGAGGCTGTCGCGACGACACTTGCAGCCATTTCAAAAGTCCAGCGAACTTCTAATCCGAAGCTTGGAATCGAGGGTTTCTTATTGACGATGTATGATTCAAGAACGAGACTTGGAACGGAAATAACCACGCAAATCAGGGCTCTATTTAAAGAAAATACCTTTTTGGCGACTATTCCTCGCAATATTTCGATTCCCGAGTCTTCCTCAAAAGGTCTGCCGGTAACGCTTTATCGCCCAAGTTCCGCGGGAAGCCTCGCCTATTTTTCCTTGGCCCGCGAAGTGATGGATAAAGAATTTATTCGTTAACTAATCTTTACTATTTGTGCATAAAGCACAATAATTGATTTATGGTAAAATACTATTTTTTCACATCGCAGAAAGACATTAATGCCGAGCGTTTTAACGCCGCGCTCGTCAGCTCGTATAAAAACATCTTTTCAATCACTTTTTTTGATGGTCGAAGCGGTTATGTTTTATCCGATGAGCACTTGTATGATTATTTGGAATCGCTTATTCCCGTCATCATGAGCGACACGGATAATTCGTATCAATTTTTGATGAGCCACGACGATAGTCAAGTGAGCCGGACCGCCATGAAAAAGATGACTAAAAGTCGAGGCGTCCATCTCAGCACCATGGCCGACATCTTGTTAAATTTGGCACTTGAAAATGACTTTGAATTGATAAGCCTTGCCAAAAGACAATATGCGGCGATTTCGCGCCCTTTGATGGTCACTGCCGAGATGTTTATCTCGTGCGGACTCAATGCTTCCCTGGCCGCTAAAAAACTATATGTTCATCGCAATACCTTCGCTTACCGGCTCAATCAATTCATCGAGGCGACAAATCTCGATATCCGGGATTTTCACAATGCCTTATTCTTTAATATTTTTACCAAACTTATTTCTAACAGCCGGATTCAATAACTAGCTTTTTAAATATTTGTCTTCCTAGGAAGTTATATAGATATAACATTGTGAATATGCTAAAATACTAATTCGATATTTAATCTATGGATAAGTGAGGTAATTTTGTGGAAGCAATGAAGAAAATAATCGAAGCCGAACGGCAAGCAGCAAGCCTTGTCACGGAGGCGCTCGTCTACAAAACGATGCTCATTAATCAAACCAAGAAAAGAGCGGAAGAAGAAGCTGCGTCCCTTATTAATGAAGCTGAGGCGCTCGGCAAGAAGCAAGAAGCTGAGGCGAACGCAAAAATCGCCGAAATCAAGGAAAAATTAGCCAACGATTTAAAAGAGATTGAAGAGAATATCAAAAAAAAGACCGCCCGCAAGAAAGATCATTTGATCAGTCAGTTGATTCAAGAGGTAACGTCCAGTGATCGTTCCCGTTAAGAAAGCGCGCATCTTCGTTTTAGAAGAGCGCAAAGACGAATTGGTCCGCGCCTTGCAAAAGGCGTCACTTTTAATGATTGTCCCCAATTCCTCTTTGAGCGTCGACGTGACCTCGGATACAGCGCTTTTACAAAGAATCAATAAAGCTATCAATGATTTAAGTCACTATGGAAAGAAAAAATCTCTCTTTAAACACCACGAAGTAACTTATGAAAATTTCATGCTTGAAGATGAGCGGCAACTCCGGCTGTTGGAGGATGTTGAAACTAAAATCGAAAATCTCAACAGCCTTCTTTCGCACATTAAGAAAACCGAAGAGTCGTTTCAACGATATGCGCCTTTCCGCGAAATCGATATAAATGTGTCTGATTTAAAGAAGTCATCTTTTAGCCGCTACCATGTCGGTCATGTCCAGGAGGATAGCCTTGATAATTTAAAGGCTTTCTTTGCCGAAAAAGAAATTCCATATCAAACTTTTTCCTCGCCAATATATGGAACGGCTCTATTTTTTGCTTCATTTTATGAAGAGGATGAGCAACTGCTCGGCGAAGTCAATAAGCGCTCATTCAGCGAAGTTGATTTGCCGGATGTCAACCTCACGATGTCAGACTATGTAAGCAATCTCGAAAACGACCTATCAGCACGCAAGAAGCAAGTCGGCGATCTTGAAATCGGTCTTAAAGATCTCGCTAAAAGCAAAAGCCTGCTTGAGTTAATGTATGATCGCATCCAGGCCAAAATCGATCGTAAAACCGTCGCTTTTGCTAAGACCGAGAAATCATTTTATCTCGACGGCTGGGTTCGCGCTGACCAAGTGGACGAATTAAGCAAAACCGTCAAAGCCGTCACAACTGACTTTGACATCGAATTGAGTGATCCGACAGATGGGGATCTTCCACCCACGGCTATCAAAAACAATAAATTCGTTACCCAGTTTGAAACGATTACGAATATGTACTCTGTGCCGCATCATAAAGAGCTGGATCCTAATCCGGCCGTCGCTATCTGGTACTGGATCATCTTTGGCATCATGATGGGTGACATCGGTTATGGACTGGCGATGTTAACCATCTTTGGACTTGCTATTTGGCTTATTAAGCCAAAAGGCACATTAAAACAATTGGTCAGCGTTTTCTTTTACTCTGGCATCACCTCGATTGTCGCCGGTATTTTATTTGGCAGTTTCTTCGGTGCGCCTTTTGATTTAGGCGCCCTCATCGGCAGCCTTTTTGCTCAGCAGTGGACGACAATTATTCTAAACCCTGTCAATGATCCTTTGATAATGCTCGGTTTCTCATTGGTGTTTGGCGTCCTTCACATCATCAACGGCCTCGGTTTTAAATTCGCTTTGCTGATCAGACGCAAAGATTATGTGGGTGCCATCGCCGACGCTTTGAGCTGGATACTCATCCTGGTCGGCCTCGTCCTCTTTGCGGCGCAATTAGTCATCTGGACATCGGCTTCTTTGCTTAGCTATATCGGACTCGGCTTTGCCGGTGTCGGCGCCCTCCTCCTCCTCTTCTTGGCGGGTCGCAAAAGCAAAAATATCTTTGGAAAAGTCCTCGGCGGGCTCGGAGCCCTTTATAAGTCGACGAGTTATGTCAGCGATATCCTGTCTTATTCGCGCATTTTAGCCCTCAGCCTCTCTTCGGCGGTCATCGCTTCGACGATGAACCTCCTCGCCGGCATGATTCAAGGCAGTGTCATCGGTTTCATCTTGTCTCTTCTCGTCTATCTCGTGGGCCATGTTTTTAACTTTGTGATGAGCATGCTCTCGGCGTATGTCCATGACGGCCGTTTACAATACATCGAGTTTTTCGGAAAGTTCTATGAGGGCGGAGGATACTTATTTGAGCCCTTTAGCATTCGTTTAAAACAAATCAGTGAAATCTCGGATTTACGAGAAGAAAGGAGATAGAATCATGACTTACGGATTAGTTCTATCAATTATTGGCGCAGCTCTGGCTGCAGGTTTGGCGGGCATCGGCTCGGCTGTCGGCGTTTCCATCGCCGGGCGTTCAGCGACAGGAGTCCTGGCTGAAAAACCGAATCTTTTCGGAAGTGTTTTGGTGTTGCAGGCTTTGCCTGGCACGCAGGGCATCTACGGCTTTTTGATGGCGGTTTTAATTTTGCAAAAGGTCGGCCTTTTAGGCGGTCAAGCCGTCCCGTTAGATGATTGGCAGGGCTGGGCTTTTCTCGGCGCCGCCATTCCTATCGCCCTCGTCGGTTTACTTTCGGGAATAGCCCAGGGCAAAGTGGCCGCGACGTCGATTTTGATGACCGGAAAGCGTCCCGAAATGGCAACGCGCGGCATCACGATGACGGCCTTGGTTGAAACTTACGCCATTCTCGCCCTCCTGGTCAGCATCCTCATGTACGCTGCGGTCGCCGTTTAGGAGCACATGCATGTCAATCTACGATAAAATCATCAATAAAGGACGAGCTGAAAGCGATTCAATTCGCCAGGATGCCGAGCGCGAATCCAAGGCAATCGAACACACCATCGTCGCCGAAGCCGAACGCGAAGCGGCACTTTTGCTTGCAAAAGCTGATGAAAATGTAGCGACTTCAATCGCCCAGGCTGAAGCTCTCAGCGAACTCGAGAAAAGGCAATCGGTGGCGGCTTTAAAAAATAAGTCCATCGATGAGATTTTTAATGCTGTCTTGGATCACTTCAAAAGTCTGAAAGGTTCGGATCTTCTGTCTTTTGTCGTCAAACAAATTCAGGACGAAAAGATAAAAGGCGATGAAATAATGCGTGTCAACGCTCGCGATTATGAACGCTACCGCCTCGCTCTTTCATCGCAAGATCTCGCTCATAATGTCGTCCTCGATCGCTTAAATAAAGCGCTTGGAAAAGACTATCATCTCGTCTTGGAAGATGTTTCTTCAAACGAAGAAGAAGGTTTCCTGCTGCTGGGCGACACTTACGATCTTAATTTTAGCGTCAAGCCGATTCTTGACCGCTTGCGCAAACGCAAAGAAAAAGAGTTATTCGCATCGCTTTTTGAAAATGAAGGAGAATGATGACTGACTATACTTTCGCCAGCGCCTTGCTCAGCACGAAGTCTGCCAGCCTTCTTAATAAGGCTCAATTTCGTGAATTGCGAAATGCCGATGATGACGGGTTTATTTTAAAACTGCAGTCGTTTGGCTACGGAGTGGGCGAGCAGCCGAAAGCGGTGGAAGCAATTGTCGGCGCAGAAGTTTTGAAACTAAAAAGAGAACTTTCCGAGATCATGCCAAACGACGATTTGGCGCCGTATTTTTTTACCANNCTGGCTTTCTAACCGAAAAAGAACTATCTCAAGCTATTCTGAAAAATGACTATTACAATCTTCAAGAACCTTACAAGCATTTGATTTCCGAAGCCAACAATCAAACATTTAGCGACAGTCATTCGCTTGTGACTTTTTTAGAAAAAACTTTTCAGAAATTAATGTATGAACAAATCAAGTCTCGCCAAGATGCCTCTTTAGAAAAGTACTTTGTTATTTCAACCGATATCAATAATCTCATCACCCTGCTCAGATCCCGAAAGCTGAGATCGGACGCGGAACAAGTCAAAAACAATCTTTTAGATTGCGGTTCAATCAGCATCGCTGACATCGTCCACCTCGTCGAAGCTTCCGACCGCGAAATCGCCTCCTTCTATGCGACGGCTTACCTAACTCGCTTTAGCGAACCTCTTGACCTGTTTTTCGAAGACGGAAATTTCTCGTCTCTTGAGCACGCTTTGCTGCGCTTTCTCGTCGATGAGTTAACTCGCGATGCTGTCGATATCAAGTCCAGCGCAAATATCATCATCTATGTCATTCGCAAGCAGATTGAGCTAATTGATATTCGCCGCATCCATCTTGATCGAGCATCGGCGGCGATGGTGGACGAAACATGAATAAGCGCGCCGTCGCAATCGCTAAAACGGAGAATGTTTTTCTTTTTCGAAGTTTAGGATTCGAAACGTTTGTCATCGATGGAGAAGAGAAGATGAAAAGTGTGCTGGAAAGCATTGCGGCCGAAGCTCAGATCATCATCATCGATGAAGATTTACAGGCGATGATTGGCGAGTATCGCAAGCGCTTTAACGAAAAAGCCTTCCCTATCATCATGGCCCTCCCCATCGATCATGAAGCGAGCGGGCAAGGCTTAGAAAAACTGCGCGCCGATGTCGAAAAAGCCATTGGTCTAAAATTATTTTAATAAAGGAGTTCATATGGAAAAAATTGGTACAATTACAAAAGTTGCCGGACCTCTGGTTGTCGCTTCGGGCATGGAAAATGTCCAAGTTTACGATGTGGTTCGCGTCGCGCATAAAAAACTGATCGGCGAAGTAATCGAGCTCCGTGGCGATCTGGCTTCGATTCAAGTTTACGAAGAGACAGCCGGCATCGGTCCGGGCGAGCCCGTTTTCTATACGAATAAACCTCTGTCAGCTGAATTAGGTCCGGGTTTGATCGAATCGATTTTTGATGGTATTCAGCGTCCGTTAACAAATATTTACGACTCCTTTGGTCCGCATATCCCCTTAGGGATTGATTTACCTCGTCTAAATCGCGAACGCGAATGGGATTTTGTTCCCGTCCATCAACTTGATGTTCAAGTCAGCGGTGGCGTTATTTTAGGAACCGTGCAGGAGACTCCGGTCGTCAATCACAAAATCATGGTCCCCCCCAGCGTTTCCGGAAAACTTGTCTGGCTTCATAAAGGCAAGGCTAAAGTCACCGATGTCATCGCCAAGATCGTCGATAACAACGGCAAGACGATTGAGCTGACGATGATTCAGTACTGGCCCGTCCGCAAGAAAAGACCATATCTCAACAAAATCGCGCCGAATAAAATAATGGTTACCGGGCAGCGTGTCATCGATGCTCTATTTCCTGTCTCAATCGGCGGAATTGCTGCAATTCCTGGTCCTTTTGGATCAGGAAAGACCGTTGTTCAGCATCAATTAGCCAAATGGGCGGATGCCGATATCATCATCTATGTGGGGTGTGGCGAACGCGGCAATGAGATGACGGATGTCTTGATGGAATTCCCGCGTTTAAAAGATCCCCGCACCGGCGAGTCGTTGATGAAGCGGACGGTTTTAATCGCTAATACTTCGAATATGCCAGTCGCAGCCCGCGAGGCTTCGATTTATACCGGCATTACCATCGCCGAATACTATCGCGATATGGGCTATAAAGTCGCGATTATGGCTGATTCTACTTCGCGTTGGGCGGAAGCCTTGCGCGAGATGTCCTCGCGCCTTGAAGAGATGCCAGGCGAAGAAGGCTATCCAGCTTATCTATCGAGCCGTCTCGCCGAGTTTTATGAGCGGGCCGGTTATGTCGCCTGTCTCGGCGATAAAAATCGTCGAGGAGCCGTCACCGCGATTGGAGCCGTTTCTCCGCCGGGCGGCGACACATCCGAACCCGTCTCGCAGGCGACGCTTCGGATTGTTAAAGTCTTCTGGGGCCTCTCTGCTCAGCTCGCTTATCGCCGGCACTTTCCGGCCATCGACTGGATTAAGAGTTATAGCTTATATGAAGATGTTTTACATCTCGATATCGATTCTCATTATCACAAAGACTGGAGCAAAATGATTCGCCGCGTGCAAGTCCTTCTTCAAGAAGAAGCATCGCTTCAGGAAATCGTGCGTTTAGTCGGTATCGACTCGCTATCAAAAAGCGACCGCATCAAACTTTTGGCGTCGCAGATGATTCGCGAGGACTTCCTGCACCAGAACGCGTACCATGAAATCGATACTTACGCTTCAATCGCTAAACAGCATCGCATGCTCAAAACGATTTTGCGGTGGTACGATCTGGCCAAAAAAGCGCTTGAAGGTCGCAAGGCTTTTAGCGAGATTGAAAAGATGAAAACACCCGAACGCATCGGAAGAATTAAATATGTTCGCGAAGCTGATGTGGAAAAGGAGTGCGACAGTATTGAACAAGCGATGGAAAAAGAATTTTCATCCCTGAGAGAGGAGTAATTATGGCCATCAAACAATATAAGACAATTCAAGAAGTTGTCGGGCCGTTAATGCTCGTCGAGAAGGTTCAAGATGTCAAATATGACGAGCTCGTCGAAATCAAACTCGCGAATGGCGAAACGCGGCTCGGCAAAGTTTTGGAAATTAATGAAGATAAAGCCCTCGTCCAGCTATTTGAATCGAGTCAAGGGATGAAAATCGATGACGCAAAAGCCACCTTTTTGGGCCACGGCATCGAATTAGGCTTATCGCCCGACATTCTCGGTCGCGTCTTTGACGGACTCGGCCGTCCCATCGACAACAAGGGAGCGGTTATCGCCGACACCAGACTCGATATTAACGGCTCCGCCCTCAATCCTGTCGCCCGCGATTATCCCTCTGAATTTATTCAGACCGGCATCTCGGCAATCGATGGGTTAAATACTCTGGTTCGCGGACAAAAACTGCCGATTTTTTCTGGCTCGGGTTTGCCCCATTCAAAACTGGCAGCGCAGATTGCCAGGCAGGCGCGAGTCCTCGGAAAATCCGAAAAATTCGCCGTCGTCTTTGCCGCGATCGGCATCACTTTTGAAGAAGCCGATTATTTTATCGAAGATTTTCGTAAATCGGGCGCGATCGAAAGAACCGTCATGTTCGTTAATCTCGCCAACGATCCGGCCATCGAGCGCATCGCCACTCCGCGCATGGCGATAACCGCCGCCGAATACCTGGCTTATCAACTTAATATGCATGTTTTAGTTATTTTGACCGACATCACAAATTACGCCGAGGCTCTTCGCGAGATTTCGTCAGCCCGCAAAGAAGTTCCCGGCCGTCGCGGCTATCCCGGATATCTCTACACCGACCTCGCTTCCTTATTTGAAAGAGCGGGCCGCATCAAAGGCATTCAAGGATCGATTACCCAACTGCCGATATTGACGATGCCGGAAGATGATAAAACGCATCCGATTCCCGATTTAACCGGTTATATAACCGAAGGTCAAATCATCCTTTCAAGAAGCTTGTTTATGAAAGGTATCTTTCCTCCGATCGATGTCTTACCATCCCTCTCGCGTTTAAAGGACAAAGGCATTGGTGAAGGCAAGACGCGCGGCGATCATGCCGACACGATGAATCAGCTGTTTGCCTCATATGCCCGCGGCAAGGAGGCCAAGGAACTTTCAACGGTTTTAGGCGATAGCGCGCTATCGGATATCGATAAACTTTATGCGCGATTTGCCGAGGATTTCGAAGCAAAATACATCTCTCAGGGTTTTACAACCAATCGCCCGATAAAAGAGACTTTAGATATCGGCTGGGAATTACTTCGCATCTTCCCGACTTCTGAGCTAAAGCGCATCAGCGACGAAAACATCGCCGAATTTTACGGAACAGGTGAGTAGCGGTGGCAATCGGTCAAATTAATCCGACCAGAATGGAGCTCACAAAGCTCAAGAATCAGCTCGCCATCACCAGGCGCGGCCATCATCTTTTAAAAGATAAACAAGATGAATTGATTCGCCAGTTCATGGAAATAGTCTATCGCACCAAGGATTTAAGAACCGAGGTCGAGACGATGACTTCCAAAGCCCTTTCGTCATTTAAAAAAGGGCGAGCGAAAACGCGTGAAGCCGAATTGTATGAACTCACTTCGGTTCCGGCTTTTTCCTGGTCTTTACAAACGAGCAAGTCGATGACGATGAGCGTCGAATCGCCGCATCTGCGATTTAGCCTTGATGGCAAAACCGAACTCCCCTATGCCCTAAGCTCTGCTCCTCAGGAGTTCGATGAGGCTTTGATGCTCGGTCTTGAACTTCTCCCAAAGCTGATCGCCCTTGCCGAACTGGAAAAGACGACGGAGACTTTTGCCCGCGAAATAGAAAAGACGAGGCGGCGCGTCAATGCGATTGAACACATCATGATTCCCGAGCAGGTGGCCTTGATTAAAGACATAAAAACCAAGCTTGCCGATCAGGAGATGGCCGGCACAATTCGCGTGATGAAATCAAAAGAAATGATCATCAAAAAAATTCGCAATAATCAAAAATAGTTAGTGGAGAAATTATGAAGAAAATCACGAAAGATGAGCTCTTGCCACTTCCAAAAAGAAGCAAGCAAACAAATAAGTACGACTATGGGAACATCGTGATATTTGGCGGCAGCATCGGCTTTTTTGGCGCTCCGGCGCTCAGCGCCCTCGCCGCTTATCGGACCGGTTCGGGACTCGTCTCGATCGCGCTTGAAGAAGATGATTATTCACTGTATGTCAATCTCAATCCCGAGGTGATGATTAAGCGCTTTATCGACATTGAGGAAGTCGAAAAAACGCTTGAGAATAAGAATGCGGTATTGTTTGGCCCGGGCCTAGAAGATAACCTGATGAATGAGCGCATTTTAAAACTCCTTCTCCGCAAGAATATTCCCCTCGTAATCGATGCCACTGGACTCACAATTCTTAAAAAAGTCGGTTTAAATAAGCGCCTTGACCATGTCATTTTGACCCCCCATATGGGCGAGGCAAAACGACTTCTTGATAGTCATGAACCGCATAAGGAAATACACACGCTCACTTCTCTCGGAGCGACCGTCGTCTTAAAAGACGCGGTGACAACTGTCTACGCCAAGCAATATGAAGGTCAACTCGATTTTGGGAATCCCGGTATGGCTAAAGCCGGTTCCGGCGATGTTTTGGCCGGCATCATCGTCAGCCTTCTCGGCCAGAATTATACTTTTCTTGAAGCCGCCAAGTATGGCGTCTATCTCCATCAGATAGCCGGAGGAATCGCTTGTGAAAGACGTGGCGAACACAGCCTCCTGGCTTCCGACATCATCGACTCGATCAGCGAAGCGCTTCTAAGAAGCGGCAAATAACAACCTTTCAATCGCTATTTTGCTTCCGTTTTTGTATTTTGTAGTATAATAGAAAAAGCTTCAGGACAGGGTGAGATTCCCAACCGGCGGTAAACCCCGCGAGCCTTCGGGCCGATCTAGTTAAATTCTAGAGGCGACAGTGCAGTCTGGATGAGAGAAGTATCTCATTTTGGTCCTGAAAGAAGGACCTTTTTTATGGGAGCAGCAGTCGTCGGTTTATTACTTATATGGATCTTTCTTCTCATGATTGTTTTAAGGGAAGGAAAGACGTTTCATTTTCAAAAGATTGACATCATTCGCTTCATGAGTCGCGTGGCGATTTTCGGTGCTATTTCAGCGATTTTGTATATCGTTCCCTTCTTAAAATTCCCTTTGCCGATTTTTCCCTCTTTTCTTGAATTTCACTTCGACGAGATACCTTTATTCATCGCCGGATTTGCCTACGGGCCATTTAGTGCTTTTTGCGCGATAATAGTAAAAACTATTATAAAACTTCCTTTCACCTCGACACTGACAGTGGGTGAATGGGCTGATTTAATCTACAGCACAGCCTTTGTCATTCCCGCGGCCATCATCTATCAAAGAAGGCGTAATATCAAAGGCGTCATTCTTGGTTTTGCCGTCGGCTTCATCGTGCAAGTGGCGACCAGCCTCGTGTTTAATGTCTATATCATGATCCCTTTTTATATGTTCGTGATGGGTTTTCCCGAGGCGGCGATTTTGGCGATGGCCAAGGCTGCGAATCCCGCGGTAACCGACATCGGCTGGTCACTTGGGTTTTTAGCGATCGTTCCTTTCAATATTATTAAAAACGCGATGGTCGTCATCCTGACTTTTCTCGTATACAAGAGCATCCATCGCTTCATGGCTCAGTTCGAACAAAAAAAGCTGCCCGGATAGGCAGCTTTTAATAAGAGAATCGACGATTAGTCTTCGACGATAATTGCGCCGGTCGGGCAATCATTCGCAACTTCGACTTCGACGCCTTCGGCGGGCTGAGCGTGAACGCGGGCTTTTCCCTCGTCGTCAAACTCAAAGACTTCTGGCATCACTGAGACGCAGAGACCACATCCGATGCAAGCATCGCGGTCAATTCTAACTTTTTTCGCCATTTTTTATAGTGTCCTCCAACAACGGGAATTATAATATTAAACAATAGTTTATGCAAGGTTTATCAAATTACCCTATAAATGATTTCTAATTTATATTAGAATATATCAGTAAGCAGGACTGACCATTGAAAGCTCTCACCCGCGTCGAAAAATTCCAGAAGCTGCGCGACGAAATCTCTCGCATGCCAGATGATAGCGAACTTTCGAGTGA
>DCUC01000017.1:25526-26596 GCA_002329705.1 Caryophanales bacterium UBA1424
ATCGTCAAACAAAAACGCAAAGAACTGATTCAGACAATCATTCTTATCTCAATTCTTATACTCTTGATTGTCGGGTTAATCATCATCGGAATTAACGCGTTTTAAAAAAGGAGAACTTCATGAAGAAAGTCACGATTGCCATCGATGGGCCAGCCGCGGCCGGAAAATCAACCGTCGCCAAAAAAGTTTCCCAGGCTCTCGGCTACACATATATTGATACCGGCGCGATGTATCGCGCTTTTACATACTACGTCATGAAAAAAGGTCTCGATCCTAAGGATGAAGCCGCCAGTATTTCGCTTGTTCCCGAGGTCGATATCGAACTTCATAGCGATGGCCGCGTCATCTGCTGTGGCGAAGACGTTACTAAAGTAATTCGCGAACCGCAAGTGTCTGCTAATGTCTCTTACATCGCTTCTTACAAAGATATTCGGCTCGCCCTTGTCGAACTTCAGAGAAAGATGGCTCAGCGCCGTTCGGTCGTCATGGATGGTCGCGACATCGGAACTTATGTCTTACCTAATGCCGATGTCAAAATATTTCAAATAGCCGATGTCCCCACTCGTGCGGTCAGGCGCTATGAAGAAAATATTTCCAAGGGCATTAAATGTACGCTGGCGGAAGTCGAAGAAGATGTCCGCCGCCGCGATTACATTGATTCGCACCGTGATTTTGCCCCTTTAAAACCAGCCGCCGATTCCGTTCTTCTCGATACTTCGTTTCTTAGTATTGAAGAAGCCGTCGAAGCAGTTCTTGATATAATCAAACGCAAAATCGGGGAGGCATAATGATATGCCTCTTGGCGTAGTCGCAATTATCGGTAGTCCGAATGTCGGGAAATCGACGATTTTTAATCGTATCATCGGCACGCGGCGCTCCATCATCGATGATGAGCCCGGCGTCACCCGCGATCGGCTATATGCCGATGCAACGTGGCTGACCAAAGAATTTCGCGTCATCGATACGGGTGGTATCGAAATTGCCAATCGCCCTTTTCAAGAACAAATTCGCGCGCAAGCTGAAATGGCGATCGATGAGGCTGATGTCATCGTCTACATCGTCGACGGACA
>DCUC01000017.1:26609-29095 GCA_002329705.1 Caryophanales bacterium UBA1424
AATAAAATTGATGATATAAGCAAAATCGCCGATATCTATGAGTTTTCGACTTTAGGCTTGGGCGAACCGATCGCTATCAGCGGCGCTCACAGCATCGGAGTCGGCGATTTGTTAGACCGAATCGTTAAATTACTTCCGGAATCGGAACCTGAAAAACGCGAAGAAAACGAAATCGTTTTTTCAATTATCGGCAGGCCAAATGTCGGCAAATCTTCATTATCTAACGCGATTTTAGGTCAAAACCGTGTTATTGTCTCAGAGATTGAAGGTACGACCAGAGACGCCATCGACACTAAATTTGTCCGTGATGGAAAACAATATGTCGTCATCGACACGGCCGGCCTTAAAAAGCGTGGAAAGATTTATGAAGCCATTGATAAATACGCCGCTTTGCGCGCCTTATCGGCAATCGAAAGATCGGAAATTGTCATGCTTGTCATCGATGCCGAGCAGGGCATTACCGAACAAGACAAACATGTCGTCGGTTATGCCGTCGAGCTTAATAAAGCCGTAATCCTCGTCGTCAACAAATGGGATTTAATTCCTCGCTCGCAGACGGCGATGAGCGATTTTACCAAGAAAATTCGCAAGGAATTCAAATTTCTGGAATATGCCCCCGTCATCTATGTCTCGGCGAAAGATAAAAGCCGGATTGACACCGTCTTTCAAGCCCTCGATACCGTTTATGAAGCATACGGAAGGCGCATTCAAACGAGCGTGTTAAATGACATTTTACAAGATGCACAAATCATGAATCCGGCTCCTTTATTTGAAGGCGGACGATTAAGAATTTATTTCGCTAATCAGGTCGATGCCCGACCCCCGACTTTTATCTTGTTCGTCAATCGTCCGAAATATGC
This sequence comes from Caryophanales bacterium UBA1424, assembly GCA_002329705.1. GTDB lineage: Bacteria > Bacillota_I > Bacilli_A > RFN20 > CAG-826 > UBA1424. Next base: position 27,470 of record DCUC01000017.1, read on the forward strand.
GCACTTTTCTTATCTACGATACATTGAAAATCGCTTGCGCGAATCATTTTCTTTTGATGGAACGCCGATCAAAATCATTCTCCGGGAGCGCAAGTAAAAATGCGAATCGGCATCGCTGGAACCGGCACATGGGCCACGGCATTAGCGCAGGTTCTGACCGATAATGGTCACGAAGTAATTCTCTATGGACGTGAGCAAAACCAGGTTGATGACATCAATCTCAATCATCGCAACTCTTTTTATTTTGGCGATTTGATCAATCTTTCCCCGAGCATCGTGGCGACAAACTCCATCCAAGACATCTGCCGCGATAGCGATTTGATTCTCTTGAGCGTGCCGACCGGAGCGGTTTCCGATGTATTGATTAAAATGTTGCCGCATCTTAGTAAAAAGACGCTTTTTGTCAATACCGCGAAAGGCTTTGACCCGGACACCAAGGAGCGAATGTCCGAAGTCATCCGCCATCATATTAGCAAAGATAAACTCGCTGGCGTCGTCTCGCTATTAGGGCCTTCGCATGCCGAAGAAGTCATCTTGCGGCACCTCACGCTCATCACCGCCGTGTCGCGTAACAAAAAATACGCCGAGCTCGTTCAGAAATTATTTTCTAATCGCTATTTCCGCGTCTACATCCTAAAGGATGAGATCGGTGCGGAATACGCGACGGCAATGAAAAATTGCATCGCCATCGCGGCCGGAATAATCGATGGTTTAGGTTTAGGAGACAACGCCAAAGCCGCCTTAATAACGCGCGGCTTAAATGAAATGGTAAAACTGGGCAAGCACTATAATGCGCGTTTGAAAACGTATTTAGGTTTAACCGGTATCGGAGATTTGGTAGTGACATGCGGCTCTAAGCACTCACGAAACTACCAAGCCGGATTTATGATTGGAAGCGATGATTCGAGTCAGCGCTTTCATCGGGAAAATATTAAAACTGTCGAGGGCGTGAGAACGGCGAAAGTAATTCACGAATTAGCTTCTTCAAATGGGCTATCCCTTCCGATTGTCGAGGCTATTTACAAAGTATTATTTGAAGATGCCAAACCATCAAAAGTAATCACCGAACTAATGAGCCGACCTCTTAAAAAAGAAGATTAGTAGGCAATAATCTTGATAATTATTTGATGCTGTGATAATTTTTAGACAGAAAACAAAGGAGAACAATCTATGAACAAAGCTGATTTGATTTTAGCTGTCGCCGAAGAGGCTGATCTTTCCAAACGTCAAGCCGAGGCTGCCGTCGAAAGTTTTTTAAAACTAGTCGAAAAAGCCCTCGTTAAAAAACAAGCCGTCAAACTATCCGGTTTTGGCGTGTTTGAGAACAAAAAACGCGCTGCCCGCACCGGTACAAATCCGACTGACGGTAAGAAGATTCAAATTCCGGCAAGTCATACCGTATCCTTCAAGCCTTCAAAATCATTAAAAGAAAAGGTTAATTAAGGATTTATTGTCACACCAAAGGTTAGCGAAAGCTGACCTTTTTTTATTTGTCATCTTTGTATACAATTTATCTATGGATAAAAGCATTTTTATTAATCTTGCCAGACTCTTTGAGAAACATGGTTTTTCCTTATTCATGATCGGCGGAACATCACGCGACTATCTCCTGGAGCGCGAAGTTCT
>DCUC01000017.1:29234-35550 GCA_002329705.1 Caryophanales bacterium UBA1424
GATATCAAGCGCGACTATATTCGGCGCGATTTCACCATTAATGCCATTTACATAGATAAGGACTTTAAAATCTATGATTTTGTCGACGGCCTGAAAGATTTAAAAGAAGGAATCATCCGCTTTATCGGAGAACCGGAAAAGCGTGTCATCGAAGATCCTCTGCGCATTTTGCGGGCCGAGCGGTTCGCCAGAAAACTCGGCTTTATCATCGAAGAAAAATCATTGGCGGCCATGAATAAATATCGCCATCTTCTCGCTAAACTTAATCCCGACAAAGTTCGCGAAGAAGAAAACAAAGGAAAGTGATGTCATCCGACACGCTTAGCGTGCTATGATATTTTTACGTAGAGGATACTATGGATAATATCTCAATGGAAGCTCTCGACTTCCGCTATCTGCTGATCGAGCATTATAAAAAAATAGGCCTGGACGAGAATGAGTTATCGGTCATTTTAGTCATCGACCATCTCCTCGAGCAGAAAAATAAATTTATCACGGCCGATTTATTAGGCCTTCGCATGACACTTAAAACGGAAGTTATCGATAAGATTTTAGTGCGGCTCATCACACGAGGGCTCCTCGAATACGAAACAACGAACAAAAATATTAAAACTTCACTTAAACCATTGCGCACAAAACTTTACAAAGAGTTTCAACTTGCTTTGGCAAAAGAGCAGGAAACTAATTCGTCCGCTGCTCGTAATGCGACTTTGAAAAATATCTATGAGGTTTTTGAAAAAGAATTAAACCGCACCTTGTCTCCCCTCGAATTCTCAATCATTAATGAATGGGTCAATTTTGGTTATAGCGATGAGATGATCATCAACGCCCTCAAAGAAGCCGTTAGCAAGAATAAGCGTTCGCTGAGATCGATTGATAAAATTCTTTTGCAGTGGCAGACGCGCGATGACATGGAAAAAGAAGGTTATAGCGCCGTCAGTGAAAAATGGAATAAAGATATCGAACAGACGATAAAAATCGCCAAGACCAAATGGGTCGATGACGATGAAAAATAGTGAGAAAATCTTAATTTTCAAGAAATATCTGGATGATAATTTTCCTCATGCCCAATGTGAGTTAATCTATCAAAAAGATTACGAGCTGGCAATTGCCGTTGTCTTAAGCGCCCAGACGACTGATAAAGCAGTCAATCTCGTCACGCCGATTCTCTTTTCCAAATTTAATAGCCTCGAGAAGCTTAAAGAGGCCTCCTTAGAAGAAATCGGAGAAGCCATTCGCTCAATCGGTCTCTATCGCAATAAAGCCGTCAGCGTCAAAGGCATTGCCGCGATGTTGGCTGATGAATTCGGCGGCAGGGTGCCGGCGGATAGCGCCAGCTTGTTGCGCTTGCCCGGTGTCGGCAACAAAACCCGGAATGTCATTCAAGCCGAACTATTCAATATTCCATCGATGGCGGTTGATACACACGTCGAGCGCATCTCGAAAAGACTCGGCTTCGCCAAACAAAAAGACAATCCTGATCAAATTGAGACTAAGCTTAGAAAACTATTAAAACCCGAGGACTTAGTCAAAACAAATCACCAGATTATCACCTTTGGAAGAGAGATATGCCATGCCCGCAAACCAAAATGCGACAAATGCGACTTATACAGTATTTGCAATTATTTTTCAAAAATAAACTGATTCGACAACTTCGAGATAAAAAAGTCTTGGAATAAAGCCTTTTTTTATTAAATGGCCGTTCTTTTTAACATCCGGATAAGGAATTGATTTGCGCTTTTCACCGCTAAAAGCCTCGATGACAAAACTCGCATCGAGCAGATAAGTCTCATCTAGGGCTTCAAACCTGATGATAAAGAATGCAATTCCGCCTTGTTTTATGACTCTTTGCAGATGTAAGATCTGATGGGCAGTAATGTTAGATAATGGAAAAGAGGTATGCAATTTAGTGCTTTTTGCTTCAAAATCGAGATACTTTCCGCGGAATACACCATTATAGTCGGTAGTTGACTGTTTTTCGAAATAGGCGTCGGTAATTTTTGCACCACGGCTGTAATCGACCTTGACGACGTTGATCGGAGTCGGACGTTTAGTGATGACCGCAATGTCTTTATCGATGTAATACTGATTAGAAATGTTGATGTCTTCCTCAAGATTCATGCCGCGATTTGCACTCGAAAGAGCGCGCGGTCTTTTAATGGCCTTTTCGCGTTTTGGCTGAGGGCTTGAGCCATCCGGATATCGAATCATATTAACTGACGTATTCGCGAATCATGTCTTCGTATTCATCAGGAGTAACCGATTCGCCCTTCGTCAACTTATTAATAAGCTTGGGAAGCGGTGCGGGGAGCACTTTATTTTTAGCGAGTACTTTTTTATATTCTTGAGCGAGAAGATTGGGGTTAATGTGCATCGCATCATAAAGGCGAGCGAGATTGCGCGCATCATCAAGAGGATCGTGCTTTGTTCCGTCGAATTCAATGTTGAAGATTTTCAGCGAATTATCCAAAGAGAGGGAATTTCCTTTTTCGTCTTTTATATATTTGCTGATAAAAGCAGCGAGGTCTAAGTAATTCTCTTTGATGAATTTTGCATCATTTTTGTTAGCGTCAAGGTTGTGGCTGACCGACTGGGCGATGATGCGCAGATCATGGTTACCAAAAGTAATAAATAGCGATTTGGTGAAAGAGCGGCCGACATATTTCTTAAAATCTTCCATCGCGACGCGATAGGTGACGCCGTCTTTTTTTAGCATCTCGTTAGTGATGCCCGTCAACTGGACGACGACCTTACCGATATTATTCTTAGCCAAGACAAGACGCTTAAATCCGGGGTAGAGTTTTCGAATCGTTCCATCCTTGCCTAACACGGCACGGACTGCGCCGATCGCGATCATCTCATGCGAAAACTGCGTTCCTTCTAAATCCAGAAAGACGAGATGTTTGCGCCCGCGAATTGCCTTTTTTAACTCGATCATATAATTCGCAAATAGTATAGCACCATGGAGTTCATTAGCATAGGGGAAAAAGGAAGATTTGCCTCGTAATTCAATTGTAATTGAGCCGTGCCTTTAATATAATTAAAACAAGAGGAAGATATCGTGGATTTCAAAGCCAAAATAACATCGAAAACGATCCTGAACAAACCGTTTTCCAAAAACGTCAAAGGTTATGATGCGCTCGAAGTCGATAAATTCCTCGATCAAGTCGCTCTGGACTATCTCGCTTTTGAAAAAGTGTTGCTTGAGCGCGATGATTACATCGCCAAGCTCGAGATTCTCATTAAAAAGCATCGCGATCAGACTTCCGCTTTGGAGATTGAAAACGCGAAATATCGCAAGCGGCTTGAAAATATTAAAGATGAGGGCAAAGTGTCAATTCAGAACGTCGAATACATTCGGCGCATCGCCGCTTTGGAAAAAGAATTGTATCGTTTAGGCTTTGACCCATCTAAAATTAAATAGCACCGACCTCGATAACTGCTGGTTATTCCAGAGGAAAGTCCATGCTCGCACTGGCTGTGATGCCAGTAGTGATTGCGCTAGCGGAAAAAATAACGCTAGGTATGCGGGAGCGCATAACGGCGGGAAAATACCTAAAGCCTCGGCTACGGTGGATTCCCTGAAAGTGCCACAGTGACGAAGCTTAGCGGAAACGCTAAGGTGGAACGCGGTAAACCCCACAAGCGAGAAACCCAAAATTGGTAGGGGAAGTGTACCTAGAGAAGCGAATCGCGGTACGCATGCACACATAATGCATAGATAAATTGTTATCCTTGACAGAACATGGCTTACAGGGTCGGTACTCACTTAGGAGAAGTATGAATTTACCAACGAAGATTACTATTTCGCGAATCGTAATTGTCGTCGCAATGCTGATTACTCTTTTTATTTTATCTCTGCTTAATATCGGTGTTCCGAACCTTGGTAATACCGGCATTAATCTGGTCTATTTTATCACCGCGATTGTTTTTATTCTCGCTTCGGCAACCGACTGGCTTGATGGCTTTCTGGCCCGTCGCAACAATCAGATTACCGACTTAGGAAAGTTTTTAGATCCGATCGCCGATAAGCTGCTGATCGATGGTTTGCTCATCTTTCTTATCGTCGCACCTCATTATGCTCCGAGCACGCTCACTTTTTCTTTATGGTGTGCGATTATTCTCATCGCTCGCGACCTAATCGTCGATGCCCTGCGCCTAATCGCCGTCACAAAGAATAAAGTCATCGCCGCTAACATCTTTGGCAAAGCCAAGACCGTACTGCAAATGGTCGCAATCGTCGCTATTTTACTCAACGGGTGGCCTTTTTCCTACTTCGATTCAGGCTTTCCAGAAGGATTAAGAGTGGCGGAACTGCTCGTCTACCTAGCGACGGCCGTCTCGCTTCTATCGGGTATTATCTATGTCGTTACGAATCGCCAAGTTTTAAGGGAGGAAAATAAAGATGAAAGCTCAAAATCTCGTCGAAATTCTTAAGTCAAAAAACCTCACCATCGGCGCCGTTGAATCGATGACCGGCGGCTTGTTTGCCTCAGCCGTCACCGACATTCCCGGGGCCAGCGATGTTTTTTGTGGAAGCATCGTCGCTTATACGCCGCAAGTTAAATGTAATCTCGTCAACGTTCGGAAAGAGACGATCGATCAATTCGGAGTCGTCTCCTGGGAAGTCGCGAGCGAAATGGCATATAATGGTCGCACGCTCTTGAATGTCGACTACTGCATCGCCGTAACCGGCAATGCCGGACCGACCGCCAGCGATTCAAAAAAAGAAGTTGGGTCCGTCTTTTTGGCAGTAGCCAGCAAAGATAATATATGGGGTGTCCCCCTCAATTTAAGCGGTTCTCGCACCGAAATTAAAAAGCAGGCAACCGCGCTGATGATCAGCACTCTGGAAACTATTTTAAAATAATTTAGCAACGAATCATGTTTTCGTTCCTATATATCTAGTGAGGATAAAAAATGGCAAAAGAAACATCTAAAGACAAAATGTCCGCCCTCGATGAGGCGTTAAAGGCCATCGAAAAAACATATGGTAAAGGCGCGGTCATGCGCCTTGGCGAAAGACCACACGTCGAAGTTGACGCGATTCCTTCAGGTTCGCTTCTCCTGGACTATTCACTCGGTGTCGGCGGATATCCCAAAGGCCGCATCATCGAGATCTATGGACCGGAAAGCAGCGGCAAAACAACTCTGGCGCTTCACGCGATTGCCGAAGCTCAGAAGATGGGCGGTCGGGCCGCCTTTGTCGATGCCGAACATTCAATCGACCCGATCTATGCCCGCAATTTAGGCGTCGACATTGATGATTTAATTCTTTCGCAGCCCGATAGTGGTGAACAGGCACTTGAAATTGTGGAAATGCTAGCTTCGAGCGGAGCCATCGACATCATTGTCGTCGACAGCGTCGCCGCTCTTGTTCCGCAAGCGGAACTCGATGGTTTGATGGGCGATAATCAGGTCGGACTTCAAGCCCGCTTGATGTCGAAGGCGATGCGCAAGCTCGTCGCCGTCCTCAACCGCTCTTCATGCACGATTATCTTCATCAATCAACTCCGTGAGAAAGTCGGCATCGTCTATGGAAATCCGGAGACGACAAGCGGTGGACGAGCCCTTAAATTCTATGCCTCAGTTCGCATCGACATTCGTCGTTCAGAAGCGATTAAAGATGGCAACGATCTCGTCGGAAATACGGTCAATATTAAAGTTGTCAAGAACAAAGTTGCACCACCTTTTAAATCCTGCAAAGTTGATATCATCTATGGCAAAGGCATCTCTAAAGAGGGCGAAGTTCTCGACCTTGCCATCGATATGGGACTGATTAAGAAATCGGGATCATGGTATGAATATAGCGGCGAAAGAATCGGTCAGGGCCGCGAGACCGCCAAGGAATTTTTAAAGAAAAACGAGACCGTGATGCACGATCTCGTCACTAAGCTAAAAACCGGAATTGCCCAATAATATCTATTTGATTTTTGCGATTACTTCAATATAATCGCCAAGTAAATCCGCTAACTCTTCTCGATTCAGCTCGTGAATTCGATCGCGAATCTGTTCGACAAGAGTTTTTTCTTCAAGACCGACGAGGTAATCAATTGTGACTTCTAGAATGCGCGCCATTTTAATCAGCGTTTTAATATCGGGGTCGCGGGCGCCAGCCTCGTAATTGCTAATTGTCTTCGAACTCAAATCAAGGAGATCAGCTAGTTCTTTTTGCTTTAGACCTTTTTTCTGACGCGCGTTTTTTAAATTAGTGAGCATACATACATTTTTACGATAAGAACATGGCGATGCAATTTATCTTTACGCGTTCCAACAAAAAGAAGAAAACCGCCATCATATCGGAACAAAACGTTCT
>DCUC01000071.1:0-17625 GCA_002329705.1 Caryophanales bacterium UBA1424
AAGGGTTTTTGAAGCATCGATTACAACATAGCGCTCTTGATATTTCTTGGCCAGTTCGAGAAAGGTTTCGCGAACCTGCCGATGAAATTCAAGAGCCTCAAGATCGAGGCGATTGACTTCTCTTTTCTTATTGATGGCAATGCGTTCCAAACCTTTTTCGGGAGTTATGTCAAAGAGCAAAGTCAGATCGGGAAAGGTGCCTTCGGTGGCGAATAAATTAATATTTAAAACATTTTCGATGCCGATTTTACGGGCTGCGCCTTGATAGGCCAGCGATGAATCAAGAAAGCGGTCGCTGATGACGATTTTTCCTTCTTTGAGGGCGGGCCACACTTTTTCGATGAGGTGTTGGCGCCGGCTCGCGGCATAGAGCAAAGCCTCGGCGCGTGCATCTAAAGCGGTATTCTTTTTATCGAGGATGATGTTGCGAATCTCTTCGGCAATCGGCGTTCCGCCCGGTTCGCGGGTATATAAGACATCATAGCCGCGGGCGACAAGGATGCGGATTACTTCATTGGCGGCGCTGGTCTTGCCGCTGCCCTCGGGGCCTTCAAAGGTGACAAACATAGTGTTTTCCTCCTACAATTTGCGGCGCCCTTCAAGCGCCTTATTAAGAGTCAGAGAATCGGCATAATCAACATGTCCTCCCATAGGGAGTCCATAAGCAAGTCTGGTGATTTCCACGCCTTTTCCTTCGAGCAACTTGGCGATGAAAAGAGCGGTGGTCTCACCTTCAATGGTCGGGTTGGTGGCCAAAATTATTTCCTGAACATTGTCGTCTTTGATTCTCTCCAAGAGGGAATCGATGTTTAGATCCTCGATGCCGATGCCGGCGACAGCGCTTAAAACACCGCCGAGAATGTGATATCTTCCGCGAAAGGTATTCAGTTTTTCAAAAGCGTAGACATCGCGGTATGAAGAGACGACAATCAACGTCTTTTCATCGCGTTCTTTGTCGCTGCATATCTCGCATTTTTCATCCTCGGTATAAAGACCGCAGATGGGGCATAGATGAATCGCGGTTTTGACGCCTTCGAGGGCTGACGAAAACTCTTTGACATCCTCCTCGTCCATCTCTAAAACGGCTAAAGCCATTCTTTCCGCCGATTTTCTTCCGACGCTCGGCAGGCGGGCAAAAGAGTCAATCAATCGTGTTAGAGACTTTAAATCCTTCATTAAAAACCCATCATCCCTTCGGCGCGGCCGGTGATGCGCGTGTTGATTTCATCTTCGGCCAGTTTGATATTCTTCAAAGCTTCGTCAATCGCCAGTTTCAGCATCTCTTCGATCATCTCTTTGTTGTCGGCTTCAAGAGCGGCGGCATCGATGTCGACTTTTTTAATTTTTCTATCACCATAAAAGACGACGGTTACGGCTCCGCCTTTCGAGACGGAAAATTCTTCCTGGGCCAAATCTTCATGGGCTTTTTTAAGTTCGCGCTGCATCTTCTGAGCCTGCGCTAATAGATTCTGCATGTTCATATAGTTGCTCCTTTAAGGTTTAGCTGAATATCCTTTGCTTTAGGCAAACGATTGAGCTGCCTCAGATTAAAATAAGATTTTTGCAATCGTAAAGCTTCGCTTCTGACAATGGCATAGACAAAGACATCGCGGCCGACGATGTTTTTCATCAGCTCGCCGATTGAACTTTGGTTGGTAACGATGTTGATTCGTTCGGCCAAACAGTCAAAATCATATTCGAGGACGAGGACGTCTTTGGCGACGATGTAAGGTCTTCCGTCTTTGAGCAGGGAGGCGACGAGTCCGTAGCGGGGATGAGCGACGAGGCCGATAAAATCATCCCATTTTTTGCTGATGTTTTGCCTCTCTTCTTTATCCCCCAAGACCATGATTTTTATCATCGTCTCATCATCTAAGGCGTTTTTATCTCCGGCGAGATCAATCGTGCACTGACCCGGTGAATCTTTGCCTTTAGTTTTGGCTTCTCCGGCCGGCCTGTTCTTCTCATCGATGGCCATCTCATCTTCTAAAAGCCATGATGGGACGGTCGAGCCATTCGTTTCGATAAGGGGAGCCGCCTCAATCGGTTTCGGCTGCCGAGCGTTTATTTCGCGTTCGGGTATTAGCGGTTGAGGCGCGATAACTTCAGCTTTTTTCAAAACTTCTTCCTTCTTTTCAGTCGGTTTAATGATTTGTTGTGGCTCAGCCTTGCGCATTTCCGGCGTCTGATTGTCCTCGCTGGGGATGGCCGCTTTTTTCGAAGATGTCGTTAAGCGAAGGAGCACCAATTCGAAAAGGGAGCGAATGTTTGAAACAACCTTGAAATCATTTTGAGCTTTCAGCAAGATTTCAATCATCTCATTAAGGCGATCGATATCGATTAATTCCTTGAGCGATAAGGCGTCTTTTTCGGTAATAACCGAGAGGAGGATGTGCTCTTCGGTCCGGCTATAGATCAGGGCGTCTTTTAAGACGTCCAATAGATTAGAAGTCAGGCGCTTGATGTCGATGCCCGAGGCGATAAAAGATTCCATGCGCTTTAAGACATCCTTGACATCGCCTTTGGAAATAGAACGGATTAAATCCAGTTTTTCTTTATTGGAAGCAAGGCCAAAAAGATCGAACACATCTTTCTCTTTTATCGAATTTCCAGCGTAGGCGAGGACGTGCTCGAGGATTGAAAGAGCATCGCGAACACCGCCATCGGCGAGCTCGATGATGGCATTGATTGCGGGAATGTCGTATGTAATTTTTTCGAGATCGAGAATTTCGACCATCTTTTCGCGAATCGCGTCATCCTCAACCTTTGTGAAGTCGTATCGCTGACAGCGTGAAACGATGGTCGGCAAAACTTTGTGCGGCTCGGTGGTCGCAAGAATAAAGACAACATGCGCCGGAGGTTCTTCAAGTGTTTTTAACAAAGCGTTGAAAGCGCCGCTGGTCATCATGTGAACTTCGTCGATGATATATACTTTGTATTTTCCTTTGATGGGCAAATATTTAACTTTTTCGATTAAATCTCGGACTTCATCGACGCCGTTATTGCTGGCGGCGTCAATTTCGATGACATCGGGATGCGAGCCGTCATTGACGCTCAAACAGTTGCCACATTGATTGCACTGTTGGCCAAATCCCTCTTCGCAGTTCAGCGCTTTGGCAAAGAGTTTTGCCATCGAAGTTTTACCGGTCCCGCGCGGTCCGGAAAAAAGATAGGCATGGGCAATCTTGTTGTTCGCCAATGCGTTTTCAATCGTTCTAACGATGTGTTTTTGACCCGCCACCTCTAAAAAGGTTTTGGGGCGATAAGTCCTATATAGAGCTTTATATGCCATTTCTTTATCCTATTCGTAATTATACATATTTATGCGTTTTGATTAAAGACAAAAATCCTCTTTTAATATTAATATTAAGGCAAAAAACTAACACTTTATAGAAAAGACCGGATGTGGTATAATCTCACCGCTGTTGAGGAGATCATATGGAAGATAGCATGCTGAAACGCCTGGATGCAACGAAGAAGCGCCTGGCCGAAATTGATGAAGAACTTGCTGACGAAAGCGTCATGCGAGACATTTCTCATTTCAAGAATCTTTCCAAAGAACGGTCGAATATCGCCGATATTTGCGAGAAATATGATGAGTACAGCAAATATGCAGCCGAACGCGAAGAAGCGTTAGCGATGATGAGCGACAGCGATAGCGAATTAGCTGAACTCGGCAAGCAGGAATTTCACTCCCTCAATCAGAAGTTAGAAGATATCGAACAAGAATTGCACTTGATGCTCGTCCCCAAAGACCCCAATGACGACAAGAACATTATCGTTGAAATTCGCGGCGCGGTCGGCGGTGATGAAGCCAATATTTTTGCCGGTGATTTATTTCGCATGTATACGCGATATGCCGAGCGCAACAACTGGAAAATTCAAATGATTGATGAAAATTCATCAGGCACCGGCGGCTTTTCCCTTGTCTCTTTCATGATTAAAGGTGACGGAGTTTATTCAAAACTCAAATTTGAAAGTGGCGCGCATCGCGTGCAGAGAATTCCCCGCACCGAGGCCTCTGGCCGCATTCACACCTCGACGTCGACCGTCCTCGTCATTCCCGAAGCCGATGAAATCGAAGTCGTCATCAATCCTGGCGATTTACAAGTTGACACTTATCGATCGCAAGGGGCCGGCGGCCAAAACGTCAATAAAACCGAAAGCGCTGTCCGCATAACCCACCTTCCCAGCGGGATTGTTGTGTCCTGTCAAACCGAAAAATCGCAAATCCAAAATCGCGAAATCGCCATGAGAATGCTCCGCGCTAAAATTCTCAGCGACTTACAGGCGGCACAGGAAGAAAAAATCGGCAATGAAAGAAAGCTAAAGGTCGGCACTGGCGAACGCAGCGAAAAAATCAGAACTTATAACTATCCGCAGAATCGCGTGACCGATCATCGCATTTCTCTCTCCGTCCAAAAATTAGACCGGATCATGGAAGGCGATCTCGATGAGATTCTCGATGCCTTAGTCCATTACGACCAACAGCAAAAAATGTTGGGCGAATAATATGCCGACTCTTTTTGAACTATATCAAAACATCATCCGCGAGTCGCCATTTGCACAAGCGAATGAAGTTGCTTTGCGGGCGCTCCTTTGTGAGATTCAGGGCCTTATAGAGATGTCTGATTTTTATCTTAAAAAGGATGAAGAAATTAAGGATTTGCCTACTTTTCTTTCATATTTAGCTCGTTTTTTGAATGGCGAGCCGTATCAGTATATTATACAAAAAGCTCGTTTTATCAATCGTGATTTCTTCGTCGATAATCGCGTTCTTATTCCGAGAATGGAAACCGAAGAAGTCGTTTATAAAGCCATTGAACTTATTCGTGATAGCAACAATTCGTCAAGTCCTTCAATTGCTGATCTGGGCAGCGGATCGGGAATCATCGCAATAACATTAAAAAAGACATTTCCACACTCTCAAGTTTTTGCCAGTGATGTTTCAAAAGACGCTATCGAAGTCGCCAAAATCAATGCTGAAAAGTTTGGCGCCGACATCTCTTTTTTTCACGGTGATGTCCTGGAACCATTTATCTTTTCCGGAATCAAACTCGATTTTCTTGTCAGCAATCCTCCTTATATAACAAATATTCAGGAAATTGATTCCGGCGTTATCAAATATGAACCTTATTCCGCGCTAGTTGATAAAGATGAACTCGGCTTCTATAAAAAAGTCTTTTCAATGTATAAAGCGGTCGCTAAATACCCATTCACGATGATTTTTGAAATCGGCCACGACATGAAAGATAAAATCGCGACCTTACTTGGAACCATGATTCCGCTCGCAAAGTGGGAGATTATCAAGGACATTAATGGTAAAGAGCGGATTCTTTCTATTTATATAGAAAAGTAGTAATATTAGAAACATGAAAACTATTTCAATCAGCGATATCAATCTTGCTTCTCAGTTGCTAAAAGAAGAATACATTGTCGCCTTTCCCACCGAGACGGTCTTCGGGTTGGGCATTATCTATGATTCAGAACGCGCTTTTGAACATCTCGCCGAAGTGAAAAGACGCAGGCCAGACAAGCCCTTTACTCTTATGTGCGCCGATATTTCTGATATCGACAATTACGCGGTTATCAATGAACGGGCAAAGCGCCTTATCGCCCATTTTTTACCAGGAGAACTAACGATTGTTTTAAACATTAAACCCGGCCTTCCTCAATGGGTGGATTTTGGCACAGGACACATCGGCATCCGCGTTCCCGATGACGAGATTGTGCGAAAGATGATTCGCCTCGTCGGCAAGCCTTTGCTCGTGCCGAGCGCAAACCGAGCCGATCAGCGGCCGCTGACGACGAGTGATGAGGTAATATCCGAATTTGGAGAAGAAATCGGCGGTGTCGTCCTCGGGCGATCAAAAGGTGCAACGCCTTCGACAGTTATCGCCGCTTATGATAAAATTACTATGTTAAGGGAAGGAAAAATTTCCTTGGCCGACATTACAAAAGTATTGGGTGGTGATTAATATGCGCATTGTAGTTGCTTCAGACCACGGCGGATTCGAATATAAAAATGAGATTCGCCGACATCTTGAAAAACGGGGCTTTCAAGTCCTCGATGTCGGGACATTTTCTAATGAATCCGTCAACTATCCCGATTATGCCGCAGCTGCGGCAAAAAAAGTCGCCAATGGCGATGCTGATCGCGGTATTTTGGTATGCACGAGCGGTGAGGGAGTGATGATTGCCGCCAATAAGGTTAAAGGCGTTCGCGCCGGCATTGGCTATAACGATACCGTCTCGCGCCTCTTAAGAGAGCACAATGATGCGAACGTCATATCTTTCGGCCAGAAATTTATGGAGCTCGATGACGTGATTCGCCGCGTCGATATTTTTCTAGAGACGCCATTTAACGGCGGCCGGCACGCCAACCGCGTCGAAATCATCAAGAACATCGAAAAAGACAAATAAACAACAAACATTGATAAGGCTCCAATATTAATTGGGGCTTTTTCATTTTTGATCACTTACATATCAGGTGGTATGTTTAAGTGTTCAAGATGCGGAAATAAAGATCCACGCTACATCGGCTATAAAAACGAGCAGCCGTATTGCCGTCGCTGTATCATTTTTTCTGGTTCAGGCGCCAAGGAAAACGATGGTAAAACATACCAGTCAAAACTCGAGCTTCACTACGAATTGTCCAGCGAACAAACGGAAGCTTCAAACCGCATATTAAGCGCTATACGTAACGGTCGAGATGTCTTAATCAACGCCGTGTGCGGAGCGGGAAAAACCGAACTCGTTTTTGCCGTGATTAAAGAGGCGCTCATCAAAGGACGGCAAGTCGGTTTTGCCATTCCGCGCCGCGATGTTGTAATCGAGATTCACAAGCGTCTTAAAAACGTTTTTCCTCGCAACAAAATAATAGCTGTTTATGGAGGAAATAACGAAGAATTGCAGGGAGAAGTCGTTGTTTTAACCTCTCATCAACTATATCGGTACGAATCATATTTTGATCTTTTAATCATGGATGAAACCGATGCCTTCCCTTTTCACGGAAACCCTGTTCTTGAGGCGATGTTTAAGCGCAGTTGCCGTGGCAATTATGTTATGATGTCGGCCACATTAACTGAGACCCAAATCAAGAAATTCGCGTCAAGCGGTGGCGAGATTATTTCTCTTGATCGACGCTATCACGGCTACCCGCTTCCGGTTCCTGACGTGATTCTCCTGCTCGGCATTCTCAAGCACTTTTTTCTGATTCGAAAACTAAGATCCTTTCTCGCCGAGAACAAACCGGTTTTCGTCTTTGCTCCGACAATTGACAAGTGCGAAGATTTATCTGTTTTTGTCACAAAGTGGGTGCGAGGAGGTACCTATGTCCATTCAAAACGTTTGGACCGGCAAGAAGTGATCAAAGATTTTCGCAAAGGAAAATATAAATACTTGGTGACAACTGCTGTTTTAGAACGCGGCGTCACCGTCAAAAACCTTCAGGTCGTCGTCTTTGAATGCGATCACGAAATATATTCAGCGAGTTCTTTGATACAGATTGCGGGAAGGGTCGGGAGGAAGAAAGATGCTCCACAAGGCGAAGTTATTTTTTTGTCAGATCGGAAAACTCGTGCGATGGAAGAAGCCATTTACCACATACGCGCCAAAAACAAGAGTATGCCGAATGTGCTTTGAAAAAATCAAAGAAGATACATTTCATAGCCTTGTCCACGCCGATCTTTGCATATGCCAAAAATGTCAGGATCAGTTCGTGGCCATCTTTGAAAACAAGATCATTAACGACGTCAAAGTCTGCGCCCTCTACGACTATAACGAATTCATTCAGTCGAATCTCTTTAAACTCAAAGGATGCGGCGATATTGAGCTCGCTCCCTGCTTTCTGAATTATCATCTACCCTGGCTTATGGCTCGGTATCGCGGGCACATCATCGTTCCCGCTCCGAGTTATGGCGATCGCGATGCCAAGCGAGGTTTTAATCAAGTTGAAGAGATTTTTCGGAGTTCAAAACTGCCGCTTATCAAGGCCATAATTAAGACTGAAGATCGCAAGCAATCGGACTTATCGCAAGACGAGCGAAATAAAATAAAGGAGATAATTGCTTGGAAAGAGCAAGCTGACATCTCGGGCAAAAAAGTTCTCCTCGTCGATGATGTCATGACGACGGGGTCAACAATTCGGGCCTGCATCGATTTGATTAAACATCACCATCCAAAGTCACTAGATGTCCTCGTGATTTCTAGGGTGGCAAATAGCGAGCAAAGATAAGTTTGGCATACCATTATGTTTAATGGTAAAATAACATGGCTAAATAAATAGAGTCGGAGTGTAGAAAATGGCAAATTTTATTGAAAAAATGTTCCGTTTTGATCAAAGAATATTAAAGAAATATTTTCGCGAGAGCGATAAAGTTCTTGCATATGAGCAAGAAATGGCCGCGAAAAGCGATGACGATCTGCGAGCTAAAACCGATGAGTTTAAACTGAGATTAAAAAATGGCGAAACCACCCAGTCCATCAAATATGAAGCCTTTGCGGTCGCTCGCGAAGCGGCGCGCAGGACGCTTGGTCAATTTCCCTTTCAGGTCCAAATTATCGGTGCTTTAGTTCTCGATCAAGGCGATGTGGCGGAGATGAAAACCGGTGAAGGCAAGACTCTCACCGCGACCATGGCCGTCTATCTTAACGCTCTTAAAGGTAGCGGTGTCCATGTCGTCACCGTCAACGAATACCTTGCCCAGCGCGATGCGGACTGGATGGGGCAGATTTATCGTTTCCTAGGTCTTACCGTCGGGGTCAATATCCGCGAGAAGACGAACAGTGAGAAAAAAGAAGCCCATAACTGCGATATCACTTATACAACTAATTCGGAGTTAGGCTTTGATTACTTGCGCGACAATATGGCCCAAAACGCCAATTCACGCGTTTTGCGCGGACTCAACTATGCCGTTATCGACGAAGCTGACTCGATTTTAATCGATGAAAGCCGCACCCCATTAATCATATCCGGCGGGGCGAAAGCCAGCGCCTCGCAATATACGGTGGCGGACCGCTTTGTCAAAACATTGAAAAAAGAACGCGACTTTG
Source organism: Caryophanales bacterium UBA1424 (assembly GCA_002329705.1). Classification (GTDB taxonomy): domain Bacteria; phylum Bacillota_I; class Bacilli_A; order RFN20; family CAG-826; genus UBA1424. The sequence goes on from DCUC01000071.1 coordinate 9,055, forward strand.
AAGTCGACATCAAGACGAAGACGTGCAGCCTGACCGAAGCCGGTAACACCCGCGCCGAGCGGATGTTTGGTATTCGTAACCTCTATGATCCCGAACACCAAGACCTCGTTCACCGCATCGTCCAGGCTCTCAAAGCGAACTATATCATGACCCGCGATGTTGAATATTTAGTCGACGGCGAGAATCAAATTCAGTTAATCGATCAGTTTACTGGTCGTATTTTAAAAGGCCGCGAGTATTCCGACGGGTTGCAACAAGCCATTCAAGCCAAAGAAAACGTCGAGATAAAGCAAGAGACGATAACGCTTGCGACCATCACTTATCAAAATTTCTTCCGCTTGTTCAAAAAGCTTTCGGGCATGACCGGAACGGCCAAGACCGAAGAGGAAGAATTTCGCAAAATTTACAATATGAGAGTGGTGGCCATTCCGACGAATCGTCCGGTTGTTCGCGATGATGCAACCGATTATATCTACGCTCATAAACCCGCTAAACTCGAAGCTCTCGTCCAAGAAGCTAAAGAACGCCATGAGAAAGGGCAGCCCATCCTCATCGGCACCGTTTCCGTCGAATCTTCTGAAGAGGTGAGTCGCCTCTTGACTGCCGCCGGTTTAAAACACGAAGTCCTCAACGCTAAAAACCACGCTCGCGAAGCGGAAATTATCGCTTTGGCCGGCAACAAAGGAGCCATTACGCTGGCGACGAACATGGCCGGTCGTGGCACCGACATTAAAATCAACGATGAAGTTCGAGCCCTTGGCGGACTATGTGTCCTCGGCACCGAGCGCCATGAGGCGCGCCGTATCGACAACCAACTTCGCGGTCGCAGCGGACGTCAAGGCGATCCCGGTTTCTCCCGCTTTTATGTCTCGTTTGATGATGAACTGATGCGTCGATTTGGAGCGGAAAATGTTCAAAAGCGCATCGAGAGTCTCGGCACCGAGGCTCTTGAAAGCCGCCTCTTCTCCAACTTTATCACGAGTGCTCAAAAGCAAATTGAAGGCAAGAACTTCGATATTCGGAAAAATCTGCTCGACTATGATGATGTCATCGCCAAGCAAAGAACCGCTATTTATGAAAAGCGCGATTCGATTCTCTTCGCTGACAATATCAATGATTTAATTTATGATTTCTTTCAGACGGCCGGATTGTTCTTAGCCAAGAAAGCAATCTCTTCGGAATCAAGAGACGGGACGATCAGCGGCGAAAGCCTGCGTAAAATCGTCGAGCCGCGCTTTATGGCTGAAGGCACTTTTAGAGCCAATGCCTATGACGAAGCTCCCGCCGACGAAGCGGGGCAAGATTTAGGCGATACCCTCTATGACCGCTATGTTAATCGGCGCAAAGAGTGGGGAGAAGAAATTGCCAACCAGGTCGAACGCCAAATCGCCCTGCAGACAATCGATCAGAACTGGACGCGCCACATCGATACGATGTCGCGTCTTCGCGAGGGCATTTACTTGCGCTCATATGCTAACACGAACCCCCTGCAAGACTATGTTAATGAAGGTCACGCCTTGTTTCGCGACATGCTCGATAAAGTGTCAGCCGATGTTTGTTTAAAGCTTTTAAATGCCATCATACAAATAAAAAAGCCGGAAGAAACTAGTGTACCCGATGACAAAGTCATCGATACACCAGCAGAACCGGTCCGGGAAAAGGAATAATGAAAGAGTTGCAAGAACTGATTTTCGTTTTCAGCGAATTGACCAAAGCAGTTAATCGGCTCGGTGATTCTCTTTGACGTCGCCAGTTTAGAAGTCAAACAGAAAGAGCTGGAAGCCATTCAAAACGAATCCGGTTTTTGGAATGACCAAAAACGTGCCGTTAGTGTTGTCAGCGAATACAATAAAATTAAAGACATCCATGATGCTTATATAAAAATAACGAAAAGTCATAGTGATTTAGATGAATTGATTAAAGTTACTAGCAGCACCGATGAGGATATGATTCTACTCATCGAAGAAATGCTCAATGAGCTTTCGCAAGATGTAAAAAACCTCCGTTCAGAATTGTATTTCACGGGAAAATTCGATCGTCTCAACGCCATCGTGACAATACATCCCGGCGCCGGCGGCACCGAGTCGCACGACTGGGCCGACATGCTTTATCGCATGTATGTTAGATGGGCTGAAAAACGCCGCTATAAAATGCAAGTCATCGACTACCAAGCCGGTGAAGAAGCCGGCATCAAAACGGTGACCTTGGCAATTCGGGGAAAAAATATCTATGGACAACTGAAAGGTGAAAAAGGGGTTCATCGTTTGGTGCGTATTTCTCCTTTTGATTCAAATGCCCGCCGGCACACTTCTTTTGCCTCAGTCAATGTCGTTCCGGAATTCGACAATGAAATCAACATCGAAATTAATGAAAACGATTTAAAGATTGATACTTATCGCAGCGGCGGCGCCGGTGGCCAAAACGTCAACAAGACCGAAAGCGCCGTCCGCATCACGCACCTGCCATCAGGAATCGTCGTTTCCTGCCAAGTCGAGCGCTCGCAAATATCAAATCGCGAGATGGCTATGAACATGCTCAAAGGCCAGCTTTATGAATTGGAACAGAGCCGGCAAACTAGCGAATTAAAGAGCATTGTCGGCGAGCAAAAAGCCATCGAATGGGGCAGCCAGATTCGCTCCTATGTCTTCTGTCCCTATACTTTGGTAAAAGATAATCGCACGAATTATTCTGAGGGCGATGTCCATGCTGTCATGGATGGAAACATCGACGGTTTTATCAACGCTATGCTCGATATGGAAGCGCGGAATAAAAAGGATATTTTGTCATAAAAATGCGCTTTTTGCATCGAAATTACTGGTAATTGCATACTTATGGACACACATAAATTTAATTTAATCTCTTCGTATAAACCGACTGGAGATCAGCCGTTGGCCATCAAGCAGCTCGTGGCTGGACTTGCCGAAGGGCGCCCCATTCAGGTTCTTTTGGGAGCGACCGGAACCGGCAAAACATTTACGGCTTCCAACGTTATTCAAGCCGTTCAAAGACCAACCTTGGTACTCGTCCACAATAAGACTTTAGCCGGTCAGCTTTATGGCGAGTTTAAGGAACTCTTTCCTGAAAACCGCGTCGAATATTTTGTTTCGAACTTCGACTTCTACCAACCGGAAGCGTATCTTCCGAAATCTGACACATACATCGATAAAAATGCCGTGATGAATGAAGAGATTGAGATGCTCAGAACCAGCGCCATTAACTCGGTGCTGGAAAGAAGAGACACGATAGTCGTGGCTTCCGTCGCCTCGATCTATGGTCTCACCGATCCTGATGAATACCGCAATCTCGTCTTTGAAATTCGCGTCGGTGAGACAATCGATCGCAAAGCCCTTTTTCACAAATTGATCGATTCTCAGTATCAGCGTAATAATATGGATCTCGTCCCTGGTTCTTTTCGGGTGCAGGGAGATATTATTCAAATTGTTCCTCCCCACACTGATGAATACTATATAAAAATTGATACATTTGGTGACGAGATAGAGCGAATTGCCATGGTGGATATTTTGACCGGAGAAGTAAAAAGAACTTATCTTACCTATCCGATATTCCCCGCTTACGGCCATGCCTCGACAAGGCAGAGAATCAAAGAAGCGACCGTCACGATTCTCGCCGAACTCGAAGAGAGGCTCGCTTATTTTCGCAAGGAAGGAAAACTTCTTGAGGCGGAAAGGCTTGAGATGCGGACGAGGCAAGACGTGGAGAGCATGCTCGAATTCGGCATGTGTCCCGGGATTGAAAATTACTCGCGCCACATCGATAAGCGCCAGCCTGGTGAAAGGCCTTTTACCCTCATCGATTATTTTCCCAAGGACTTCATGCTTATAATTGATGAGTCACACGTTACCCTCCCGCAGGTCAAGGGAATGTATAATGGCGATCGTTCACGGAAATTAACGCTTGTCGAGTATGGTTTTCGCCTTCCGAGCGCGCTCGATAACCGCCCTTTGAATTTCAGCGAATTCGAAGCGATAATGCCGCAGACCATCTGCACCTCCGCGACACCTGGAGATTATGAGTTAGAGCGCGCTAATCGCGAAGTCGTCGAACAAATTATTCGTCCGACAGGACTCGTCGATCCCCGCATCGAAGTGCGCCGCACACTCGGTCAGATCGATGACTTAATCTATGAAATCAAGCAGCGCATTCTTGCTAAAGAAAGAACGATGGTTGTTACTCTCACGATTCGCATGGCGGAGGATCTGACCGCTTATCTTAAAGAAAGAGGCATTAAAGTCGCTTATCTCCATAATGAGACCAAGACTCTCGAGCGGACCGAAATCATCTATCAACTGCGCAAGGGAAAATATGATGTTTTAGTCGGAATCAACCTCCTCCGTGAAGGCCTTGATATTCCTGAGGTCTCTTTAATTGCCATCCTCGACGCCGACAAGGAAGGATTTCTCCGCTCGTCGCGATCTTTGATTCAGGTGATTGGCCGCGCCGCCCGCAACAAACACGGATTGGTCATCATGTATGCTGATCGCATGACCGACTCGATGCGTTTCGCCATCGCTGAAACCGACCGCCGGCGCAGCATTCAGGCTTCATATAATGAAGAAAACGGGATTGTTCCCGAAACAATTATTAAAGATATTCGTCCGCCGCTAAAAAACATGGAGGATGAAGAAGAAGTCCTCAAGGTGTTCACCGCCAAGGCTTCTCGCAGCGAAATCGAAGCCCGCATCAAGGAACTCGAAAAACAAATGCGCGAAGCGGCAAAAGGCTATGACTTTGAAAAAGCCGCCGAAATTCGCGATATTATCTTCGAAATAAAAGCCACCCTCAATAAATAAAGCATTTGCTTTAAGAAAAGCTTTGTGCGAATATATTAAAAGCATAGGTGCAAAAGGAGATTTGAACAATGCAATGGTATGATGTTATATTCCTAATCGTTGCCTTAATTATCATTGTCTTGTCACTATTACAAGGCGGTAAATCAGAAGGCGCTTCCGGAGCTATCACCGGCGGCGGAACCAATATTTTTGTGAAAACAAAAGAAAGAGGTTCCGAGCTTGTTATCACATGGCTAACTTTCGGTTTTGCTATCGTCTTCTTTTTCTTTGCCATCTTAATCAGCGTGCTGCAAAACGTCGCTTAGTTTGATCTTGAATTTATCGAGCCCCCTTTGGGGCTTTTTTATTTTTAGTGGCGATGTCGTATAATATGAGGCGGTGATTGTTAAATGAAAAATTTTTTGAAGATGCATCTCTGGCGACTGTTGATTATCTTTTTCCTTTTTCTTGTTCAGATTTCCATCATCGTCCTCGGCATCTTATATATTCGCGATTATTATCCGTATGTCTATCTTGGCTTTCTTGTCGTCAGCATCATCATCGTTCTTTCGATCATCGCCAACCGCAGCAATCCGAGCTATAAAATTGCCTGGCTCGTGCTGATATTAATCTTTCCGGTTTTCGGCGGATTCATGTATCTGATGTTCGGCAACAAAAAAATGAATCGCCGCAGCAAGAAAATGGTCAGCAAAATGAACGCCATGATCGAAGCGGCCACCAAGAAGACNNAGCACATATATCAAAAATACGACCGGCTTTGGCCCTTATCAAAATTGTTATCTTGAATACTATCGCTCCGGCGAATCATTTTTGGCGACGCTAAAAAGGGAGATAAAAAAGGCCAAAAAATTCATTTTTATTGAGTATTTTATTCTCGCCCAAGGTCAAGTGTGGGATAGCCTTTTAAAACTTCTCGTGCAAAAAGCCAAAGAAGGCGTCGATGTCCGTGTCATCTATGATGATATGGGTTCGATTTCAACTGTGCCGCACAATTATGATCGCAAACTGCAAAAAATGGGTATCAAAGCCTTCGCCTTTAATCGCTTTCTGCCTTTTTTAAATGCCCGTATCAACAACCGCGACCATCGAAAGATGCTCGTCATCGATGGATCGACGGCCTTTACCGGAGGCATTAATCTCGCCGATGAGTATTTTAATCTCAAATCGCGGTTCGGTTATTGGAAAGATAATGTCTTGCTAATTCGGGGCGACGCGGTTCGAAGCATGACTTTAATGTTTCTGACGTTTTGGAGTGTTCTGAGCGGAAAGATTGAAGAATTCGAACCTTATTTAGCAAAGAGTAAGGAGCTTAAAATTGTCGACACCGGCTATGTTCAGCCGTATGCCGATACGCCACTTGACGACGAAGCGGTCGGAGAAAATGTCTATCTAAACATGATGGGAAGAGCCAAAAAGCGCATCTATATCACGACTCCATATTTGATACTTGATAACGAGATGGTCATCGCATTTTCTAATGCCGCCAAGCAGGGAATCGATGTGCGCATTGTCACCCCCGGAATTCCGGATAAGAAAATGGTTTTTCAAGTCACCCGTTCCTATTTCCGGAGGCTGATTGAAGCTGGCGTGAAAATCTATGAATACATCCCCGGGTTCATTCATCAAAAAGTGTTTTTGGCCGATGATGATTTTTTAACGATCGGAACGATTAATTTGGACTTTCGAAGCCTCTATCTTCATTTTGAAAACGGCGTGTGGCTTTATAAAAGCGCCATCATTCAGGACGTCAGCGCCGATTTTGATGAGATTTTGGCTGATTCCCGCCTGGTCACGTTGGCCGACACCAAAAGCGGGCCCTTCCATCGCCTGTGGATCAGCTTCCTGCGCAGTTTTGCCACGCTCTTGTAATTTCCTTCTTTGTTATACATAAGAGCCGCGATAAATGTTAAAATATGGCATATTAAGTGAGGGTTATCGCATGGAAATTAAAGAATATGTCGCAATGCGCAAACAGCAAATCCGCGACGAAGTCGCATCGATGAAAGTCAGACCTCATTTAGCCATCGTCCAAGTTAACGAAGACGAAGGATCTAACTCTTATATCCGCGGCAAGCTAAAAGATGCCGAGGAACTCGGCGTTTTAGCCACCCACATCAAACTGGATGTCAACACGAGCGAAGCCGAAGTTTTAAAAGTGGTGGAATCGCTAAATCAAGATAGCGGCGTCCACGGTTTTATCGTCCAGATGCCGCTTCCTAAGCATATCGACGAGAATAAAGTAAAAGTGGCCATCGATCCGCGCAAGGATGTCGATGGCTTTCATCCGCTGTCATCTTTAAAAGCCTGCACCCCGCGCGGAATTCTCGATTATCTGAAATTTAATAAAGTTGAGCTCTTGGGTAAAAACGCCGTCGTCATCGGACGGAGCAATATCGTCGGCAAACCGATGGCCAGCCTCTTAACAAAAGAGAGTGCCAATGTCACCGTTTTGCATTCAAAGACCTCACCCCAGGATATGAAATTTTACTTGGAACACGCCGATATAATCGTAGTGGCCATCGGTAAGAAATGGCTTATCGACGGTTACCTTTTTAAACCGGACGCCATCATTGTCGATGTCGGCATCAATCGTGTGGACGGAGTCCTTTATGGCGATGTCAAACCCGGCCAGAAGGTACGCCTGCAAACACCTGTTCCCGGCGGAGTCGGCCCTTTGACCAGACTGGCCCTCTATGAAAATTTAATGGAGATCATGAAACATGGAATTTAAAATCACGAATACGCAAGTCTATGGACTTGAACGCGCCATTAAGGCCTCGGGAAATCCGATGCGCGTCGAAATTGATACGAGCGAAATCAATGACAAGGATTTTGTCCGCGCCACGAAACTCGGCATAGCCAAGTCGGGCGAGGGCCACGACAATTTTCTAAAGGGAATTCTTGTCCAAATGGATGTGACGGCCCCCCTCTTCTGGTGGAAACAGGCTCAGCGTTATCATTGGTTTGACTTTATCTCATCGCAATCGACGATGCACTGCCTTTTAAAGTTTGATGTTACCAAACAATGCGTTAGTGACACAAATGAAGAAGTCGTTCGCATCGTCAGCGAAATGATTAAAGAATACCTTTCGCTTAGCGAAGATGATAATCGCAAGAAAACGCTGTGGCGGGAAATCGTCGCCTCTCTCCCCTCTGGTTTTTGCCTCGGGGCTACTATGACGACAAATTATCAGCAACTCAAGACGATGTATATGCAACGCCGCTATCACAAGCTCAACGAGTGGCGCGTGTTTGTCGAGTGGTGTGATACCCTTCCCCACTTTAAAGAACTGACCGGCGTCAGCAGGTAGAAAAAAGAACCGATTCGCGTCGGTTCTTTTAACTTGTTGCTTGCTATTTAACTTTGTCGACTGGGAAGGCCTCGCCCTCTTCGACGATGACCGGCTCAACAACTTCCTTTTTGACAACTTTGCCCTTGGTTTTCGCCTCGGCCTTTTTTTGTGCTTTTTTATCGCGTTCCTTAACCTTCATCAACGTTTTGATGGTGAAAGCAATCTCGACGATGGCGAGGATGGCGAGGATGGCCCCGATGACGATGAGGACGACATTCTGGGCATTTTGAATCGACACGAGGATGATGACGCCGATGGTGATGAACAACAGGGCGGCGATGAATTCAAGAACCGGAAAGAAGAGCGTCTCCTGCTTTTTCTTGATGCGGATAATTCCGTCGGCGATTGCGACAGGCGATATAACGAGTAATAGAGTCGCGATAAAAATCATGAGAATTTCGGTGATG
>DCUC01000071.1:17690-19654 GCA_002329705.1 Caryophanales bacterium UBA1424
GGAAAAGATAATTGTCAAAACGCCTGCCGCCAAAAGAATAACGGCTTCGCATATTTGCCAAATGGCCCATACTTTGTACATTTTTTTCATGATTTCGGACTCCTTGCTTATTAATTTATTTTAATAAATTGACACTCTCTATGATACAATAACGTACGTATAAAATACGAGAGGTATAAATATGAAAGTTCAAGTTTTACGCAAGTACGCCGAGTTAATTGTCAAAGTCGGGGCGAATGTTCAGAAAGGGCAAGATGTCATCGTCTATGCTGAGCTCGATCAGCCTCGCTTCGTTGAGTTTGTCGTCTCCGAGGCTTATAAGGCCGGCGCTAAATCCGTCACCGTCCGCTGGTCGCACAATCCCGTCGACAAAATTCGTTATAAAAAGGAATCGCTAAAATCTTTATCTGAAGTTCCAAACTGGATTATCGAGCGGGAAAAACATTATGTCAAAACCCTTCCGGCGACCATCTATCTCGTCAGCGATGACCCTGATGCTTACAAAGGCGTTAACCAAGCCAAGCTCGCTAAAGTCGGTCAAGCCGTTTATCCGATTTTGAAGCCTTTCCGCGATGAACGCGAGAATAAATATCAATGGACGATCGCCGGCTTGCCAGGACCGGCTTGGGCCAAAAAGGTTTTCCCTAATCTTCCTAAAAAGAAAGCCATGGAAAAATTATGGGGAGCAATTCTTGCAACATCCCGCGCTGACCACGGCGATCCAGTCGCCAACTGGCGCGCCCACAACGCCGATCTCATAAATAGATGCGCTTTTTTAAATTCTCTTCACATTAAATCGCTTCATTACAAAAGCAAGAACGGCACCGACATCAAAATTGGCATGCTCCCCAATGTTAATTGGCTCGGAGGCGGTGATAAGACGCTCGGATCTGACATCTTCTTTAACCCCAACATTCCGACTGAGGAATGCTTCACGACTCCGGAAAGAGGCAAGGCCGAAGGGATTGTTTATTCAACCGCGCCCCTTTCATATCAGGGTGAGCTGATCGAAAACTTCCACATTGTCTTCAAAGATGGTAAAGCGGTGGAAGTTCACGCCGAGAAAAATGAAGCTTTGCTTAAACAAATGGTGTCGATGGATGAATTCGCCGGTTACCTTGGCGAAGTTGCTTTAGTGCCCTTTGACTCGCCGATCCGCAACTCGGGTATTCTTTTCTGGAATACTCTTTATGACGAGAACGCTTCGTGTCACTTTGCCTTAGGCATGGGTTTTACCAATACCGTTCAGGATTATGGTAAATACAGCAAAGAAGAGCTGACTAAAATGGGCATTAACGATTCGATGATTCACGTCGACTTCATGATTGGTAGCAATGATCTTTCGATCGTCGCAACGACTCAAGACGACAAAAAAGTCCAAATCTTTAAAAACGGAAATTGGGCTTTTTAACCATAATTATCGCGTAAAAAGAAAACTCACGATTCAATCGATTCGTGAGTTTTTTTGTTTTTGCTAATGGCCGCCCCCGCCATTGCCTCCGCCGTTACCGTTTCCGCCGTGGTTATTGCCGCGACCCTCAGTATGGGTCGTGCCTTGGCCTTGTCCGTTTGGTCTAATAACCATTTCGTATTCGTATTCACCAGTTTCGCTATTGGTTACGATTTGAATCTCTATCGTTCCGTTGTATATTTCTTTGTCTAACTTAATATGATAGCGAACGGAAATCATATCGGGAGTATCATCTTCAATAGAGATGTCGTATGAATAAGAGTTTTTCTTGTCGGTGTCGATGAAATCTAATTTAAGCTTCGTCTTTCCTTCGGTGGATTCGATTTTTAGTTTTGTATTGCTGAGTAAATCGTCATTTTCATAAATTTTAAAGTTGTATTTGTAGCCATCTTCTTCACTTTTATAAGTGGATTCAAGGTAATTGAACTCATCGTAGTGAATAGTCATTATTACTTTGGTTTCATCTTCTTCGACGATGCGGCGGCCTTCGATG
>DCUC01000071.1:19740-19941 GCA_002329705.1 Caryophanales bacterium UBA1424
TATCCTTCTCGTTCCGAGATATCGCTGATCGTTTCTAGTTCGCCATCTGAAGAAATAAGTTGTTCAATCATTTCAAGATAAGGTGGGAATTGACCAATCACAACATCGACATCTGTGTCGTTCACCAGAGCTCTGAAATCACCGCTTGTGCCGGAGTCTTCGACAAAGTCGAATAAAACATTGGCAGTCACGGCGCCAACA
>DCUC01000013.1:0-673 GCA_002329705.1 Caryophanales bacterium UBA1424
GTTGATGCCGTTGATCGGAAGCGTATAGGCTGATGCCGTGGTGGCCGTCCAGTTAAACGGCGCGTAGTCGCATTCGAGCCCGACAATAAGCTTCTGATTGTCAAAGTTATTGCCGACGCAACTTGCGACTAGAAGCGCTGATGCGAGCAGAATGCCCTGCCCTAGTCTTTTTTTCATTTTTATTCCCTCCTTAAGAAATAAAATGCTGCGTCGCTAGTGACGCAGCTCTTAAAGAGAGAAACTGGCATCAATAGCGCCTCTGCCAGGTAGTTGGCAGGAGTCTATAGAAGTATTCCTTCATAGACCAACCACTCACTCCGCCGAGTGAATGTTTCGGCGACTTTGCCTTTCCTTGCCTTCAGCGAATGCCTTCTCGAGCAAGTAATAATCTTCGTCGCGCCTCTATTAATTGATGGCGTTATATTAACACCGCATTTTTCGAAATAAAAGCATAATTTTTAAGATTGTATAAATATTTTTTTGAAGACACGAAAACATTTCTCACCAAGCACCTTCCATGCAATCTTTTATCCTTTATTCTATACTAATTATATATGTCATTTTCAGGAGGAAATAATCACATGAATACCATCAATGTCGCCGTCATCGTCGGCAGTTTACGCCAAGAGTCTTTTTCCAAAAAAATAGCCTTAGCTCTAAAAGAGCTGAGCCC
>DCUC01000013.1:686-1584 GCA_002329705.1 Caryophanales bacterium UBA1424
CTCGAAGAGCAGGGAAGAGAGCCGGAAGCTTGGAAGGTTTTTCGCGATGAGTTAAAAAAATACGACGCCTTCTTATTTGTCACTCCGGAATACAACCGCTCGATGTCGGCCGTTCTTAAAAACGCCCTCGACGTCGGTTCGCGTCCCTATGGCGCGAGCATGTGGAATGGCAAGCCCGGCGCCATCGTCAGCGTCTCGCCCGGCGCTATCGGCGGCTTTGGAGCCAACCATCACCTGCGCCAGGTGCTGACCTTTTTAAATGTCGCCACCATGCAGCAGCCGGAAGCCTATATCGGCAGCGTTCACACCTTGCTCNNTTTGCCAACGCCTTCTTAAAGTGGATACAAGCAAATTCCTAACCGATAAAAATAATTTTTATAACAACCCGTAATTGTCTTGTCGCCATTAGTCTCTGATTAAAATAGATGACAAGACTTTTGTTATGTATTAAGATAACGAAACCAAAAGTTATAAAGGAGAAACAAATGAAACAGTACATACTAGCGACCGATGCCTGTTCCGACCTGCCTCTTGATTTTGTTAAACAACACGACATCGCAATCGTTCCGATGATCTTAGAGATTGAAGGTAAAAGTTATTCCCACAACCTCGAAGAAAAAGATTTAAAACTCAAGGATTTTTATAACCGTCTACGCGACAAAAAAGTATCGCGCACCTCGCTGGTCAATGTTGGAGAATTCGTCCAGTTTTTCACCGAACTTCTCAAGGAAGGCAAAGACATCCTCTACATCGCCCTTTCCTCGGCCTTAAGCGGCACTTATCAATCGGCCATGATGGCCATCGACATGCTCAAAGACGAATTTCCTGATCAGCGTATCGTCGCCGTCGACACTCTCAGCGCCTCGCTCGGCGAAGGCTATCTCGTCTGGAGAGCCGC
>DCUC01000013.1:1644-8422 GCA_002329705.1 Caryophanales bacterium UBA1424
GTCAAGCCCATCCTTCACGTCACCCGCGAAGGAAAACTCGAAGTATTAGAAAAAGTCGTCGGCCGCAAGAAGTCGCTGACGCAGATGATCGATGTCTTAAAAGAGCAAATTGTCGATTCGGAAAATCAGACCGTGTTTATCGCTCACGGCGATTGCCTTGAAGAAGCCAAGGAAGTCGGTGGTCTCATCAACGCCAGCATCAAAGTTAAAGACTTGTTTTATAGTTATATCGGACCCGTGATCGGCTCGCATTCGGGACCCGGCACCATCGCCGTCTTCTTCATGGGCAAAGAAAGAGAATAATTCTTTACAAAAGAGTTAACTCCAGTATACTCAGCATTAGAGAAATCCAGGGATCCTGGATGAAAAGGCGCCATCAGTGATGACGCCTTTTTGCTGAATAAAAGGCGGGAAGAACCCGCCTTATGATGTTGGAAATTAACTAAATAATCATCGTTCCCGTGCCGACAGGATTAGCGAATGTTCCGGTTATTTCAAGCGTCGCATCGCCCACGGCAGTATGAGCGAAGAGGGTGCTCGAAGCATCGGCATAGATGGTGTAATCGACAGTGCTCCAATGATAGAAATAGAAGGAAATTTCGCTTTCGGCTTCCACGTTCACAAAGGAATAGGTCCAGGTGTTTTCACCCTCGCCGGCCGCCATGGTAATCCAGTTTGAATCAGAGACGATCTTGGGCCATTCAGTGCCAATTAATGCGGCGTGCAAGATGACCTCAACTGTAAAAGTCGTATTTGCGACATTCATTGTTCCGGCGCTTGCCCCAGCGGTAAAGGCGCCGACGACGGTTATGGTGATATCAGCCGTGACGGTGACACTGAAAAGCGTTTCCGGTAATTCATCATAAATCTTGTGATCTCCGCCCGTTTCGGCCCAGTGATAAAAGTAGAAGTTTAAGACGGCATCAGGGGCGACATTCGTCAGTGAATAAACCCAGGTGTTGTCGCCTTCGCCCTCCGCCATATCTTTCCAGCTGCCATCGATGACGACTTTGGGCCACTGCGTGCCGACGATCGCCGCTTCTAAGACGAAATTGACAGTGTAAGCATCAGGAGACGGTTCGGCTGGTTGTGATGCAAAGGTCGCAGAGAGGTTTACCTCGGTTGTCGTGGCTTCGATTTGAACAACATAACTGTCGAGATTAGAAGCTTTGTAAGACCAGTCGACTTCAGTCGCGCTGCCGAGGACGGCGGTAAAGGTTTTCGGCCCGAGGGTGACGTCTTCGAAATCGTAGCTCCAGCTCGTTCCCGAGCCTTCGAGTTTGACTTCGCCATTAGTGATGGAGTTCCACACCCAGACATGATTGGAAACGGTTATTTCGAGACTTGAAGTAATGTTTAAGGTGAAGTCCACGGTCTGACTCGAGTCAGGTTGAGTTGTGAAGGTCGCGGTTATCGGATACAGGGCGGTTCCGACTAGGACTCCTAAACTTCTCGGTGTTTCCGAGGTTCCTTCGCTGTTGATGTAGTCCCATGCCGAGTCGGCGGAAGCTGGTCCGACATAGATGTTATATCCGTAGTAGCCTTCTTCGACATCATCAAACGAGAGCGTCCATTTTCCTTGATCGTTCTTCGTCATTTTGGTTGATGCCCACACGGTGGCGCTGCCGCCTAAGACGGAACCAAAGAAGATGGCGTTCTCTTCGAGAACAGTAATGCCGGCGACGGATACTTCAATGGTGATATCCTGATGATTATCAATTTCTGTCGAAGTGCCGCTTGATGTGTCAGACGATATGTCGCCTGAAGTATCTTGCGTTGTGTCAGACGACGTGTCGGTTGTCGGTCCGCATCCGGCGAGCAATAACGCCAATGCGGGTAGTAAGAAGATAAGATGTTTTTTCATATTCGCTCCTTTCTTTCGTGTTAAGAATATGATTGTTGATCGACGAGTGCCCTATATTTTTGTGACCTTATACCCCCCTTATTTGATTAAATACTTCAAGGCTTCCCAGCGCCTTTCCATCATATGAGAAAAAGCCCTGATTAGCCCAGCTCGACTTAGTTGCGTCGTCGGCCCAGCCAGCCATCGACTTCGGAATCCAGGCCCCTTCCCAATAGAAGATGCCATAGCCGTTATCAACCATGCTTAGTTGATTGGCGACATCTCTGACAAATTGAGCCTGCCCTTGCGGCGAAACGGCATATCCGCTCATCGGGCGAACGTTATTCGTGCTGGTCGATGAAAAACTGTTTGATGCCCAGGTATCAGCTTCATAAGTAAAACCATATGAAGTCTCGACGATGCTGATTTTTTTGTCGGGAAACGCATTATGGACAGTCGTTAATCCCGTGGAGATATTGCTCATATTGTTAAAATGCCAATAAGAGTAGCCGGACAAGCCGATGATGTCATAATCAAGATCGTTAAAGGTGTTGTAAAAAGTGATGATCTGGTCGGGAGCATTAAACGATTTTGCGTAGTGAATCATAATTTCAATGTCATCACTGACAGCTTTGATGCCATCGATTCCGGCTTGCATGTAAAGGCGCAAGTTCTCATTGGCGCCATTGGCGGTATAACGACCGGCAATAGCGCTTGGCAAGTTGCTCCGCCCCGAAATATAAAGCGGTTCCTGACCCGTTACGCTCGTGTTTGTACCACCCGGATAATGGACTAGTAAGCCGAGATTAATTTCGTTGCCGATGGAGACGATATCAGGCATCGCCTCGTTTTCCGCAAGATGGGTTATTGTGGCGGTCGTGTATTCCTGTAATGCGGTGGCGATTTCCTCCGCCGTCGTTAAGTCCTTCCAGGCCTTTGGTATCACTTGCTTTGAAGGATCGGACCAGAAGTCACTCATATGAAAATCAAGATAGAAAGATAAGCCGGCAGCTTTGGCCTCATGCGCCATCCATGTCACATTGTCGAGGTCGCAGTAACCGCCTCCGTATCCTAATACTTTTGCCTCTCCGCCCTCTTCATAATAATTATAAGGGTCATGCCACAGGCGTAGCCTAACATAGTTAACACCGCCGTCTTTAAGAATTTGGAAGAGCGATTGTTCATTGCCCTCCCGATTATAGTAGCGCCCGCCGCGATCATAGATGCGTTTGGCCGTCGAAACATCGACGCCCAGCGGAAAATCTGCTGCTAAATCAGCGACGGCTGCAACGCTTACTTCATCAAACCAGTTCTCGTTTGTCTCGGCCGTTTCATGACGTGAGGTATAGGGACGGTTGGCGACTTTAACGGTAAAAGTCGCCGTCTGGTCACCGACGCCATGGGCTGTCACTTCTGTTGTGGTTGCGGCCTTTAGCCCGTTGACGATATTATCATTGATTTCGATGTCGGTTCCTTCGTAAGTGTACGTGTATTGTTCAGGAAGCGTCTTGTTTTCGTAGACATAGATTGACATATCATCGATGACAAAGTCCTCATGCGAGGGCGAAGCCGAAGTTCCTGGCGCGCATGCTGTCGCCATGAAGATGATAAATAATAAGGGTAGTTTTCGTTTCATGGTGTCTAGCCTTTCACCGCTCCCGCGGAAATACCTTCAATGAAAAACTTCTGCAAAAATATGTACAGAGTGACGATCGGAATAGCGACAACGACGCAACCGGCCGCAAATTTTGTGAAGTAGACATTGATCATCGTCGAGTCCATCCACGAATACAAGCCCACGGCGACGGTCTTGCTGGCATCGCTGGTCAAGACGAGACTGGCCAGGATGTAGTCGGCCCACGGGGCCATAAAGGCGAGGAGGGCGGTATAGATGAGCATCGGTTTGGCCAGCGGCAGAAAAATTTGAAAGAAGATGCGCAGATGCGATGCTCCATCAAGATAAGCCGATTCATCAATATCTTTAGGAAGGGTGTCGAAGTAGCCTTTACATGTAAAAAAGCCTAATCCGGCGCCGGCCACATAATAGATCAAAAGGGCCCAGATGCTGCCGATTAAGTTAAACATCGATAAGATCAGATAGACGGCAATCATGGCCATGAAGCCCGGGAACATGCCAAGAATTAGTGAAATATTCATCAGCAATTTGCGCGATTTAAATCTGAATCGCGACAAAATATAGGCCGTAATTGTCGTGAAGAAAGTTGTTAAAACAGTGTTGGCTATGGCGATGATTGCCGTATTTAGAAGCCACTGAGGAAATTTGGTTTTCGTGAATAAATCGACGAAATTATCAAAAGTCCAGGATGTCGGAAAAAAGGTGGTGGAGATGTAGCCAATTTGCGTGCTGAAAGCGCTGGCGACAATCCACAGCACCGGTATCATCCACAAAGCGACGAGGACAAAGGCGAGCAGATTTGACCAGATTGCGTCAAAAGTCCGCGTAGCTTTATATGATTTAATGGTTTTGTCCGCTTTAGCCATCAGCGGTATTCCTCCTCGCTTCGATAGGCGCGACTGCGCCGGAAGATAATCAGCGACAAAGTCGCCGAGATGATGAACATGATGATGCCGATGGCAGCCCCAAAGTTATAGTCCATCGGCGCTTTCATCGTCAGCTTATATAGCCAAGTAATGAGAATATCGGTTCCACCCGCTGTACCTCCGTAAGTAGAAGATGGTTCCCCGGCGGTTAAGAACCAGATGACATTAAAGTTATTGATATTCGAGACAAAACTCGTTATTAGAAGCGGGGTGGTCATATATAGGAGGTGAGGGAAGGTAATTTTCGAAAAGATTTGCCCTCGCGAAGCACCCTCGATCGTCGCGGCTTCATAATAATCTTTGGGCACATTAATAAGAAGACCACTCATCAAAAGCATATAATAGGGTATTCCGACCCACATATTGATGGTGACGATCAGGATTTTTGATATCGTCGCGTCATCCCAAAATGATATGAAAGTTTCGGTCCAGCCCCATTGCTGGAGAATGGTGTTGATTGGACCGAAATCTTCAAACATCGTGCGCATGACAAGCAGCGAGACAAATTGCGGAAGGGCCATTGAAATGACGAACAACGAGCGATATATAATTTTTCCTTTGATGTTTTTCTTATTAAGAAGCATCGCCAAGAATAAGCCGCCGAAATAGCATGTCAGCGTCGATAGAATCGCCCAGATCATCGTCCAGCTGAAAGTCTGAACTAGATCCTGGAGATTTTTGCTGACCGAAAACACGCGGCGAAAAGTATCAAAGCCGACCCACGAAAGATATGTGTCCCAGGTCGGTACGACATTTTGATAGCCCTCGACAACGCGGTAGGAATAATTGGTGAAGGCGATCAGAATCATAAACACAAGTGGGATAATCGTAAAGAGTAAGGCGCCGATGACGGGAATAAAGAGGGCGCTAAGATAAAATCGCTTGTTAATCAGGGACGATAATTCTTCTTTTGTCTTTTCTAGTTCTTCCTTTCCACTAATTAAAACAACATTGCGGAGAGTGATATTTACATTAAGAAAAACAAGGAATAATCCGAAGAGGATCAAAATGATGACCGCCACGCCAAAGACGATGCTCTGCGTCGATAATATGCCGGGAACACGCAAGGTAAAAAGGCCGACGAAATCGCGTGCCCCGCGGGCAATCATATAAAGGATGAACAAAACTTGAAAAGACAGTAACAGAATGCCGCGAATAAACTGCTTGTGGATGATCGCCGGAAGGCCGAGGATGAACCATGAAATGCTAAGCAGCCCCTTATCGCGGTCGGAGGCCTGATGATAGGCGAAGGCATATGCAGCGAAGAATGTTTTGATTTTAACTGCCGTGCGCTTAAAAAAGTTGATGACATATGATCCGGTATTGGCTCTCCCCTCCCGCTTGTTGATAACCATTTTAACATTGTGGCGGAGAGCAAAATAATAGATGCAAAGAAAGGCCGCAATGGCAAGGGTGGCGAGGAGAGGTAAATTTAAATAGCTGTAGCTGATGCGGCCGATTAAATGTTGCCAACCCAAGGTTGCAAGATAAAGAACCAGAAGAAATTCGCCGAGCAGATAAGCGAGACCAAGTTCGATATCGCCGAGCAGCGATGTGCCGAGACCAGGGACGAAAAGATTGATAATCATGGCTATCCTTGAATACGATTTGGATTCCTTAAATGCTTTCTTAAAAGAAGCAAACGGATAAAGAAGCGACTCGGACAATCGCGCGAAACGATTTTTGCTTATTTGATTGGCGAAGCGCTCTTTTTGAGTCATATCAGCCGTTGAGAATTCGGCTCGTCACCTCCTCGAGTTTTTCCTCGACACTAGAAATGGTGGCCGAACCGGCCATCTTCCAGAGATTAGTACACGCCGTCTGCATCGGTGACCAGAAGTTGGCCATCGCCGCAATCGTCGGCATCGGCATCGAATTTTCGTATGATTGTTTGAAGACGCTGAGTGCTTCATCTTCGGCGATGAATTGTTCGATGCGGTCGCTTGATAGCGTAGGAAGATACGATTTTTGGACGAGGCGCCAATACTGGGCATCTTCCGCTGTCAGATAACGGGCGAAATCTTGGGCCAGAGAAGGGTGCTTGGAATACGACACGACACCATAGCCTTTAAAACCGCTGAAGGGGCGTTGATCGATGCCATCAATTGAAGGCAGAATGGCTAAACCGGCATTTTGCTCGCCGATGGCAGCTTGTAGTTGTGGATACATAAAAGGCGAAGAGACAAAGCCGGCGACGGAATTTGCCCCGCTGGCCTGAATGAGACTCAAAGCTCCTTCGGCCGATGTCGAAAGGACATTCCCGGCATAGTTATTTAGAAAACTGGTGTAATTTGCCACGGACTGCGAGGTGGCGATATCGACATTTGCTGGCTGATTGAAATCTGGTCCGAATAAAACCGAATCGGTGCAAAG
>DCUC01000013.1:8441-8758 GCA_002329705.1 Caryophanales bacterium UBA1424
GTTTTAAGGGCGGAAAAACTGGCAAGTTCGGCGGCGTCAATCTTGCGCTTGTCATACATCAGGGTAATTGACTCGGTTACATTCGGGTAAGCATATAAAACACCTCCGATGTTAAAAGCTCCGACTGCCTCTGCATTATGGGTGTTGCTCACTTCATAGCTATAACTGATCGGAGCGAAGAGTTTGGCTGCCGCCGCGGTCGCTGTCGTGTCATGAGTAAAAGCGACGATATCGGGTTCGGTTCCAGTATTGGCAATCGTCCCTAAACGTTCGACAGCGGACTTTTCTGACTGCGATTGGAATTCGATGGTAAAAGA
>DCUC01000043.1:0-1795 GCA_002329705.1 Caryophanales bacterium UBA1424
CCGCCGTTACCGTTTCCGCCGTGGCTATTGCCGCGACCCTCAGTGTGGGTCGTTCCTTGGCCTTGCCCGTTTGGCCTGATTACCATCTCGTATTCGTACTCGCCGGTCTCGCTATTGGTCACGATTTGAATTTCTATCGTTCCGTTATATATATCTTTATCTAACTTAATGTGATAGCGAACGGAAATCATATCGTGAGTATCATCTTCAATAGAGATGTCGTATGAATAAGAGTTTTTCTCGTCGGTGTCGATGAAATCCAATTTGAGTTTTGTCTTTCCTTCGGAGGTTTCAATTTTTAGTTTTGTGTTGCTGAGCAAATTGTCATTTTCAAAGATTTTAAAGTTGTATTTGTAGCCATCTTCTTCACTTTTATAAGTGGATTCAAGGTAATTGATCTCATCGTAGCGAATAGTCATTACTACTTTGGTTTCATCTTCTTCGACNNTCGACGATGCGGCGGCCTTCGATGGCATACTCTTCTGTGTCATCGCCATAGATGATGATGCCGGAAAAATAATAAGCCGACTCCTCACCATCTTCTAAAAGGGTTTTAACATTGTAGTAAAGAGTATAGTTTAGATGGCTTCCAAGGAGATCGTAGGCAATCACGGTCTCTTTATAATCGTATCCTTCTCGTTCTGAGATATCGCTGATCGTTTCTAATTCTCCATCTGAAGAAATGAGCTGTTCAATCGTTTCAAGATAAGGCGGGAATTGACCGATCACAACATCGATATCCGCGTCGTTCACCAGAGCCCTGAAATCACCGCTCGTGCCGGAGTCTTCGACAAAGTCGAATAAGACATTGGCAGTCACGGCGCCAACAGAATATACCTGCTGATCGTTTTGAATCGGCTGCGGCACTGTAACCGGATGACTCCCGGTATCAGTCCCAGTGCTCGTATCGGTCGGATCAGTGGTGAAGAAGCCGCCGATTCTCAATCCGATTAAAGTGACGGAAAGAATAACGGCGACCATCGCCGTGGCAAACGCCGAAACAAAGCGAGGACGCTGAAAAAGAGTTTTAAGAGAGAGACGCGGTTTTTCTTCGGCTGCATAGACGGCGACTTTCTTTTGTGGAACAAAAACTTCGGCCTCGCTTTTTAAGCGCTGCTCGATAATTCTCTCCTTCTCGCTAATGGTAATCGGATTGACGCCGATCGCCTTATAGACATTGTTCAAAATATCAGGAGTGATGATACTGCCTTCTTGGCGGAGCTTTTTTAAGATTTCTTTCTTACTTCTTTTCATTTTCTTTCTCGTAAGCAATCCTGATTTTTTTAAGCGCCGCGTTATACTTACTTGTCACGGTGCCCAAAGGGAGATTCAGCATTTCTGCGATTTCCCGGTGTTTGTAGCCCCCAATGGCATATAAGAGAACGATATTCATTTCGCCTTCATTAAGAACGCGATTAGCTAAGTCGATGGTCGGAGTGTCTAAGTTCGGATTTAGATCATAAACGCCTTGTGTCTCGACGTTTTCGTCATTGAAGTCGTAGCTTATTTCGCGCGAGCGTTTTTTTACTTCGCCTAAAGCCAGATTTTTGGCGATGGTCAGAAGCCAGTTGCGCGGATTGGTCCCCGGCGTATACGATGAGATATTTTCGTAGGCGCGAATGTAGGTGTTTTGCATCACATCTTCAGCGACGTCATAAGCCTTGACGATCGGCAAGACAAACGTGAAGATTCCTTTTGATGTCAATCGATAGATAGCGTCAAGACATTTGACATCACCATTTTGCAAACAGATCATTGCCCGTTCTAATTCGCTTGCCATCTCTTTTTTCCTTGT
>DCUC01000043.1:1823-2562 GCA_002329705.1 Caryophanales bacterium UBA1424
ATTTAATGTTTTGGGGGCAACCGAGCCCTTCTAGAGGTGTAGTCACGGGGGATGACTACGTAATATAAATGATTTATGTTTGAGTTTTATTGAATTATTTTAAAATTTCTAAATTTATCAGATTGTTAAAAGAAATAGTCCTTGATTCCGTTTTAATTGTACAGGACTCACACGAGACTTTTTGAATCGCCTCCTCAAGCGTCAGAACATAGCCATCTTCATAGAAGGTAATTTGAAAACACTTGCCTTTGTAATCATGGAGATATCCGTCGATTTTTTCGGCCTGATCACGGCTGATCTGCGGCTTGGGGCACTTGCCTTTTTGATATTTCATCTGTTGCAACGAGGGCTTCTGTTCTTCTAAAGAAGAAAAAGGCCGCCATTTCTTCATTCCGCGGCCACTCATTTACGGTGTCCTCCAATTTGGGCATGGCGTTTGATNNATTTCATCAAGGGCCTTGCGCAGCTCCCTTTTGTTCGCTTGCCTGTTAGTCTCGTCAAAAAGATCAAGCTGGTCAAAATCATCAAAACTAAGTTTTCCAAAGGAAATGTCTACTCGGCGAATCGGCTTATCTTCGCAAAATTTACGAAAAAGAGTCATCAGACCGTCAAAAATCAAATCATTCTCGCTCGTCGACTTAACAAGAGTTAACTGACGTGAAAATCCACCGCCGAACGAATAAGAGTAGCCGATTCCCAACGCGACCAAGCCCGTCTTTTTTCCTTCGAGGCGAAGGCG
>DCUC01000043.1:2675-2819 GCA_002329705.1 Caryophanales bacterium UBA1424
GCATTGGCGAGTTCCCCGATTGTTTCAATGCCGATTTCATTCAGTCGTTTTTCAAGGTGGCCCGAGATACCCCACATCTCCGATAGTGGAGAAATAGGCCACAGCTTGGTTTTGATATCTTCTTTAGTCCATTCGCCAATCCCG
>DCUC01000059.1 GCA_002329705.1 Caryophanales bacterium UBA1424
GCGTCACGCCCTTAGAAGATAGCCTCGTTCAGATGCCGTTAATTTACTACCCCGGATATCGCATCGACGCTTACGATGCGGACGGCACAAAAACCAATCTAGAAGCCCAAAATATCGATGGTTTGATTGCCTTTGAGTTAGCCGTCAACCACCAAAGAATTGGCATATCCTTTATCGGAAGCCCGCTGGTCATCGCCTCATATGCCTATTTTGGCTTATCGGTCATTGGAACGGCCGGATTAGTCGTCTGGTTTAAATGTTTTGACCGAACAAAAAAAGAAAAGCCTAATGATGTCAGTCATTGATGGCTTTTTTTGAGGCAGCCTGTTTTTTGGCCATAACAATTGTTAATTAGCAGCTCAGTCAGTATAATTTTTTTGTCGAGATAAAGGAGATTTTTATGCATAACGCAAGAAAAATAGATGATGGTTTATATTATGTCGGCGTCAACGACCATCGCATCACCAGATTTGAAAACACCCATCCGCTCACCAAGGGGATGGCATATAATTCTTTTTTACTAATCGATGACAAAACGGTCTTACTCGACACCGTCGACCGCTCGGGCGGCCAGCAATTCATGGAAAATGTCGCAGCCGCTTTAGCCGGTCGCAAACTCGATTATCTCGTCATCAATCACATGGAACCCGACCACTGCGCCTTAATCGTCGATATTTTCAGAACTTATCCGGAAGTGATTTTAGTCGGAAACAAGACGACTTTTCGCTTCCTTGATCAATTCTATGGTGTGGATTTACGCGGACAATTCGTCGAAGTCAAAGAAGGCGATACTCTCAGCATCGGCAAGGGAACGCTCAGGTTTTTTATGGCTCCGATGGTCCATTGGCCGGAGGTGATGGTCACCTATGAAGAAAAGTCAGGGCTTCTTTTCTCCGCGGATGCCTTTGGAACATTCGGCACGATCGAGGGAAGCCTATTCACCGATGCCGAGCATTTTGAGAAATTATGGTTAGATGAAGGCCGCCGCTACTATACAAATATCATCGGAAAATACGGAATGCAGACGCTATCGTTATTAAATAAAATCGCACAACTGAAAATAAATATGGTTCTCCCTCTTCACGGCCCTTTATGGCGCGATGACATCGCCTCGTATTTTAAAAAATACCGCCTGTGGGCATCATATGCCCCCGAAGAAAAGGGCGTGGTAATCGCCGTCGGTTCCATATATGGAAACACGGAAGAAGCCGCTGATATTTTGGCTGGTTATCTCGCTGACTTGGGTGTCAAGAACATCGTCATGCACAATGTCTCATCGGTTGACCCCTCGTTTATCCTCAGCGATATCTTTCGCTACTCGCACGTCGTTTTAATATCGGCGACATACAATTTCCGCGTCTTTCCGAAAATGGAGACGCTCGTCACCGACATAGTTGCCACCGGAGTTGCTAACCGCACTTTTGCCATCATCGAAAACGGCTCGTGGGCACCAGCCGCCGACAACCTCATTCGCGCCCAAATCAGCAAACTGAAAAATGCGCGCATTATTAATCAGGAGAAATTCACGATTAAATCCGCGCTTAAAAGCAATCAACTTGAAGCTCTTAAAACTTTGGCTCGGCAAATCGCCGAAACGATTTGATTATTTGTTAGTGTGTTAGTCGCAAATATTTTAAAGGGGATAGAAATATGAAAGACTTTCTGATTACGACGACACATCAATTGGAAGGATATATCATCACCCAATATCTTGATATCGTTTTTGAAGAGAGTATTTTTGGCATCAGCATTTCAACGGGCATCAAAGGCATAAGCGATATGTTCGCCGGTTGGACGGGCGAAAGACTTCACGCCATCTCCGACCGCATTGAAGAAGTCAAAAACGAAATCAAAGAAGCGCTGATTAACAAGGCTGTCCGGCTCGGGGCCGATGCCTTGATCGGCGTCGATGTTGAAACGACGAGAAATCTCAACGACGGGACAATCGGAGTGTCAATGTCGGGCACCGCGGTTCGCGTCGTCAAAGCCATCGCAAAATAAAAACATACAAAAAGCGCGGTAATTGTCGCAAATCCGCGCTTTTTTATTACAATTTTGTTTTTGGAATTAACGAAGGGAGATCGCTCATGAATAACTGCATCGTCAGAATTAACGAATCGCTCGATTCCTTTTCCAAACAAGTCGGCAAAGTGGCCCGCTATGTTTTAGATCACCAGGAAGAAGTCATTCAGATGACCATCAGCGAACTCGCCAAAAAAAGCAAGAGTTCGACGGCCACGATTATCCGCTTTGCCAATCTGCTCGGCTTCAAAGGATATCGCGATTTTATTAAGAGCCTCTATCATGATGTCGTCAGCAACACCCTTTCTGAAGATAACATTTATGATATCGATAATAAGACGCCGAAAGAGTCGACGATTCGCCAGACCATCGATATGGTCAGCAAGCTCAACATCGAAGCTTTGATGAGCACCTTAAAAATCGTTGATGAGAAGTGTGTCGAACGCGCCGTCAATGCTATCAACACCGCAAACCGCGTCGCCATCTACGCCCTAAGCGGATCTTTAATCGCCGCTCAAGATGCTCTTTTTAAATTTGATCGCCTCGGCATCAATTGCCGTCTTTACGACACTCCGCATTCGCAAATTTTGTCAGCCGCAACCTTAAACGCCGAAGACGCCGCCATCTTCCTTTCTTACTCGGGCGAGACAAAAGATATCATCGCGGCAGCCGAGATTGCCGCCGATCGTCGCATTAAATGCATCTCCATTACGAAATATGGTGAAAACACCCTGACAAAGACATGTAATATCAATATTCAGCATTCCTCTTTAGGCAAAGGCTTTCGCAGTTTTTCAACTCGCTCACGCGTAGTGCAGGAAAACATCATTGATATTCTTTTTGTCGCTCTCGCCCAGCGCAGAGG
>DCUC01000058.1:0-3994 GCA_002329705.1 Caryophanales bacterium UBA1424
GTTCACGGCGCCTTGCAGGGCGGAGCCTTTGCTTCATCTTATACAGCGAGCCAAGGCTTGCTTTTAATGGTCCCCAACATCTATAAATGGTGCGGCGAGTTATTACCCGCCGTGTTGCACGTCTCGGCGCGCAGCATCGCGACGCGCGCCCTTTCTATTTTTGGCGATCACCAGGACATTTACGCCGTCCGTCAGACGGGTATTACCATCATGTCTTCGCACAGCGTTCAGGAAGTCGCCGACCTGGCTCCTCTGGCCCATTTAATCGCCATTGACGCCGAAGCCCCCGTCCTCCATTTCTTCGATGGCTTCAGAACCTCGCACGAAATCCAAAACATCGAACTTGTCGATGACGCCGAATGGAAAAAACTCCTCCCGCTTGATAAAGTCGAAAAGTTTAAAGCTCGCGCATTAAATCCCCACACCCATCCCGTCACTCGCGGCGGTGCAGAAAACGAAGATATTTATTTTCAGGGTCGCGAAGCCCAGAACTCGCATTATGCGAAAGTACTCGAGTATGCCGAAAAGTATTTTAAAGAAGCGACGAGATTAACCGGACGTCATTACGCGCCATTTACATATTACGGTGATGAACACGCCGAAGATATCGTCATCGCGATGGGTTCAGTCACCGAAACGACAATCGAAGTCATCGATGAACTGCGCAAAAACGGCGCAAAAGTCGGCTTGGTAAAAGTTCATCTCTATCGCCCGTTCTCGGCCAAACACCTCGTCAGCGTCATTCCCCACAGCGTCAAGCGCATCGCCGTCTTGGATCGCACCAAGGAAATCGGCGCTCCCGGCGAACCCCTCTATCTCGATGTCGTGACCGCCCTTCGCCAAGAAGGACGCGATATCGCCGTCTATGGCGGCCGTTATGGCTTATCGAGCAAGGATGTCCCGCCCCGCGATGTTAAAGCCGTCTATGATATGCTTAAAGGCAAACCGTTCCATGATTTCACTATCGGCATCGTTGATGATGTCACCAACCGCTCACTGGCCGTCGATGAAGACTTTCACCCGGTTACCGACTACACCTCCTGCCTGTTCTACGGTTTAGGAAGCGATGGCACTGTTTCGGCGAATAAATCCTCGATTAAGATTATCGGCGATGCGACCGGCCAGTACGCTCAGGCATATTTCCAATACGATTCGCGCAAAGCCGGCGGCGTCACGCGTTCGCACCTCCGCTTTGGCAAATCCCCGATTCATTCAACCTATTTTATCGGCAATGCCGATTTCATCAGCTGCTCGCTCGATACTTATGTCATGAAGTTTGACATGCTGAAGAATTTGAAAAAAGGCGGTGTTTTCCTTCTCAATACCGATATGAGCGATGAAGCCCTCATCGCCATGATGCCTAACCGCGTCAAACATCAGTTAGCGAAGAAAAACGCCAAGTTCTATGTCATCGATGCCAATAAGATCGCCCGCGAAGTCGGTTTGGGACGCCATACCAACACGATTCTCCAGGCCAGCTTCTTTTATCTCAATCAGACGATAATGCCTTATGAAAAGGCTGTCACCTGGATGAAAAAGCTCGTCTTGAAGGCCTATGGTAAAAAAGGCCAGGATGTCGTCGATATGAACAATCGCGCGATTGATGCCGGCACCCAGGGACTTCGCGAAGTCAAAGTCGATCCGAAATGGGTTGAACTGCCATATAAGCGCATCCATATCAAAACCGGAGATGACTATTTTGATAATTATGTCGATGTCGTCGGTTCCCTTGACGGCGATACGATTCCGGTCAGCAAGTTCACCGAACACGAATTACTCGATGGCACGATGGATAATAATATCACCTTTAAAGAAAAGCGCAGCATCGCCGATATGGTTCCGCACTGGATTAAGGAAAACTGCATTCAGTGCAACACTTGCTCGTTTGTCTGCCCCCACGCAACTATCCGTCCTTTCCTCATTAATGAGGAAGAACTCGCCAAAGCTCCCGATATCGTCAAAAATGATGTCCGCGACGCCGTCGGTCCGAGTGTCAAAGGTCTCAAATTCCGCATTCAGGTATCGACGCAAAACTGCGTCGGCTGCGGTGTCTGCGTCGCCGAATGTCTGGCCAATAAAGCCGGACGCATCGCCCTCGAGATGGTTGAAGCCAAAGGTCAGTTCGCTCAGGAAGAAGGCGCTGACTATCTATATAAACACACGACTTATAAAAGTGATAAATTCCCGCTTAATACTGTCAAAGGCGTCGGTTTCCTGATGCCCTACATGGAAGTTTCAGGCGCATGTGCGGGCTGCGGCGAAACGCCGTATTACCGCCTGGCCTCTCAACTCTTTGGCCGTGATATGCTCATCGCCAATGCGACGGGATGTACATCCATCTACTGTGGTTCGACTCCGCTTACGCCCTTTGTTAAAGACGCAAATGGCGAAGGCGTGGCCTGGGCCAATTCGCTCTTTGAAGATAATGCCGAATTCGGTTTCGGCATGCGCCTCGCCACCGATTATAAATTGAGTTTAATCTCAAGAATTCTCGATGAAGCGCTTGCCAGCAATTTAGTTGAAGAAGAACTCAAAGAAATCGCCCGCAAGTATCTTGAAAACATCAAGAACAGAGATGAAGCGCGCAAGATCGTCCCCGAACTCGTCCGCCTTGTCAAAGCCAGCAAAGACGATAATATCAAACGCCTCCTGGCCCACGAACGCGACCTCGTCGACAAATCAGTTTGGATCGTCGGCGGTGACGGCTGGGCTTACGATATCGGCTACGGCGGCCTCGATCACGTCCTTGCCAATAACGATGATGTCAACGTCCTCGTCCTCGACACCGAAGTGTATTCCAATACCGGCGGTCAGTCTTCAAAATCCTCGCAAGTCGGTTCCATCGCTAAATTTACCGCCAGCGGCAAATCCGTCTCAAAGAAAAACCTTGCTTTGCAAGCTATGACATACGGCCACGTCTATGTCGCCCAGATTGCGC
Organism: Caryophanales bacterium UBA1424; assembly: GCA_002329705.1. Classification (GTDB taxonomy): domain Bacteria; phylum Bacillota_I; class Bacilli_A; order RFN20; family CAG-826; genus UBA1424. The sequence goes on from DCUC01000058.1 coordinate 2,939, forward strand.
TAGGCGCCAACGCCATGAAAGCCATTCAAGCTCTCAAAGAAGCTGAGAGCTATGACGGACCATCGCTCATCATCGCCTACTCGCCATGCGTCAATCATGGTATCAAGGGTGGCATGACCAACTCGATTCGCACCGAAAAGGCAGCCGTCGAATGCGGTTATTTCACAACCTTCCGCTATGATCCGCGCAATGAGGCTAAAGGTTTGCCGGCCCTCACGCTCGACTGCAAAGAACCCGATTTCACCAAATTCAGAGACTTCGTGATGAACGAAACCCGTTTCTCGCAGCTGCCTAATATCAACCCTGAACACGCCGAAGCTCTTCTTGCTAAATCGGCGGAAGATGCCAAAAAACGCTGGGAAAAAGTCAAGAAGTTCGGACTCTAATCTCAAGTAGTCAAAAACATGCAAAAACCCGATGAATCACATGATTTGTCGGGTTTTTTCTTGTTTAAGAGCATAAAAAAATGGTCGGAACGAAGGGATTTGAACCCTCGACCCCTACCACCCCAAGGTAGTGCGCTACCAAGCTGCGCTACGTCCCGCCATGTAAAGCAATAATATTATAATCTATCCTTTATCTTTTTCCACAATAATAGTAACTGTTTTTCCCGGAAAAACTTTTGCCATTTAATAGTGTCTTATTAGTATGCGCGGGCAAGAAATGTTAAAATAATATTTTGAGGCAAGCCATGGAACAAAAAACTATTTTCGTCAAAGGGGCCCGCGAGAACAATCTTAAAAACATCGATCTCGAAATCCCCAAAAACGCTCTGGTCGTCTTCACCGGCCTTTCCGGAAGCGGCAAAACAACACTGGCCTTTGACACGATTTATAGCGAAGGACAACGCCGTTATGTCGAAAGCCTGTCGAGTTATGCCCGGCAGTTTTTGGGAAATGTCGATAAACCCGATGTCGATTCGATCGAAGGCTTGTCACCCGCCATCTCAATCGATCAAAAGACAACTTCGCACAATCCCCGTTCGACGGTGGGAACCGTGACGGAAATCTATGACTATCTGCGCCTTCTTTTTGCTCGCATCGGCGTTCCTTACTG
>DCUC01000058.1:4050-6042 GCA_002329705.1 Caryophanales bacterium UBA1424
AAGATTCGTCAGCAGGGGTTTGAAAGACTTCGCGTTGACGGCGTGCTTTTACGGATTGATGAAGTGCCCGAATTAGAAAAGAATAAGCGCCACACAATTGATATCGTCATCGATCGCCTAATTGTAAAAACCGACATTCGGACGCGCATTTTTGATGCGATTGAACTAGCTTTGGACTGGTCGCACGGTTACGTTATTTTATTGACCGATAAAGAAGAGAGGCTCCTCAGTCAGCATCACAGCTGCAAATACTGCGGTTTTTCGGTGCCGAAACTCGAACCGCGCCTCTTTTCATTTAACGCTCCCCTTGGCTATTGTCCGAAATGCAAAGGACTTGGCATTAATCGCGAGGCGGCTTTTGATTTGCTCGTGCCGAATGATAACTTATCAATCATGCAAGGCGCGATTCGCTATTACAAAAATGTCGTCTACAGTAAAAATATCGATTGGCAGGAGTTTAAATACTTATGCGAACAATATAAAATCGATTTAAACATACCCTTTAAAAACTTAAGCGATTATCAAAAGAAAATCGTCTTTTACGGAAGCGATAAGCCTTTTACTTATGTGATTACATCCGTCAGCGGCAACAAAAATCATCGCTCTGGCTATATCGAGGGCATCAAAACAAAAATAGATCGCCTCTACCTCGAGACGACAAGCTCAATGATGCGCGACTATTACGAAATATATATGCGCGACAGCGAATGCACCGAGTGCCACGGAGCGCGGTTGAATAATCAGGTTCTCGCCGTTCGCATCAATCAACTCAATATTTATGAAGTGACGACCTTGCCGATTAAAAAATTGCTTAAATACATAGCTGAGCTCGATGAGGTGTTGACGCCCAACGAGAAAGAAATCGGTCAGCTCGTCATTAAAGAAATTCGCAATCGCACGCAGTTTTTAAGCGATGTCGGTCTCGATTATTTAACTCTTTCGCGCATGTCGATGACGCTCAGCGGCGGTGAAGCCCAGAGAATTCGTCTGGCCACGCAGATCGGCAGCCGCCTTTCCGGCGTCTTATATGTTCTTGATGAGCCGAGNNAAATTGCTGGCGACGCTTAAATCGATGCGCGATTTAGGCAACTCCTTAATCGTCGTCGAACACGACGAGGAGACGATTCGCGCCGCCGATCATATTGTCGATATCGGACCCGGCGCCGGTATTCACGGCGGCTACATAGTCGCGCAAGGAAATCTTCAGGCTATTATCGACAACAAAAAATCGATCACCGGCGATTATCTCTCGGGTCGCAAAAAAATCGAAGTTCCCTCCGCAAGAAGAAAAGGCAATGGCCGCTTTGTGACTGTCAAAGGAGCGCGTTGCAACAACTTAAAAAATATTACTGTCGATTTTCCTTTAGGTAAGTTCATTGCCGTCACTGGTGTCTCTGGCAGCGGAAAATCTTCGCTCGTCTCGCAGACGCTTAATCGCGCGATTGAAAAACGCCTTAACGGCATCGATAATTTTCCGGGTGAGCACGATGATATTTTTGGTTTAGAAAATATTGATAAGGTCGTCAATGTTTCGCAAGAGCCCATCGGCCGCACACCCAGGAGCAATCCGGCGACCTATACGAAAGTATTTGATGACATTCGCGCCTTGTTTGCCGAGACGATTGAAGCGCGGGCCCGGGGATTTGATAAAGGTCGCTTCTCTTTTAATGTCATCGGCGGACGTTGCGAAAATTGCCAAGGAGCCGGCGTCACGCGGATTCCGATGAACTTTTTGCCCGATGTCTATGTGCGCTGCGATTCATGCAATGGCAAGCGTTATAACGAAGAGACTTTACAAGTCACTTATAAGGGCAAAAATATCTATGAAGTGCTCGAGATGACCGTCGAAGATTCATTGTCATTTTTTGAAAACCGCCCCAAAATCCGGCGTAAACTCCAGACCCTTTTTGATGTTGGTTTAGGTTACATCAAACTTGGCCAGCAGGCTACGACATTGAGCGGCGGTGAAGCCCAGCGCGTCAAATTGGCTTT
>DCUC01000058.1:6069-15760 GCA_002329705.1 Caryophanales bacterium UBA1424
GTTTTGCAGAAAATCGTCGATAACGGGGACACCGTGCTGGTGATCGAACATAATCTCGATGTGATTAAAGTGGCCGATCATATCATCGACATCGGCAAAGATGGCGGCGATGCCGGTGGTCAGATTATCGCTCAGGGCACGCCTGAAGAAATTGCCGCCTGCCCCGATTCCTACACCGGCCACTATTTGGCGAACATTCTGAAAGGGAAAAACAATTGAGTTGTTGAACAACAACAATAATGTTATTCTTTCAAACAGGTAATCAACATGGAAGCACTCGGATATATCAGCCTCATCGCCGTCATTGCCGCTTTTATCTTTTTACATCTAACGTTAAAGAAAATTGTCAAAAATGAAAGCGCGACATCATTATCGCGTCAGGATTTAATCAAGATTTTCTCCGCGATCGGCGGCGCCGCGCTTTTTGCCTTTTTGGCGATGCTGGGACTCATCCTTGCGAAGGGTTGGAATCTTCGCGGAGGCGAATACGCGATGGCCCTTATTGGAAGTTTTGTCTTCATCCTTGGATTATCATCGCTATATGCGGCTTTTGGTCTAAATTTTTACAAACCGACATTAGGAGCCAACATTCTTAAAATAGTTCGCCTCGTCATGTATATTGCCATCCCGGTCATCATCATCTTTTTGGCGCTGGCCACCGAAGGAATTGCCGACTATCTGACTTATCCGCTCGTCAACCGCATCTCGCTCACCGAAGGATTTGTTGATCCCTTTAATCGCACGGCCCAGTTTGCCGTCGCTTTTTATGGCATTCTAATCGTCAGCGGCGCCGTCATCGTCTACTTCGTCAGCGATCACTTCTTTTTTAAAAAATTTAAACGCCACGGCATTCTTGACTCGACATTTTATGTCGCCTTTCCGGCCGGGTTAGTCGGAGCCCGTCTGTGGTACTGCTATGTTTTGGAATTCGACCGATACGCCAATGATTTCCTCGCCGTCTTACAAGTGTGGGATGGTGGCTTGGCAATTATGGGCGGCGCGATTCTTGGTATTATCGCCGGCGTCACTTTTATGCTCGTGCGCCGCAAATACGTCAACATTCGCTGGGCGATGGACGTCATCGTCCCGGCTATTTTAATCGCCCAGGCCATCGGCCGCTGGGGCAATTTCTTCAATATTGAAGTGCATGGTTTGGAAGTCGCGGCTTCGTCGTGGAGCTTCTTGCCGTCGATTATTTCCAATAACATGGCCTTTAGTTCAACAGACGGACCGGCCGCTGCCGGAAATATATATGTGCCGCTATTCTTGATTGAATCGATCAGTAATCTCGCCGGCTACTTCCTGATTACCTATGGGGTGGGCAAGGGGCTACGCAAATGGCTCTCGCTCGGCGATTTATCGATGGCTTATCTCATCTGGTATGGCGCGACAAGAGCAATTATGGAGCCGCTCCGCTCGGCAGACTTTGAATATGGGCAGTCGTGGATTTCCTCGTTCATTTTAATCGGTGTCGGCGTCCTCGGCATCGTCGCTTTCCACGTCTACGACTTTGTTCGCAAGAAAAAGAATCTTGAACCGCGGACTTACGAAACGGTGTAATTAATCATGTATAAACTCGTACTTTTTGATATGGACGGCACCATCGCCGATACCGATGGGATGATCGTGGCGACTTTTATTGAAATGTATCGTCTTTATCGCCCCGATTATATGCCGACTATTGACTATATGCTGACCTTTTCCGGTCCGCCGATTGTCCAAACATTGACTAAAGAATTTCCTGATTTGACTTTTGATTATGCTTTTAAAGAGTATCAGCGAATATCGTTGCCAAATTATCAAAAATTTGCCAAAGCCTTTCCTTTTGTGCGTGAATTGGCCGAAAAACTCCACGCTCGCGGAATTAAAATCGGCATCGTTACATCCAAGCATCGCTATCCCGCTGAATACACTTTAAAACTTATCGACCTCGATGGTGTGTTTGACCTTTTAATCGCTCATGACGATGTAAAAGAAGCCAAACCGAATCCAGAGGGCATTTTTCAAGCGATGAAACATTTTGCTGTTGACGATAAGCGCGATGTCTTATATGTCGGCGACACGCTCACCGATTATCTGACCGCGCAAAATGCCGGAATCGATGTCGCCTTGGTCACATGGACCCCCCGCGATCTCCCTCCTGAAGCAAAACCAACCTATTATATCGACTCTTTTAATGAATTCTTTGAGGTGATTAACCATGGAAAAACAAATTGATGTCGCCATCATCGGCGGCGGAATCGCCGGCATCACAGCCGGTCTTTATGTCAAGCGCAGCAATTTAAGCGTCATGGCCATCGACCGCAATGTCTTCGGCGGGAAACTGGCCAAACTCGGTGAAATCTACAACTATCCGGGCTTTGAGGCCATCAGCGGACCTGAACTCGCCTATAAACTTATGGAACAGGCCACTAAAAACGATATCGAACTCGAATACGGAAGCGTCATCAATGTCACAAAACAAGATGACGGACTCTTTTTAGTGGAGACCGAAGAGCACATGATTCGCGCGAAAGTCGTCATCATCGCGACCGGAACGATTGAAAAGCAGCTGGGCATTCCCGGCGAGAAGGAATTTCTTAATCGCGGCGTCTCGTACTGCGCGACTTGTGACGGCCCCCTTTATCGCAATAAAGAAGTCGCGGTCGTCGGCTATCTTGATACGGCTCTTGAAGAAGCGATATATCTCTCCGGAATCGCTCAAACCGTTCATTTGATTAGCAAAGCCAGCGTCAAGGAAATCGAATCGGATAAACTCTCGCACGTTCTGAGCCGCAGCAACATCAATCTCATCGCTAAAAGCGATGTTATGACAATAAAAGGTCACGATCACGTCGAAAGCATCATCGTCATGGACCTAGACACCAATGACGAACAAGAAATTAAAGTCAGTGCCGTCTTTCCTTATATCGGGCAAAAAACACTGACGGAATTTCTCGCTAATCTAAAAGTCGAGACGCGCAACGGCTATCTCGTCGTCAATAAGGACATGGAAACGAATGTTCCCGGCTTATTGGCGGCCGGAGATACGACCGATAAGAAACTTCGGCAGCTGGTGACAGCGGCCGGCGATGGCTGCATTGCGGCCACCAGCGCCATCCGCTACATCAAAGCCAAAAAATAATCCACATTTATTTTTTAAGCGGCAATCAATTTGTCGCTTTTTAATTGCAAACGATACGGAAATAAGTGTTATTTCGGTATATTTTGTCACCTCGTGTGTTATTATATTTTATATATAGGAATGTTTTATGATTGACTTAATTATCTTGACCGGCGTCTCGGGAGCCGGAAAATCAACTGCCGTAAGGACATTCGAAGAAATGGATTATTACATCGTCGAAAATGTCCCTTTTTCCGTTATTCCTAAGCTTTATAAAGCATTTGAAGATGATCCGGTCCGCTATCGGCGAACCGTCGTCGTCGTGGCTATTGATGAGGCTTTAAAAGCCGCTCAGGCCGCCCGTAAAAATACCAATTTCCGCGTCACTTTCTTAGCTCTTGATGCTTCTGAAGCCGAATTATTGACGCGCTTTCGTTTGACGCGCCACATCCATCCGGCGCAAGCTCACGGATTATCGCTCGCCGATTCCCTCGAACGCGACCGCAAAATCATGGATGTCTTGAAAAAGGATGTCGATATGTATGTCGATACGACCGGCAAGACGGCGACTGAACTCCGCAAATTCATCTTTACCAACATACAGGGCATGGAAAGCGGCAACCTGACGATTAGCTTCGTCTCCTTTGGCTTCAAGCACGGCGTGCCCAATGATGTCGAGATGATTTTTGATACCCGCATCGTTCCTAATCCTTATTGGATTAGCGAATTAAAAGACATGACCGGTCTCGATGAGCCCGTCAAGAAGTTCGTCCTCGAAGACAAAGAAGCCAAAGAACTGATTAAAAATATTGAAAAATACCTTGATTATTATCTCGCCAAGGTCCGCGCCGAAGACCGTAATTTCTTTGTCGTCGGCATCGGCTGCAGCGGGGGTCAGCACCGCTCGGTTGTCATCGCGCAATATCTGGCCAGTAAATACGCCGCCAATTACCGAACCCTTTGCTTACACCGCGATATCGGAAAATTTAAAAAGTGAGACCGACGCTTTCGTTTACCCGCAAAGTTAAAGAAGAGATTGTCACCAAACCTTTTACCGAAGAGCGTCTCCGCGCCTTAGTCTCGGCGTTCATCAAGGTCAACGGTCGCATGGAAATCAAGAATCGCTGCGTTGCGATTCTTTTACAAACCGAAAACGCCAAAATAGCGAAATTCATCTATCAAATCATACAGCAAATATATGGCATCAATATCCGTTTCTCTTATGAGAAAACAATGAAGTTTAAACGCCGTATTACTTACAACATCATCATCGATCAGGAAGCCGAATATATTATGGGCGATTTGGAAATTTCCTTTTTGGAAGGCAAAATTGCCAAGAATATCGTCTTTAATGATGATATGATCGGCGGTTACTTAGCCGGCGCTTTTCTCGCCTCCGGTTCGGTCAACAGCCCGCGCAGTTCCAACTACCACTTTGAGATTGCTCTCAATGACGAAAACTACGCGAAATGGTTTTTAAAGTTAATCGCCAAATACAAGGGCGGAAGCTTTAGTCCCAAGACCATCAAGCGGCGCGAGCAGTTTGTCATCTATCTTAAAAAGTCCGACCAGATCGCTGATTTTCTCATTTTGATGGGTGCCACGGCTTCAAGTCTCGAATTCGAAAATATTCGTATTGACCGCGAATTTGCCAACATTGGCAATCGCCTGCAAAATCTCGACACCGCCAATTACGAGAAAACGCTGACTTCAGCGGCCCGTCAGCTCGATGACCTGCGGACGATTGACAAAATTCTCGGCGTGAAAAATCTCGCTAATGAGAAGCAGCGCCTTCTGGCTGAAATTCGCTTGCAAAATGAAGACGCGACGATGGAAGAGTTGGCTGCCATGCTCAGCGAGAAGATGGATAAAGTCGTGACAAAATCAAATGTCAATCATATCTTCCGCGCTCTCCGCGTTCTCGCTAAGCGCTATCGAGGGGATGATGATGAAAACTAATCTGCAGCTCGGACAAAAAATTGCCGCTTTGCGTCGGGCTCGCGGCTGGAATCAGGAGGAGATGGCCTTTCGCGCCAGCTTAAACCGCAATTATCTCTCCGATTTAGAAAATGGGCGCCGCAATCCTTCTTTGAAGGTTTTGGAAAAAATCGCCTTTGCCTTCGAAATTAATCTCGAGACCCTCTTTCGCGGAATAACCTCATTTCCTTATGTATAAAACTCTTGTTTTATGCCTTTGCTGAGTCTCAGATAAAAAAATCGTAAACGCTTACAAAGTGATTTTACTTAAATAATCGACCTAATTCTTATATAATAAACGCGGTAGAAAAAAAGGAGGACATATATATGTCAATCAAAGTCGCTATAAATGGATTCGGAAGAATCGGCCGTCTCGCCTTCAGAAGGGCATACGAGACCGGCGAATTCGAAGTCGTCGCCATCAATGACTTGGCGGATGCGGCTTCACTAGCCTATCTTCTCAAGTACGATACCGCGCATAAGCGCTTCGGTGTCGATGACATCACCGTCGATGTCGAAAAAAACGCAATTGTTTACAAGGGCAAAGCTATCCCTGTTATCGGCCAGCCTGATCCCAAGCTGATCAAATGGTCTGATTACGGCGCCGAGCTCGTCTTGGAGTGCACCGGCCGTTTCAAAGGTAAAGCCGATGCCGCCGTTCATATTACCGAAGGTGGTGTGAAAGGTGTCGTCATCTCCGCTCCCGCCGATAAAGAGACTCCGACCTTCGTCTACGGCGTTAACGAAGGCAAACTAACAAAGGACATGACCGTCATCTCCGGCGCTTCCTGCACGACCAACTGCTTAGCTCCGGTTGCCAAAGTTCTCGTCGACAAATTCGGTATTAAAGGCGGCTACATGACAACCGTCCACGCCTATACCAATGACCAGACAACTCTCGACTTAGTTAAAAAAGGCAACAGCCGCCGCGGCCGCGCTGCCGCCGCCAACATCGTTCCGACGACGACCGGCGCCGCCAAAGCCATCAACCTCGTCATTCCCGAACTCAAGGGTCGCCTTCAAGGCGGTGCCCTCCGCGTTCCGGTCATCGATGGTTCCTTAGTCGATCTCTCGCTGCTCCTTAATAAAGATGTCACCGTCGAAGAAATCAACGCGGCGATGAAAGAAGCGGCCGACACTTATCTCAAAGACGTCCTTGCTTATACCGAGGACGAAATCGTCTCGAGCGACATCATCGGCGCCACAGCCGGCTCAATCTTCGACGCCACGCAAACCGCGGTCTTCACCAATCCTGATGGCCAGCAGTTCGTCAAAGTCGTCGCCTGGTACGACAACGAGTACAGCTATACCTGCCAATACTTGCGCATTGCCAAGGAAATGGCCAAGGTTTTAGGTTTAAAATAAGTTGCTGACAAAGGGTGCTTTAGCAAAGGCACCTTTTTGTTTATAAGGAGGCATAATTATGCTCACGATTGATCAATTAAGCGATCTCAAAGGTAAGCGCGTTTTAGTCCGCGTCGATTTTAACGTACCTCTTAAGGACGGCGAAATCCGCGACGATAACCGCATCGTCCAAGCCGCCCCGACAATCAAGATGCTCATCTCGCATGGCGCGAGAGTCATCCTGCTTTCGCACCTCGGCAAAATCAAACACAAGGAAGCGCCGGAAGTCGTCGAAGCGCAGAAGAAGAAAAACAGCTTGCGCCCGGTGGCAGCCCGCTTAGGTGAAATCCTTCGCGTACCCGTCGCTTTCTGCCCGGATACAACCGGCGAAAAAGCCAAGTTTTTTATGGGTGTCGTCGAACCCGGTGAAGTCGTTTTAATGGAAAATACTCGCTACGAAAAAGGCGAGGAAAAAAATGATCCTGAACTCGCCAAGAAATGGGCTGAAAACATCGATATTTTCGTCATGGATGCCTTTGGTAGCGCCCACCGCGCCCACGCTTCTACATACGGGGTCCCGGAAATTCTCAAAGCTCAGGGCAAGCCGGTCGCCATCGGCTATCTCGTCGAAAAAGAAGTCCGCAATCTGACCCGCTGTGTCGAAGTTAAAGACGGCGACCGCCCTTACATTGCTATCCTCGGCGGTTTTAAAGTTTCCGATAAAATCAAAGTTATCGACTCACTTCTTAAGAAATGCGACAAGATTCTGATCGGCGGAGCGATGGCTTATACGTTCGCGAAAGCCTTAGGTCGCACCATCGGCAAGTCGCCGTGCGAAGATGATCAGCTAGAATACGCCAAAAAGTGCTTTGAAGAAGCAAACGGCCGCATTCTTTTGCCCCTTGATTCAATCGCCACTGACGCCTTTGAAGGCTGGACGCAAAAAATCGTTACCGACGACGCCAATATTCCCGGCGAGATGGAAGGCATGGACATCGGTCCCAAGACCGCTGCTTTGTTCCAACAGGAAATCAGCAAAGCCAAGATGGTTTTCTGGAATGGTCCGATGGGTGTCTTTGAACAAAAAGATTTTGCCGGCGGCACGATTGCCGTCTGCCAGGCTATCGCTAAATTGAAGAGCGCTTTCACCGTCTGCGGTGGTGGCGATTCGGCCGCAGCTGTTAAAGAGTTCGGCTTCTCAGATGCCTTCTCGCATGTTTCCACCGGTGGTGGCGCCTCTCTTGAAATGATTGAAAATGACGGACATCTGCCCGGCATCGACATCTTAAAGTAGGTAATTGACATGAGAAAAAAACTCCTGCTTGGCAATTGGAAAATGAATAAGACCCGCGAAGAAACCAAGGTCTTTGCTTTAGGCTCCCTGGCGCTTTCCGCCCTGGCTGAACTACACGGCATCGACATCGGTGTCGCCCCCGCTTATCTCTCTCTTCCGGTCGTAAAAAAATATAATCCGAATTTGCTCGTCGCCTCACAAAATGTCCACTATCAACCCTCAGGGGCATACACCGGTGAAATCTCGATTGCCATGCTTAAGGAAATTAATATTACCTGGGCGATTATCGGCCACTCCGAACGGCGCACTTATGATAATGAGACAAGCGAGCGCTGCAACCTCAAAATCAAAGCCCTTCTCGCCAACGAGATGACACCCGTCTACTGCGTCGGCGAAACGCTGGCTCAATTTGAAAAAAACGAAACAAAAAAAGTAATAAAAGAGCAAATATCAGCTGGTTTTAGTGAAATAAGCTCTGAAAATGCCGCCAAAGTCGTCGTCGCCTATGAGCCCGTTTGGTCGATTGGCACGGGAAGAAATGCTTCTTCAGAAATCGCTCAGGACGTCTGCTCTTACATTCGCGGATTGCTGCGCGAAAAGTATGGCGAAGTCGCTGAACAGATTCGCATTCTCTACGGCGGTTCCGTCAAACCGGAAAATATTAAAACATATCTTTCGACGGCCGATATCGATGGCGCCCTAGTCGGCGGCGCCTCGCTCAGTATTGAATCGTTTAAAGAGCTGATCAACAACATGATTTAGGAGGTGCAGACATTGAATAATTACCGGACATATGAACCAGAGGTACAATCCGCGACGGGAAGTAAATTTCTCGGCACGGTCTTTGGCTATGCCGCCATCGGCTTCTTAGTTACGGCAGCCGTCGCCTTGCTGACCGGCTATCTGTTTACGAGCGTCATTCCCATCGATGTCGCCAGCGACACTTATCTAGGACTTATCATCGGGGCTTCGATTTTACAAATCGTCCTCATCTTCTGGATTACTTTTGGCGTCTTTCGCCGCGGCGGGAATCTGATTATTCCCTTTGCCCTATACACAATTACGATGGGCATTTTACTCTCGACGTTAACACTGACGATGGATTGGTATCTCATCGGCATGACTTTTGGCCTGACGTGCCTCGTCTTTGGCGCGATGGCCGCGGTCGGCTATTTTTCAAAGGTCAACCTCTCAGGTTTATTAATCGTCGGCATGGGCCTTTTAATCGGTTCAATCTTTTTATCTTTGATTAACTGGTTTATCGGAAGCGATCAACTCGGCTGGATTGTCACATTTGCCTCGTTCGGGGCCATCATGCTCATCACCGCCTTTGATGTGTGGCGCATTCGCCGCATCAGCGAGAGCGGTCAGGCGAGCAAAAATCTCGCTCTCTATTGTGCATTTAACATCTACATCGACTTCATCTACATGTTCATGCGCATAGCTATGATTCTTTCGCGCGTGAGCCGCCGCTAGACAAAAAATTTACTATTGTTGTTCAAACACCTTTTAAAACAAGGTAAAATATATTTTAGGAAAAGAGAGGTAACAAAATGTCAAAATTCTTTATGTGCCCCATCTGTGGTAATTTCGTTGAGTCGATTGTCGATAGCGGCGTGCCGATGATTTGCTGCGGACAGGAGATGGAAGAAGTCGAGGCCGACACTCAGGAAAACGTCGCCCTTGAGAAACACATCCCCGAAGTCAAAGTCGAAGGTCACAAAGTCATCGTCAAAGTCGGTTCCGTCACTCATCCGATGCTCCCTGAGCACTTCATTCAGTGGATTCATCTCGAGACCAATCTCGGCATCCGCCGGACGAAATTGGAGCCCGGTCAAGAGCCCAAAGCCACCTTTTGTCTCGTCGAAGGCGAAGTAGCGGTTGCCGCTTACGAATATTGCAATTTACACGGTCTTTGGAAAAAGGCTGTCTAAACTCTTATCAATCGTCAAACAAAGGCCGGCGTCATGCGC
>DCUC01000058.1:15856-16242 GCA_002329705.1 Caryophanales bacterium UBA1424
AAAAATAAGTTTTTGTTCTTGACACTTTATAAGTATGAATGATACATTATCTAAGCATGCGATTTGACCCGAGAGGGCCTATACTAGCGTATAGCATGCAGCTGATCTTTGAAAACTGAACAGATGTACAAACAACATTAACGTCAATTTTTTAATAATATACAAATAAACCAGAATAATAATTTTGAACTAGATAAAAACTTTTGAGAGTTTGATCCTGGCTCAGGGTGAACGCTGGCGGCGTGNNACACGTAGGTAACCTGCCTTTCAGTTGGGGATAACCGAGGGAAACTTTGGCTAATACCGAATTCGTGCTTCGAAGGCATCTTCGGAGCATAAAAGGGGCCTTTAAAGCCTCGCTGATTGATGGACCTGCGGCGCATTAG